>NZ_PTRA01000006.1 GCF_002943425.1 Siphonobacter curvatus
CTTCGCTTTGAAGTGCAGGACACGGGCATTGGCATTCCCGAGGAGTCGTTAAAGCAGATTTTTGAGGAGTACTCCCAGGCTTCACTTGACACGACCCGCAAGTTCAAGGGCACGGGGCTGGGCCTGGCCATTGTGCATTTGCTGTTGAGTCTGCACCAAAGTCAGATTTTTGTGGAAAGTCAGCAGGATCAGGGCTCCCGCTTTTACTTTGACATTGCCTTTCCGAAGGCCGTTTAAGTATTAAAAAATGGCTTTTAAGAAAGAAACCCAATGATTTACTGTTTAAGATAGTACAGTAGGACATCGTTCTTTTTCAGTAGCTTATCCGAAAAGGGCGGCAATAAATGCAATAATGTTGCATTTATTGCCGCCCTTTTCCTTGTGATTCCAAAAGTGTAGTTACTTTTGCAACATTGTTGCATTTTTACTCCACTATAAACATGAAGCGTACATTTAGAAACCTTGGCCTGTTTATGCTGGCCTCTGCTGCCTTTCTGAGTTGCCAGAAAGACAATGCAGTCGAAGATTCTTCCACCCGCGAACACCGATTTTTGCGGGTACTGGTCTCGGATCAGGAATCTAAACAGCTAACCCAGATTAACCCCTATGACGGCACCACCAGTACTTTTGACGCTAAATATCCCCTGGCGAATCTCTATACGACTGCTTCTCAGCGTTTTGCGGCCGTTTTGTACCAGGGCCAGAATCTGGTGGAAGTATTTGATTCAGGCTTCGAATCGCACGTTGATCATGTCGATCAGAAAGGTACGCCCAAGTTTGGTTCCATTACGGCAACGGGTCTCAAGCCTACGCACTTCAAAAGTCGCGGTCAGGAATCCCTGATTTTTAACGACGGAGACGGTACCCTAAGCCTAGGCAATGAAACCAATTTTCACACCGCCGGAGCCCAGATGCAGGTCATCAACGCCGGACTCGTCCCGCACCACGGAGCCATGGCGGCTTTTGACAATGGTACCTATGCGGTAACCTCGGCCCCGGCCAGCGGAAAAAGTCCAAACCGGGTACTCGTCATTGACAAGCAGGGCAAAACAACGCACGCGTCTACGCAGGAAGTCGGAGCCATTCACGGCAACGCGACGGATGGAGCCCATGCGGTTTTCGGTGCCTACACCTCGGCCGAGGCTACCAGTGGAGGCGTATTGGTCGTTGAATCGAACGGCGAACAACGGATGATTGCGAATCCCGCAGGCTTCGGAGCGTACCGCCTCGGCAGCATTTACTACGCGGCGGCGGCCAAGAAATTCATTGGTTTTGTTGCGACCAAGGGTGCGTATCTCATCGATTTGTCCAGCAATCAGATTACCCCTATTTACGCGGGTACGGATGCTTTTCAGTGCAAGGTAGATTATGCCGGGAATCGTTTGCTCGTCCTTTCGCTTGATGGTAAACTGCGGGTGTATGATTTAGCCAGTAATCGTTTGATCAAAGAAGGCAACGTAATCGGCACGACCGATGCTGGAGCTACGTATAAACCCATACTGGAAGCTACCAACCGGTTTGCGTACATTGCTCTGCCGACCACGGGAGAGGTACATCAGATTAACCTCGAAACGCTGGCTACGACCACCAAACACAAAGTGTCTGCCAAACCCGTACGTCTGACTTTGCTGGGTTTTGAAAGCAGCGAAGGTCATAATGACTAAGATTTCTTCCCATTAATTCTAAAAAAAAAGAACCCGAAAGCTCGACACTTTCGGGTTCTTTTTTTTAGGCCTTATTCCCATTTCGGAAACGGATCGCGGAAGCGTACGCCGGTCTGCATCCGCCGGATTTCGGCTGGGGTACACAGGCAGCTTTCCAGTTCCCGAATGATTTGTTCTTGTGCCAGGTCCTGACCAATAATCACCAACTCATTCATGCGATCGCCAAAGTCAGGATGCCAGCGTTTCCGAATCAATAATTCATTTTCCTGATAAGCGGGATAGTACAGGCGTTCTTTCTCCGGAATTGCTGCCCACCAGGTACCCGCCGGCTCGGCCCGTAAAGAGCCTCCCGCCTGCCCCCAGCTCAGGGCTTTATCGGGTCGCGACGCCAGCCAAAATAACCCCTTCGAGCGTATGATCCCCGCGGGCCATTCTTCCTGAAGATACGCCCAGAAACGCTCGGGATGCAGCGGCCGGGAATTCCGGAAAACGAAGGAATGAATGCCGTACTCCTCACTTTCGGGAGTATGATGGCCTTTCTGTAATTCCTCTACCCAGCTTTCTGCCTGCGACGCTTCCTCCAGATTAAACAGCCCCGTATTCAGAATCTGTTCGGGTTCTACCCGACCGAAACTTGATTCGACCAAGCGGGCTTTGGGATTCAGATGCTGGAGAATGGCCTTTAATTCCCCCAGTTGATGCGGGGTAATTAAATCCGTTTTGTTGAGAATCAATACATTGGCAAACTCAATCTGATCGGTCAGTAAATTAACGATACTCCGCGTATCGGCCTGATCGTCTGGGTTGAGCTTCCGACTGCGGACGGTATCAATCGAACCAAAGTCTTTGGCAAAGTTGTAGGCATCAACTACGGTTACGAGCGTGTCCAGCCGACTGAACGCCGATAAGTCAATTCCCATCGCTTCGTCGGTATAACTGAAGGTCTGAGCTACGGGCAAAGGCTCTGAAATGCCCGACGATTCGATCAACAGGTAATCAAAACGGTTTTCTCGAGCTAGCTTTTCCACTTCAACCATCAGGTCTTCCCGCAGAGTACAGCAAATGCAGCCATTAGACATTTCGACGAGTCGTTCCTCGGTACGAGACAGTACATTCTGCGATTGAATCGTCTGAGCATCCACATTGACTTCACTCATATCATTGACGATAACGGCCACTTTCAGGCCGTGACGGTGATGCAGGAGATAATTGAGCAGGGTGGTTTTACCCGCTCCCAAAAATCCGCTCAGTACGGTTACGGGGAGTTTTTTTACCATGAGGAGAATACGTTAGGGGTTCATATTTGCAACGTTGTTGCAAATATGAACATTTAAATGCAACATTGTTGCATTTATCAACCTACTATTTTCTCTTCAAGTAATACGAAGCCTCATCGCTGAGATTGTAGTAGCAAGGTTACTCGGCTTCGTTCGTATTGGTTTGCAACCAGGCTACTTTTTGCTCGGATTCATGGGGCTGACTAATTAATTCCCCGTACAGTTCAGGACGGCGGGCCTGTAAATAGCGATGCCCTCCGGCCTGCGTGAGATTGTCGGAGGTCAGGATTGCGGTTACGACTTCATTATCCAGGGATCGGCATTCGGCCAGTATATCACCGAAGGGGTCCAGAATCATGGAGCACCCGTTTTTGAGCTGATCGTCATCCATGCCGATGGGGTTGGCAAAGACGGCATACACGGCATTATCGTAGGCTCGGGCGGGTAGCCATTTCATCAACCACTGCCGCCCTTTGAGTCCATCAAATTCAGCTCGCAGGGAAGTGGGGTCATACTTCCGGTTCTCCCAGAGTTTGGGATCTACAAATCCGGCTCCGGGACGAGTAGAGGGCGTACACATGGTTACGTGCGGCATCAGAATAATCTCGGCTCCGAGTAGCTTGGTGGCCCGCACATTCTCGATGATATTGTTATCGTAACAAATCAGGATACCGCATTTCCAGCCGTACAGATCAAACACGCAGTACGCGTCGCCGGGCGTCAGGTGTGGATTGATGAAAGGATGTAACTTACGGTACTTTGCCAATAGGCCGGATTGATCCACGCAGACGTAGGCTTTGTACAGACGATCCTGTTCATCCTTTTCGAATAAACCCGCTGCAATTGCAATCCGATGCTTTCGGGCCAGACGGATCAATTCATCGGTGCTGGGTCCCGAGGGGATGGGCTCGGCGATAGCCAGCAGTTCTTCCCGACTCAGGTGTCGGGCAAAAGTATATCCGGTAATAGAACACTCGTGAAACGCAATCACCTGAGCACCGGTCTGAGCGGCCTTGCCCGCCAGTTGATCGATGATGGAAAGATTATACGCTTTGTCACCACTCTTGTTTTCAAACTGAGCAGTAGCCATAACCAGGGTTCGCATAAGAGGCTTGTTTGAGTAGGCCCCAAAACTACGGAACCCGCTGGCAGCAGAATTGTACAAATTCGACAAGCCTTAGTCAGGTGAAGGAAGGAAATTGACCGCCAGACGATTTTGCTGTTTCAGATAAAGTGAAGGCGTAAGGCCGGTTAGCTTGCGGAATTCCCGGATCAGATGGGCCTGATCATAGTAGCCCGCTTCGTACACCGCTGGTGTCATCCCATGTTTGTACTGGGGCTGTTGTACCTCTTTGAGAAAATAATGCAGCCGAACAATACTGCCCATTTTTTGCGGACTTACGCCAATGATTTCCTTGAATTTACGCTCCAGTTGCCGTTGTTCGTAGCCTGTAAACTGCATCAGTTCACGAGCCGTAAAGCATCCGTTTCGCTGAATGATCCACTGCGTAGCGGCTGTGATGAGGGGTTGCGGCCGATCCGTTGCCTGCTTAAGCAAGACTTTGAAAAAATGATCGAGCTGCTGCTTACTCGACTGGACGTCAGTTGAGTCGCTGAGTTGCTGATACAGGTCACGGCTCGCCGTCCCCAGTATGAGATCCAGTTCTACGATTTGGTTGCTTAGCTCCGAAGCGGGTATTCCCAATAAAGAGCTCATCCCATACGGCTGAAAAACCACGATGATCAGATTGGTAATTCCGCTCGCATATACCGTTTTGTACTCCCTGATCTGCCCATAAACGAAGGAGGCCGGGAGTCGATCGCCCCGATCATCTTGCAAAAGCGAATTAAAGGAGAAAACCAGGCCTGTACTACCGTCCGAGAATAACCGTAATTTTTGTACGCTTTCAAACGAATGCCGGATGAAGAGATAGTGCCGGATGAACGGCAGCAAAGCGGGAGCGGGTAACAGTTGCATCGCTGAAGAGGAGTTGGGTAACCTTCAACCAAAGGCAAAGCCTACGCAACATACGATTTTTTCGTTGACTGTAGTACCCAGACACCCGATAGGCTACCTGAAGACTTTCTAAATACCCCTCCGACCCACGCTTCATGTAAATTTCAGCCGGGATGCTGTTCCCCGGCTGAACGTACACTTAAGGTAAAAATTCCCGGCTTATTGCTACGCCCGCCATGGTACCTGCGGCGACGGCGACACTCACGGTTCGCTTCATGGTCGTGGCATCACCCGCGGCATACACCCCAGCGATACTCGTTTTTTGCAGGGCATCTACCTGAATATAACCGTCTTCTGTGTGCACGCACCCCAGGTCCCTGGGTAATGGACAGTGCTGTTCAAAAGGCGGGCGGGCGTACAGGGCATTCAACGGAAACTTCCGGCCGTCAGCAAGTACCAAATGCTGTAAATACCCATTTTCGTGAACGATCTCCTGTAAAGGCGTTTCTTCAATGGTAATACCAAGCGAACTAAGAATGGAGGTGTCCGGAATGGTGGAAGGTGCGTTGGTGAATACGGTCAGTTGCGGAGTCCAGTTACGGATGAGGCGGCCCATTTCCAAAGCGGTTTCTCCGTTCATGAGAATACCGGTTGGCTGATCGCGATACTCGTAACCATGGCAATACGGACAGTGAATGACTGAGATGCCCCAGCTTTTGGAAAAACCGGGCAGGGCGGGCATCAGGTCCCGAATGCCGGTAGCGAACAACAGTTTTTTGGCCTGTATAACGGAACCCGCATCCGTAGTCACGGTAAAATTCATATCCTGCCCCGTTACGCTGACAGCCGTTTCGCTTTGGAAACGAACCGTGGGATAGTTCAAGACCTGAGCTTTGGCACGTTCGGCAATCTCGGCAGGTGTACTGCCATCCTGCGTAAGGAAATTATGGGAATGAGGAGTTTGACGGTTACAGGGCCGACCGCTATCTAGGATAACGACTTGTCGAATGGCTCGCCCCAGGCTCAAAGCTCCGGCTAAACCGGCGTAACTACCGCCAATAATCACGACATCTACAGATTGTTTCATGGTCTTTTCAGGAAAGTAACGTCACAAACGTAAGACTTTTGTCACATATATGTGACATTTCAATGCAAAATTTTTTAAAGCCCTATGCCTTTACTAAACGAAAGCCAGGCAAAATGTTTAAGACTATTTTTAGCTACGGAGCCCATCGCTTCGGCATTGACCGTCGCAGCAATTACTCCACTAAAAAACATGGCAATCCATTCCGCTGTAAATTCGGAAGCGATCAAACCCTGAGTCTGCAATTGGGTGATCACACCCCGATACCGCGAGTAAAATGCATCATACTGAGCACAATCAGGGTTTTGTGACGAGTGCAGATGTTCCGGTCGGGTATGTAGTTTGCTGAATAGCGAAAACTTGGCTCCGCATTCTACACCCGCGTACACCATATTCTCCAGTTGCTTCAGCGGATCATCCGAAGCTTCCAAGGCCTGCATCATGGCGGTCCGGCAACTCCGCTGCATTTCCTTCTGGCAGCTCATCAGTAACGCTTCGCGGGTTTTGAAGTAGCGGTGAAGCGTCCGCCGGGTAATGGCGGCTTTCTCCGCTACCTTTTCCAGCGGAGCGGAATAATCCTCGTTAAAGACGAGAATGGCGGCGTCGATGATCTTTTGTTGGGTGTTTTGCATACCGTAAAAGACAAAACTACGAAAAATTTATTGGGAAGAATGGCTTCTGAACCTATCCATTGAATGGATCAGCCGAGTGTTGATGAGTTACCACTCGGCTGATTCGGTTTCTAGGTCCAGTAGGTAATGGGGGCTTTCGGGAAACGCTCCTGCCAGGCCCGGGTCAAAAACGTTCGCAAGGATTGCATCATTTCAGGACGGTACACAAACTTCACGCCCCCAAACTTATTGTACTTGCTGGCCCGACTGCCCTCGTCCATTTCAACGCCAATATTGGGATACCAGCCGGATAATGCCGCCTTGCTGCCGGGGGTGAAACGGTGGGTAATGAACTCAACCGTCAGATCGCAGGGAAAATCCAGGCGATCGGCTAACTGATCCAATAGGTCGGTATAATGCTGCTGCCAATCGGGAATGGGCATGATGGGAGCCAGTACCACCCCCACCGCGTAACCTCCGCCGCCAAGGGCACGGGGCAACGCTAGTTTTCGCAGGGCTTCGATACGAGCCGCCACCGGTGCCGTTCCGCCTTCGAGGCGGCGGGCAATGGGTTCGGCGTTTAGACTTACCCGTGCCCGCGTCCGGCCTTCGTGGGGCAGGTTCAGCAAGGGGTTTACCTGATCATACTTGGTCACAAACCGCAACTGAGCCTGCGGGCGGGTAGCGAAATAACGGACGCATTCTTCTAAACTGCCCGTGAGGTGTTCTATACCAATGACGTCGGTGTAGCAGCTTACTTCAAAACTCGTCACCCGGTCTTCCCTTTCATAGGTAGCCGTATGGGCCAGCAGTTGCGGCAGATTAGCAAAAACCCTGGTAACGGGCGGTCCCGACAAACTTCCGGCCAGGTAACAGTACTGACAGTGAGCCGGACAACCTTCGGCCAGGTTGAGCTGCCAGTCGGCCGAAGGCGGTGTTGGTTGCAGCCGCAGGGCACTTGGCGGAGCTTTCACCACGGCCAGGGTATTCTTGGCGTTTCGGTAGGTTTCGCGTTCGTCCGCACCACGCAAACCCGTAATGCGGTTATTTTTCAAGACTTCAATGGGTAAATCCAGAGCCTGCATCCGCTGGTACATTTGCTGACCGAAAGGTTCTTCCAACGCGTCTGGCGTAAAGAGCACCCGCTTGGGTAACCACAATCGGCTGGAGACAGTAGGACTCAAACTAGACGTAATTTTCTCGGGAATGGTTACCATCAGATAAGGAATTAGGGTTGGTTTCTTCGCTATTATATAAACCCCGAAACACCCTTTTTAATTCAGTATAGCCCCAATACTTACAAATACATACTATTGATTTACAGATACTTGTAAATTATTTTCACTATATTTTCCAGGAAGCTTTTAGTAAAATGGACGTACCTGGTTTTATCGAGCCATCTCGGGAGTCTTTCGAACCGAGTACCTCTGTTTTCCGCCAACAAAAAAATACAATATCGGATTTTCCTACTGACATACGGCTGTCATCCAGCCATTAGAGCTTTGCTATCGTAACCTTAAACGCACGCAAGATGTCTGGATCTTTCAAGGTGAACGCAGGAATCATCACACCGAAGCTCGCGGAGAGCAAAGCATTTTACCAAAACGTACTGGATTTTACGGTCCTATTTGAAAACGACTTTTTCGTATTGTTGCAACAGCCTAGGGGTACGGCAGAAATTAGCTTCCTCTTGCCCGATCATCCTTCGCAACAGCCGCTATTTCATCCGTCTTTTGCCGGAACGGGCGTTTACCTAACCATCGAAATTCCTGATGTTGAGCAGCAGTATGCACGCATCAAAAGCTTGGGCATACCTATCCACATTGATTTACGAAAAGAACCTTGGGGAGATAATCATTTTGCGATTGTTGATCCCAATGGAATCAGTATTGATCTGGTTACTTATCAGAGCCCAGCGTAACCAGAACCATAAGACTCGGTTTGTTTTTGTTCACCGCAAATAAAAAAGGTCTACCTGTCGTCACAAGTAGACCTTCATACGTTTAATCTTCTCAGTCATCAAAGCCGCCACTTCTTTGACCGATGAAGTGATACAAAAGTGGCTTCAAACTGCTAAAATGTTGTTGATCTTCGACAAATGGTAGGTTTAGCTCGATAAATGGTAATTTTTGCAGGTTTTTTAGAAAAGTAGTTAACATTAGTTTACCTATACTTATTAACTATTTAGATTACCAAAACTTTCGGTAGTGTTCCACTCAAGGATTTAAGTACATTGGTTCAGTATTTACGGTAAGGGACTGGGATTGTCCCAAATCAACTAGAATAGTAAACTGATGCAAGCCCGCCTCTTCAGGACCATGGATGAATCGCAACCTCAACTCAGCTGGGCGTGCAGGCACCTTCCTTAAGAATTCGGATAGTGGTTGAAAACGTCGTTCTTCATCTGCTACCTGTACCCAATCACTCAAATCGCTCCCGGCAGGTAAACCAGTAGTATAGGATTGGTTACTGATTGTTTTGATGGATTTTATCTGATCCAGGGGTACTTCTAAGGGGCTACAAGCCCAAGCACTCCAGCTTCCACTCCCCTGAAATGTATTTGAAAATTGGAGTCGGCCGTGAAGAATTATCTCAAGCTCAGAAAAATGAACGGTGTCACGGGGAGTTACTGGAACAACGCCTTCAGCAGTACGTTTCCCCAACTGTGATTCGTAGGATTGAATGGCGTAATGCAACACGGAATCCTTGCATTTTCGACAACTCCAGAATGTGCCCACGAACGTAGGACCTAAGAATAAAAGCAAGAGAAAGCTTAGACTTTTCATGAAGGTACGATTTCTCCATAGACACGCTTTTTAGGATTTGCGTTGGTGTACCGACTAAATCAAACCTTATTCTTAGTCTTTGCTAAGCAGGAGTGGCCTGGTATTTTTACCAAGAACCCTAAGTTATTACTACCAATCAACCTATTAACTCATATAATCCATGCAAACTGTCGCTTTACAATTCAATGCCAATGGCTACCTCATGAAGGATAATGTTCAGTTGGCGGTGTCGGAGGAAGGAAATCCTGCCATTCTTAAAGTGGAGGAAATGCCCATTATCGAAGAACCCATTTCTAAACTGGGCCTGGACATAACCTTGCTCATTGCAGTTCCTAATCAAAATTCCCGCCAACTCGAAGAATTTGAAGCTTCCTGCGTACTTAACTATGAGCAGGCCTTATTCTTACGGAATTTCATTGATACCTTCCTTCAGGTAAATAAGTAACGCTACTTTCTTACTGGAGTACTACCGTTTTTTGCTGAGTTATTGCTCAGAAAAGCACACCTTCTATGCATCTATGGAACAAATCCCTGCGTACTTTCGTAGTAGGATGAGCTTTCATTTAGTCAACATGCATAAACACACCTGGCCCCTTCTCCTGGGAATGTTTGTCGTATCTGCGTGCTCCAGTACGCATTACTACGCGGCACGTTCCACGGGATCGGCATTACTGGAAGTAACGGATCAGGCCAACCCTTCGCTGGTTTCCGGGCCGAGTTCCAATCTAGCCAACTACCTGCAAACGTACCATGATAGTCTGGATCGTTCCATGAATCAGGTGCTGGTACAATCCGCTAAATACCTTAAAAAAGGAGGTGTAGAATCCGAATTGGGTGATCTACTGACGGATTTATTTCGCGAGCAGGCCCAGAAACGATACGGAGCTACGATTGATTTGGCTCACATGAATAACGGAGGAATTCGAGCCGAACTTCCCGCGGGCAATATTACGCTACGGAATGTGTACGAAATCATGCCTTTCGACAATGATTTGGTGGTACTGACGGTATCGGGCGAAACGATGCGTCAGTTTATCGAATACCTTGCCGCCCGTCTGGACCCGCAGTCTGGTCTGAAGCTGGTAGTGGATAAGGAGACTAAAAAACCACTGGAAATCTACGTACAGGGTCAGCCCTTCGACTCGCAAAAAACCTACCGTATTCTGGTAAGCGACTACGTAGCTACGGGTGGCGATAGTGCCTTTTTCCTGAAAAATAGCCTGAAATCAGAGCCGTTGAATTACCTCATGCGGGACGCCATACGCGATTATTTCGTTAGTAAAGGTCAGCAAAATCAAATTCTTAATCCCCAGCTGGACGGTCGTACTACCCTCCGCTAAGTCCCTAATTGTATGCGTTCTGATCGTCGCCATTTTTTTCGACAACTCACGGGTTTAAGCGGAGCCTTAGTGCTGGGTAGCTTTGAGGGCTGGTCCCAAACACAGGCCGATTCGCTCAAACTAACTATTCTACATACCAACGATACGCATAGTCACCTCGACCCCTTTCCGCCCGGTGACCGTAATGCCGGTAAAGGTGGTGTCGTCAACCGGGCTCGTTTACTCAGTAAAATCCGGCAGGAAGAGTCTCACGTACTGCTGTTCGATGCCGGGGATATTTTCCAGGGTACGCCCTATTTTAATCTTTTCCATGGAGAGCCGGAAGTACAGAGCCTGAGTATGCTAGGATACGACGCCATTACGATGGGCAACCATGATTTTGACGGCGGTATGGAGGTATACGCCAAACAAATTCGGGAGCACGCAACTTTCCCCGTCCTGGTAGCTAATTATGATTTCAAAAACACCCCGCTACAGGATTTAGTAAAGCCGTACAAAATCTTCAAAGTCAACGGCCTACGCATCGGCGTTTTTGGTCTGGGCATTCAACCCAAGGGATTAATTCCGGCGAAATTATTCGGCGATACGCAGTACCTTGACCCCTTGACTAAGGCGAATGAAGTAGCGGCGTTTCTGCGGAACGAGGAAAAGTGCAGTTTAGTCATTTGCCTTTCTCATTTGGGCTTCAAAGGTAGTGCCGGAGAGATAATCGATCCGATTTTGGCTGCTCAGTCCCGGCATATCGATCTCATTATCGGTGGGCATACCCATACCTTTTTACCCGAACCCAAAGTCTTTACCAACCTGGATGGCAAGCCTGTACTCGTGAATCAGGTAGGCTTTGGCGGTATCAATCTGGGGCGTCTGGACTTTACATTTGATCGTGTGACCAAACAGGTATTTTCTTCAGGGAATAATTTGACGGTTGCTTAACTACTAATAGTCCAGCAAAATTTGACTTTTCTGACTCCTAACCTTAAAAGCCTGCCTTGCTTACAAAGCAGGCAGGCTTTTAAGGTAATATGAGATATATAGGTGGGTGGATGATGCACAACAAGGAACGCCAAATTTGATAACATCGGCATTCTGGGAATAGGTGGCTCCGTTAGTTTGCATGAAAATCCCCTTATCCAATTCAACTAACGGAGGTTCACCGAACATGTGTTTACGAATCGGCTAACACGTTTGCTAACGCTATCCGTAAACGTCACAAACATACAAGCCTAAAAAAAAAGGTTAGTAGACCTAATCTAACTACTATTAGGCCCCCATATTTAGGGGCTTATTATTCAAAATAGACGGTAGACTTATGAGCAGTAATAATTTAACAATTCTGCTTTTTTGAGTAGCTAAACTATTTACGATTCCTATATTATACCTAAATTTTCTGATTAATAAAAATCAAAAATTAGTTTAACAAAAGTTAAACAATTATGTTATCAAGTAACTAACTGCATGTATATATTGTAAGTCGTTCCGCCCGTATACCTATCTTTTCGTAACTTAAACCCTACGCTATGATGCACCGTTGGCTTTATCCAGCCTCATTCCAAACCATTCAGTATAGTAAGTTTTTTGATTTTTAACCCCACACCTTTTAGTTTGTGACCCATCCGCCAATGAATATGACTCGCCTTGAATTTTTAGTCGCCCAACACGTTACTATTAAAGAAATATTACTTTCTTCTTTTTCCGCTGACGACGATACGGTCATTCGTCTAGCGGATAGCCTGCTCATGAATCAAAGCAAAATTGCTACTGAACTACAGGAACAGGCTTACATGCTCATTAGAGCGGGAGACCTTCAGTTTGAGGTATTCAATAACCGGGGACACGTCAACATTCAGCAAAAAGAGTAAAACCCGGATCAGTGAATTTTTGAAAAGCTGGAACCTTCAGGCCTTGCCGCGAATGTTCCAGCTTTTTTTGGCCTTTGAAAAGCGATAAGTTGCCTTGACCGAGATTGTGCAGGATGTACCAATGAACGGATCGCTTTATCTTCGGACCGTCAAATGAATCTCTAACCGCATGAAAAAATTACTTTATCTGGTCAGCATATTTCTAGTTTGTGGGGGTTCGGCCCCCCGTAGCATCAGCTGGCTGGCGTTGGGTGACTCCATTACATACCTTAATGACCACACGGATGAAACGCAACATCGCATATCCAAGGGTTACCTAACGCTCATTACGGAACGACACCCGCGAATCCAGTATATCAACCAGGGACATAATGGATGGTCATCCGTACAGATTGCCCAGAAGATCGAATCACTGGGGCTGGTGAAAGCGGATGTATTCACCGTTTTTCTGGGCACGAACGACTGGTGGCAGGGAAAGCCCCTGGGCACGCTGGCGGATTATGAACAGCATACCGGAGCCGAAACCATTTACGGTTCCTTTCGTATCATTCTGGATAAGTTCAAACAGCTCAATGAATCCGCAAGGGTCATTCTGATTACGCCGATGCAGCGGGTAGATTTTGTGTACATCAATAATTTCAAGAATCAGGCGTATGGTTCGTATCAGGAAAAAAATGGACAGCGACTGGAACAGGTCGTTGAGGCTATTAACCAAATTGGAAAGCTGGAGAAGTACCCCGTCGTTGACCTCTACCACGATTCGGATTTGGCTCTGAAAAAACTCGTCCGCTTCAAACGCCTGAAAGATCCCCAAACGGGTCAGTACCGCGACTATCCTTATCCTGACTTCATCGGCGTACCCTTCAATCCCGATACTGATGACTATCCCTACCCCAAAGAAGCCGCTGCCCTGACCTACGATGGTTTGCATCCTTCCGACGCCGGCTACCAGATCATCGCCGACCGTTTACTGGGTAAATGGCGGGGACGGAAGTAATGGTTTTCGTTGTTAGTTGCTGGTTCGAGCGATTCAATTTACGAGTATGGGTGTAGCGTATGACTCAATAAAAAAGCACCGCGACCTCCAAGATCGCGGTGCTTTTTTATTGAATTTTATCCGATACTCGTTTGTCTAGAAGCTGTACCGGGCTCCCAGCTGAATCTGGTAAGGGTTACCAGAGGGGTTCACGACACCCGCGGTGTTCACGCGGTAGTTGAAACGAGCAGCCGTTTTATCGAAGCCAGCGGCTTGCAAACCATACAGCGTCTGCGTACCCAACGTCTTCGTTACACCCCAGTTTTTGTTCAACAGGTTCGAGAAGTTGAATACGTCCGCTGAGATTTCCAGTGCGTGGTTTTTATAAAGCTTGAACTTCTTGTTGGCCCGTACGTCGAACGTACCGTAGAAACCATTGATTCCACCATTACGCTCCGCAATTTTTCCTTCGTATTTCAGGATGTAATTTTTGATGCTCTGACTAGCGTCAGGGTTATCCAAAATCGCCTGTAGGCCCGTACGTACGTTCTCAGGAACGCTACCGTTGGTACGGCTGAAAATATAGGCCAGATCGTTCGTACCCACAAAGTCACCGTTGTTATTCGCTCCTGACAATATCGAGTAACGCGTACCGCCGATGCCGGAGTAACGAACCCCAATCGTGATACCGTAGAAGGAAGGCAGCGTAGCGGCCAAGACCACTTTACTGCGGAAATGACCGTCTGAATACGTCACCCGGCTCAGGTTACGTGGGTCATCTACTACGGGCAGGGACAGGGTTGCTGAGTTGGCTACGTTTCCGTTAAAGGACGTATTATCGCGGATGTCGTTCCAGGTATAGCTGGCCGTGATTTCCCCATCCCGGAAGTAACGGTACGTGGCATCAGCTACGAAAGCAAACTGGTTTACTTTTCCTTCGCTAACCAACTCCAGGACGCGACCATATTTCTTGCTGATTCGACCTTCCAGCCAATCGGGTACACCACTCGTCGGCATGCTGTTCAAAGGTACGTACACGCCCCGATTGCCTTCTTGTGACAGGCGGAAGAAAGGCTCTACCGCCATGTTGCGATCTACGTAGGTGTAGTTGTTACGACCCAGTGACATATATCCGGCGATTCCTACGCGAAGACGATCCGTCAGGAAGCGGCTGTACGACAGGTTTGCTTTGTACACCACGGGAATACGAACATCCGGACCATAGGTGTTGATGGTAGGCAATTGAAACTGAGCCAGACTTGGAATACTACCGTAATTATTCCGGTACGCATTGAAGTCCGGTCTCGGCACGTTTGCTCCCCGAACATCCACGGTAGCCAGGTGCTTACCGTCAAAGGTTAGGTTATTGATAACCATGTAGTTGTTGATGTCGGAAGCAAATACCCCCCCGCCAAAACGTACATAATCGGTGTGACGCTCGTTCACATCCCAAGTAAATTGCAGACGAGGCTGTACGACAAAAGCCTTCAGTTTGTTATCGGTACGAATACCCAGTTCGTTAAGCAAATCCTGATTAAGCGGAGAAGAAGGGTAATGCGTATAATCCAGACGCAGACCGGCCGTCATGTCCAGACCGCGGGCAATCTTGGTTTGCATTTGTCCGTAAATACCCGCGTTAAGCGTTTTACCCGTTACACCCCAGTCATCCATCAAAGGCACTTCGCGGTAGTAGCGGTAAGGCTTCAGGTTGTTGAAGTTTTCCAGAGCCGTAATCGTACCGCCCGTGGTTGGATCTACCTCCGTATTATAGTGGAAGCGACCATTTACTTCACTACCGTACACCGAATAAGCATTGGTGTACATCACGTCAAAGCCAAAGGTATACTGTACTTTGTCGGTGTTGTAATACAGGTTGTCTACCAACTGAATGACGTTGTTGCGGAAACGTTCCTGAGCAAAACGGTGACCACCCATCTGGATGTTCGTCGTAGCATTCCGGCCTCCAGTTAGGGTAGATGCGACGTTTTCGACGATCGCCCGGGGGATGTTGGCTCCGGGCAATTGATCACCGGGGCTACTTTTCTGGTAGGTATACAGGTGCTGAAGTTTCAGCTCATTGGTCATCCGCGGATTCAGCGTACTGCGTAAGGTAGCCAGCAAGCTGTTGTCTACGTTGTAATCGTTACCGTACGATTCATACAGGTTGATGGCCGTGTTATCGGCTAAACCTAATTTATTAACGTCGCTGGTAAAGTTATTCCGCAGGGTCAGCAGGTGCTTGTTGTTGATCTGCCAGTCGATCCGGGCAAAGGCTGCGTCCGAACCACGTTTTTTATCAAAATTACCGTACTGTCGACCTTCGGGCGACATACCGTACTTGTTACGGGCAATGGTAATGTACTGATCGAGGGTAGCGGTTGTTACGTTAAAACGGCTTTCATCGGTAGCCGTCCGAATGTCCGCAATGATCAGCGGGCGGGAATCCTGCTGGTGATCCCATACCATGAAAAAGTGTAGTTTGTCCTTAATGATCGGACCGCCCAGCGAGAAACCGTACTGATTCGTTGAGAAAGGAGCATCGCGTTTGTTCCCCCGAATATCATAGGGGCTTGACAGCCAGTTCGCCCGCGTATAGTTGAAAATGCTTCCTGTAAATTTGTTGGTACCGGCTTTCGTTACCACACTCACCGTACCACCCCCGGCCCGGCCGAAGGTTACGTCATACTGGTTGGTCACGACTTTAAACTCCCGAATGGCTTCCATGGAAATCGAGTATGGAGCCCCGCTTCGGCTGGTGGTGGCTCCGGCCGAGGTCGGGTTTTTAGCCGTCATCCCATCAATGGTAAAGTTGGTGGAAGAAGCTAACTGACCCGAAAGGTTATCCCCACGACTCAGCGGAGAAAGGTCCATCAGAGAGCGGTAGTTCCGACCGTTTACAGGTAGTGTCAACATGGCTTTTGCTGAAATGGCCGTCGCCGTACCGATATCTTCGATCTTGTTTTTCAGACCGGAAGCGACAACTTCAACTACCTGTAAGCTTTGTTCACCTTCCTGCATGGTCAGGTTCACGCGGATGGCGTCACCCTGGTTGAGCATATAGCCCGTTCGCTTTTGTTCACCGTAACCAACGAAGGTGGCACGCACCAGATAGGGACCACCCAGGGGAAGCTCTTTAAAAGAGTATTCACCTTTGGCATTCGTAACGGTTCCGGTCGTAAAGCCCGTCGATTCGTTTTTGATCTGAACGGTTGCTCCCGGTAAGGGTGCGTTATCTTTTTCATAAATAACCCCGAAAATCGAGGCTTGCGTCGTTTGGGCAAACGAGGGCTGAGCAAGCCAGCACGTACCCAAAACAACCAGGATGGCGAGTAATAAAGATTTTTTCATCTAATGGGAATAAAGCGTAAAATTCCCGCAAATAGACAGTTCCAACGTTAACTGGATATTAACCGCCCGTTACGAAATCAATACGAATGAATTCCGCAATAAATGCCTCTCTGTGGTTCTAGGCCCGTAAACCGGTTTTATCTTCCAGCGTCACACGGGCTATTTCATCCTTTTGTTTGAAGCTAACTCGCTAGTGCTGTTAGATGTACCGCAGCAGTTCCATTGTGGCTCGCACCATCGCAGGCGTACCCCCAATCCGGTCGTGAAAGCTGACGGATCATTGACGCCGCCGGGTTTCCGATTCAGCATATAACTGATCAAACTCCCATTTAACCTGATTCAAAAACGGATCGACCGAGAAACGTCGACCCTCCACGAGTAAACTATCATTGCACCGCAGAGTAGACGGTACCACCACAAAATCTCGGTTGTGAGGTGTTGAATAAGTAAACTATCCATTTTGAAATGAGCCTGTGCTCCTACCTAGCAAAGGGTCCCAGTACGAAAAAAGGCAATAAGAAGCTGTTTCATCGAAGGGATGAATGAAAAAAGGGAAGAAAATAAAGAAGTGCGTATTAGTCGATGCGGACCAAAGCCCGGCCCTGCATGTGCCCTTTCAGTATGGTTTCAAGGACGGCGGGAACTTCGGCCAAGGTGATTTCTCGCGTTAAGCTCGGTAAATCCGCAGGTTTCCAATCGCCACTCAGGTGCTTCCAGATTTCCGATCGGGATTCAATGGGGTATTCAACCGAATCGATTCCAAGGAGCTGTACGCCGCGTAGGATGAACGGGAAGACCGTCAAGGGCAATTCGCCCCCATTCACCATGCCACAACAGGTAACCACCCCGCCGTACTGCACACTTTTAACAAGAGTAGCTAATACCGAACCACCCACGGTATCTATGGCACCGGCAAAACGCGGTTTCAATAGGGCTTTCCCTGAGGTATCTTCCAGCTCCGTACGGGGAATAATTTCGCTGGCCCCCAGACGGGTAAGGAACGCATGGGCTTCGGCTTTGCTACTAACGGCGGTAACAGGATACCCCAAACGTTCCAAAATGGCTACGGCAATAGAACCTACGCCGCCCGTCGCTCCGGTAACGACTACAGGCCCCTGCTCGGGACGAATTCCGGACCGGAGTAAGGCCGCTACGCTCAACCCGGCCGTAAAACCCGCCGTACCGTAACTCATACTTTCTTTGAGGCTTAAGGACTCGGGCCGACGAACCAGCCATTGAGCGGGCACCCGAATGTATTGGGAAAGGCCACCGCTGGTATTCATGCCCAGATCAAAACCGGTAACGATTACCTCATCGCCTACCTGCCAGTCGCCGTGACTGGAAGCTTCAATAACCCCTGCTGCGTCGATGCCCGGCGTATGGGGGTATTGGCGAGTCACGCCCCGATTACCCGAGGCAGAAAGAGCGTCTTTATAATTCAGCGAGGAGTAACGAACCCGAATCAGGACTTCTCCCGCCGGGAGTTCGTCAATCCTTTTTCGAGCTAAAGTAGTTTGAAAAGAACCGTCGGTTTCTTGCGTTACAAGCAGACATTCAAAGGTGGTTTCCATGCGTTTTGAGTGTAGATGATGAACCTTATGACTCCAACCGTACGACAATCTTGCCACTGAGCGTACCGGCTTCCATTTGTTCATGTACCTGGATGATTTCATCGAAGGTAAACATATGAGCGATCCGGGGCTGAATCAGGCCTTTGGCTAGATAATCGGCGAGTACCTGCATGTCTTCGCCGCTGGAATGGACAAACAGGAAATCCGCCTGTAAGCCCCGTACTTCGGCCTCCGCTTTCCACGCCTCCCCCTTTCCACTCGGAATGGTGATAAGCCGACCCGTTGGTTTCAGAATATGCAGGGCTTTCACGGCAGCTTCGGCCCCGAGTGTGTCCAGAGCAAAGTCAATATCCTGCGTGACCTGTTCGAAATCGGTGGTCTGGTAATTGATCCATTCATCGAGTCCCCGGGCCTTCAGTAGAGCTTCGTCTTCTGCCTTCGCCGTTCCGACGACGTAAGCCCCCAAAGCCTTGGCCATTTGTACGGCGAAAAAACCAACCTCTCCGGCGGCCCCCTGCACAAACACCCGCTCGCCCGCCCGTACAGCCGCTTTCCGAATCGCCTGATACGCCGTTAGAGCGGAAAGAGCCGTACCCGCAGCGATTTCGAAGGAAACGGAGGTGGGTTTCAGGGCTAAATGTTGGGCAGGAGCGGCTACGTACGCGGCATAAGCTTTGCCATGACCAGGGAAGTTGATCATTCCGAATACCTCGTCCCCCGCTTTAAAGGCGGTCGCGGCACTTTCAACGACTACGCCAGCGATGTCCCAACCTAAAACCAGAGGCGGGTCGTTTTTAATGTTTTCGTACTGTCCTTTCCCCTGTAAGGTTTTGTGATCTACCGGATTGATGGATAGAGCCTTGACTTGTACCAGTACCTCGCCGGACCGGATAGCGGGGCGGGGTAAGTCCCGGAGCTGTAATTGATTACGCCCGGCAAGGGGTTCCATGACGATGGCTTTCATACCAGAAAAGATTTAGAAACTGCAACTACGCAACAGTAACGACGATCTTGCCTACGGTTCTACCCGTTTCCTGTTGGAGATGAGCCTCACCCATCTGCTCAAAGGTATAGATTTTAAAGAGATGGGTTCGTACCATTTCCTCCGCTACTAAAGCGGCAATTTGCTGCATATCGGCTCCATCAGATTGTACCAGAAAGAAAAAGGCATTGATTCCCAGAGCCGCGGCCTGCTGTGTAATGGCTTCGGGCAATCCCGTAGGAATACTGATGAGCGTAGCTCCCGGTTTAAGTACCTTGAGTGAACGTTCCAGTACGGGCAGGGCTCCCACGAAATCCAGTACCAGATCCACCTCCGCCACGACTTCATCGAAGGGCTGAGCCGTATAATCAATGAATTCATCAGCTCCCAGACTTTGTACAAACGCCTGATTCGATGCTGAAGCCGTACCGATGACGTACGCTCCGAAATGTTTCGCCATTTGTACGGCAAAATGACCCACCCCGCCCGCAGCAGCGTGAATTAAAACGCGTTGACCCGGCTGAACCGGAGCTTTATGCACCATGGCCTGATAGGCCGTCAGAGCAGCCAGGGTAGCGGCAGCGGCTTCTTCGTGACTAACATTAGCCGGCTTCAAAGCTAACTGGTCAGCGGGAGCGGCGACGTATTCCGCATAGGCCTGACCATGACCGGGAAAATTGACCATGCCAAATACTTCATCGCCAACCTTGAACGCCGTTACGTTGGAACCAATTTCAGTGATAATCCCGGAAACATCCCAGCCTAGAATCAGTGGATGCACGGATTTTAATCGCCCGGCCATGCCTTTTCCCGCCCGCGTCTTTGCATCAACGGGGTTGATACTGATGGCTTTTACCTGAATCAATACTTCATTTTCCTGTACGGTGGGTACGGGCACATCGGTGTAAACAAATTGATCGACGCCTCCAAATTCATTAATTACAATGGCTTTCATGCTGGTTGTGGTTCTAAGTGCGGTGCAAAGTTGTACCAGTTTTTCCAGTACTTCCCGGTAGATATTTTCTCATTTCCGGTACATTTGTGCCAATGGTAGTAAAATCATGCCTTGGTGGATTTTGCGTTACGGTCCATACCGAAAGTTTTTACGTTACCGGTCCATTCATTTCATACAATGATGCAGAAAGAACGTTTGCACGAGCCTTTTACGATTGTTCACAAAACCCTCGATGAATGTCCTAAAGGCGGGCATCAGCACTTGTTTTTTGAGCTGGTTTATATTTTGTCGGGTACTGGCGTTCAGTGTATTAATCAGAATAAGTTTTCGTACCGCCCGGGGCATATGTTTCTGATTACGCCAGAAGACTGCCATTCGTTTGCAATCGAAACGACGACGGAATTCTTTTTCCTGCGGTTCACCGACATTTACCTGCACACCAATACCTTTCAGACCGACGACATTCAGCGACTGGAATTTATTCTGCAAAATGCCAACCATCAGCCGGGCTGTATTCTTCGTAACCAGCCCGACAAATTGCTGGTACAACCGCTTGTGGAGGCCATTATCCGCGAGTATGCCCAGTGGGACCGGTACAACAAGGAACTTATTCGTCAATTGGTGAATACGCTGCTTGTCATTGTTACCCGAAATATTGCCCGCTACTTACCTCAACAGGTGCAGGCCCATACTGACGAGCGGGCTCTGAACATTCTGCATTACATCCAAAACCATATTCACGAACCCGAAAAAATCCGGGCGGAAGCCGTCAGCCAGTACTTTGGCCTGTCGGAAACGTACCTTGGCCGCTATTTCAAAAAGCATACCCAGGAAACCATGCAGCAATACATTACGAACTACCGGACGAAGCTAATCGAAGCCCGGTTGCAACATAGTGACCTGCGAATCAATGAAATTGCCTACGAGTTGGGTTTTACGGATGAAAGTCACCTCAACAAATTCTTTAAAAAACAGCGAGGAATCAGTCCCACCGTATTCCGCCGCCAGCAGAAATCCGCACTAGCGTAATAAAGCTTTTTGCTGCTTTGTCAAAGCGGCGGCTTTCTGTAGAGCCTCCGCCAGCGGTAGTCCTTTTTTCATGCCCGGACGCTGATGACCCGTAGACGTCAACCAGGCGTCTTTCAGTACGGCCTGCTTTTCCGCTTCTAGTTCCAGCAGTTGGGCACCTTTGGGGTGAAAAGCTACGCTCGCTCGGGCATCCGTCGCGGTAGCTGCCTGATCTTCCCCCAGCCCTACCAAGAGTTGCTGAGCCATGAGCCAGTGGCCCTGTGCCTGCGGGTGAATACCATCTTCGGCCAGGTAAAAAGTGGCGTTCTGTTGCCGCTGGGTTTCCAGATAGTTTTTCATGGGAAAGTGAATGTCCAGTACCCGCCACTGCTGAGCATCTCGTTGCGAAAGTAGCCATTCAGCGTAGCGATCCAGCACAGCGGCGTAGCCCTGAGCCTGTCCCCGACTCTCATCGTATACGGGCGGGGTGACGTGGATGATGGTGGCACCCGCCTTCACGACCTGATCATGCAACCACTGCATTCCTGTACGGAAGGCGGCAAACCGGCTTTCATCCCAAGGAAGGTAGATCCCATCGTTCATGCCGTAACAGGCAATTACCAAATCAGGTTTGGTTTGCTGCAAAACCCGAGTCAGCCGTTCGTGTAGATCGGGCCGGGGAAATTTACCATCGGCGTGGTTGGGCTCGGATAGACCGGATACCGTTTCACTGGGTAAACCCACATTGATGATTTCGTAGTTCTGACGGGGGTACTTCACGCGTAAATATGCCGCTACATCGGTCACATAACGGCCATCGTAAGTAATACTGTTACCCAGGAAGACAATTCGATGTACCTTTTTAGGAAAGGGTTGAGCTTTTAGATCTATGTGACATAACAAGCTGATCAGCATCAACACCAGGAAACGCTTACTGAATAAACGAGCGTGAATAGAACGCATTCTTTATTTTGGTTTAGAGCAAATGATAGAGATTAGCCCCCTGCCGCCGTAAGATAAGCGGAGGATCTCTTTTTAGAAAATTACGGAGCAAGTACCTCAACCCTACGAAGAAATCAATTTTTAGCTCTATAAAAAAAAGAATGGGGTACAAGCCGCCTGCGAGTACCCCATTTGAGTCTACAACTGGACAGGGTCCAGGTGAGAGCTGCATAACCGTCAATTTAATTTGTAATTCCAGTGTCTTGAGGCCGTTCCAGATTCACATGTCAGGCATTGCATCGAGGCAATACTTTTCCTTATACGCCGAATAAACCGTAGATATGCTGTTTACAAACTCAAACCTATAAGGTAATTTTCACAATGGACATAGAATAACTTGACCAATTCTTGTAGTATTAATACTACAAACACGACTCTTACCATTAGTTAATTTTTATTAGATTTTGTATTGATTGCCAATTTTGGAGGGAAGTTACACTGGGTAAAGTTTCAGCAATTGAAAGAAATAGAACGTTTTATTCGTGCTTCTATTTCATTGGTATATTCTATTATTGACTTATCTTATTTTCTGACTTTAGTTAGACAGCTCACGTTTTATATTCCCTATCTTAAAATATCTTATCAATCGTTTAGTTACTCTTAACTCTCTTCTACTTTTCAAATAATCTTTAGCGGGAAAAAATAAGAAGGCAGAAGAACAAGTACTGCTTGATTATTCCAGTAGAGGAAAGTTATTGACCACTGATTAACCTGCGTTACTGTAGTAAGTATTTTATTCAATTTTTACAGATTATTCAATAAAATAGTTAAGTACCTAGTACAATTCTAAACAAGCAAAAAGTAGGGCTATAAACTGTAAACAAACAAGGGTACGCAGTTTTGCGTACCCTTGTTTAAAATCATACCTCCAATCGTTTACTTTTTCTGTTCGGATAAGAAGGTTACTAGAGAAGCAAATTCTTCGTAGGAAAGGGCATTGGCCAGCCCCGCAGGCATCATCGAGTTTTCCATTTCTTTCCGGCTGATAATATCCGAAGCTTTGATGGTGTATACCTGCCCGGCAATGTCGCGGAGCACCACCCGGCTGGCGGATTCTTCCGTTACAAAGCCCATGTAGCTTTTCTTACCTTTTGCGGTAATCATAACCGTTGCAAAACCCTGAGAAATAGAGGCGTTGGGTTTCAAAATGGATTCTGCAATCTGATCCCGGCTCATGATCGAACCAATTTGTCCCATAAAGGGCCCTTTCATGGGTTCATTGCGGCTCAGGCTGTGGCAGGCAATGCAGCCCTGCTGCGTAAACAGGGTTTTACCCAGCGTAGCATTTCCTTTTAATTTTTCCAAAGCCAGCATGACATCCTCGATGGACGACTCGCCTACCTGACCTTTTTTATTCTTGATTTTCTCCAGGTCCACTTTGACCTCTTCTTTCGCCACCGTAGTCTCCTGTCCACCCCATTCGGCGATGTTCATGCGATGACGGCTGTTGAGATCCGCGTAGAAGGCTTTATCGCCGGACTGCTGCCACTGTTTCATCAGAAAATCCTTCACCTTCGGCGATGATTCCCAGGCAACCGCTTTGTAGTATGGACCGTGCGTGTCGGGTCGCGTACTCCACCACCAGCTTCCATCGTAATCGGCTTCTTTCTGATACAAGCGGGCCAGCGTTACCAGCATCTGCTTTTTCAAGGCAGCATCATTGGTTTTGTCATAGGCAGCCATGATACCGTCTACTGCCTTAGGATCGTGCATGGAACGTAAGGCCCATAAAGCGAGGGTAGATTGATCAGTACCCAGTGCTTTTACGCAGGCGTCAACGGCATTCAGGCTCACGAGTGCCCGAGCGGCCAGGTGGGCGGGTACGATCGCCGAGTTAGGCGTCGCGTGAGGTCCTTCGGCATTGCCTACAGGAGCTACGAAGGATGCCGGTACTTTCACCCGCAAGAGAGCCGTAGCAGCCTCCGGTTTTCCCAGACGGCCCAGACCAATGATGGCCGCTGTTTGTACGCGGGCTGAAGGATCGTTCAGAGCTTTCAAGAAAGGTTCAAGTGGCACTTGTTGAGCCCAGGCTTTGCGATCGGCCAGAGCTTTGAGAGCGAACTCCCGCAGGGTGGTATCCTCGGTCAGCTTAACCAGATTGCTGATGCCCTGACTCCCCGCCGACTGAGCGTAAGTGAACAAAGCGGCTACCCGACTGTGCAGAGGCTGAGATGCATCCGTCACCAAAGCCCACGAGGCCGGAGCTACGCTGGCAGCCGGACGCGTAAGCAATTCCTGCTGAGCAGCCAGACGAGCTACGCTACTACCCAGCTTCAATGCTCCGACTAGCTGTTCAACACTGGCTTTCTTGACATCCATAAACGGCTTGTAAGTCCAGCTTTTCGGAACCGCCCGCACCACAAATCCCTTACCGGGGTTACCCGAATAACCGGCACCATCCCAGGCAGACAGATAGGCCTGTCCGGACGCGTCTACGTCAATATCCGTAATCTGCGGAAGTCTGATAAACTCCTCCTCTTTTTGCGTAAAACTGGCCTGATCGGATGTCACGCGGTGCAGGTACAGCTGGTTACGACCCCAGTCGGCCATCATCGGCACGCGGTTGTATTTCTCCGGCCAGGTATCATCGTCCATAAACAAGGAGCCCGTACCCGAACCACCGCCCACGTCAACCAGAGCGGGAATGATTTCATCGGTGAAATGCATGAACAGCGTTGGATAGCCGTACTCGCCCGTTTGGAGTAAATGGCTGAAGCGGACGTTCCAGCCGCCGCCGTCGTTGGTGTTTTCCCGCGTGAAAATGTTCATGTACGGGTCAATAGCGACGTCGTACACATTTCGCGTACCGTGGGCATACACTTCCATTTCGGTACCGTCGGGCCGTACTCGTACGATTCCACCGCCGAGCATGGTCAGCTTTTTACCCGATCGGTCTATTGCGTCATGGAAACCAAAATCACCTACAGAGATATAAATCCAGCCATCAATTCCCTGACGGATGCCGTTGGTCGCGTGATCCGTTCCCCGGCTTTGCAGGAAATTCGGATTACTGATGTGTTCAATCAGCGGGCGGGAAGGTCCGTCCGCTACGCCATCGTGGTTTTTATCGTCGAACACGACCAGGTCCATCCCCGTAGCCACGCCCTTTTCCTTCGAGAAAACCGTATGAAGTACGAATACCTGATCGCCAATGGTCAAAATACCCCGTGGGTTATCGACTTTTGCAAAAATGGTATGCGAGTCGAGCTTGCCATCGTGATTGCTGTCAACGAGGCGGACAATACTGCCCTGCCCCGCCTTCTTACCCAGCGAACCCATCTTATCCACCCCTACAAATACTTCTCCCGAAGGTGCTAAGGCCAGACAGGCGGGGCTTGGCGTCAGCTCCGGTCCGGTAAAAGGAGTCACCCGTAATTCCCCGGGCCAACTAGTTCCATTGGGCAAAGAATCGATGAGCACCCGCTGCGAGGGAAGCGACTGCGGGCGATTCGTGCGGGAGGTATTCCAGAATAATAATAAGGAAGCTGTAATCAGCGGAAGAGTAATCTTAAGCATTAGGGAAGAGGAGGTTTCGTGAATATACAAATGTAGAGGTTACCCTTATTTTTTAGACCGTAAAAGCCAGCCTTTTCCCTAATATTTGCAAATCGTTATTAATTACCACTTTTTCAAGTCCTAGCCTGTGCTTTGCAACGTATCCTCCGTTATGAAATACAGGCTTTTGAAAGTCTATACGGAATGGTGCTTTTTAGGTATCCTTAATGAACCTGGAAGTGCTATCAAACAAGCAAGGGACTGAAACGTACTACCATTCACAGCTAACCGATCCCAAATGCCATGTTAGACCTCATCATTGATGCCCGACCCGCAACCCTGGGTAATAACTTTACGATTCGCCGGATTCTGCCTTATCGGCTTCGACGCATGATCGGCCCTTTCATTTTTATGGATCACGCTGGTCCGGTACAGTTTACCGCCGAGCAGTTGCCGAGTATGGACGTTTTGCCGCACCCGCACATTGGTTTATCGACGGTCAGCTACTTGTTCAATGGTTTGGTTACCCATCGCGACAGTTTGGGCGTCGAACAGGTGATTCGTCCCGGCGAAGTGAACTGGATGACCGCCGGTCGCGGCATTGCCCATTCCGAGCGTTTCGAAGATCCAGCAACGCTGGCCGGGGGATCGCTGGAGATGCTACAGACTTGGGTCGCCTTGCCCGAAGCCGACGAAGAAACGGACCCGGCTTTTACCAATTACCAGCCTGATCAATTGCCGGTTTTTACCGATAAAGGCGTCTGGATGCGACTCATCGCCGGAGAGGCCTTTGGGGTTAAAAATGATGTCAAAACCCATTCGCCGCTGTTTTACGTGCACGTGGTTTTACAGGCCGGAACCCGCTTTGGCATTCCCCTGGGCTATTCCGAACGGGGAGCCTACGTAGCCAAAGGCAGCGTGGAAGTCAATGGCCACCGCTACGGCGTGGGGCAGTTGCTGGTTTTTACACCAGGGATTGATCCAGTCTTGGTGGCGGTTGAAAACAGTACGATCATGTTACTGGGCGGTGAACACTTGGGCGATCGTTACATCTGGTGGAACTTCGTTTCTTCCAGTAAAGAACGGATTGAACAAGCCAAGGCCGACTGGCAGGCGGGCCGTATTCCGCTACCGCCGACCGACCATACGGAGTTTGTTCCCTTACCCGAAGACCGATCCAAACCGGCGGGTTCCCCTCCGCCCCAGGCTTTGTCGTAAGACGGTACGATACGAAAACACGATCCGGAAGCTAAATTTCCGGGTCGTGTTTTCATAGGTATACTACTTCAATTCTTTTGATTAAGATTTCCTTTTGCTTTCAAAGGGATAAACTAGCATTTCTGTCACCATTCATCTTCACTATAACATTCTATCAATCAATTACTTCATCAAACAACAACGTCCCTTCCAGTAAACCTAGCCTAAGATATCCTCCTAGTATATACCGTTTTTTTAAACGTATAATTTAACGTTATTTTAAGCGTCTTTTCAATCTTTACTACCGGGGCTTTTTTCTTCCCATACAAGGCCCGAATAGGTACCGATTTTAAAAAGATTTTTGATTTCTGTAGGGGAAAGTCCGACTGAGTTGTCCTAGCCACCGAAGACATCAGCCGTAAGCCCCATGCAAGTAGTCTCGTTTGAGCAGGAATTTGAGCAGCTTTTTAAGACCCACGTGAAGAAACTTCACGCCTACGCCTACACACTGGTGAAAGACGACGTGATGGCGGAAGAAATGGTACAGAGTGTCTTCTGCCGCTTGTGGGAGAAAAAGCTGCTAATTCGGGAATCTACTACGGGTTATCTCTACCGGGCGGTTTATCACGAAAGTCTAAACTACCTCAAACACGTCAAGGTCGAGCAATCGTACCTGCAATATGCCCAGCGGGAGCTGAAAGACCGACCCCAACAACCTACTCACACGCTCGAACTCGTGGAGTTGGAAGAACGCCTTAATCAGGCCTTGCGGGACTTGCCCGAGAAATGTCGGACCGTTTTTCACCTGTGCCGAGTAGAGGAGCTGAAGTACCAGCAGATTGCCGACCTGTTGGAAATCCCCGTCAAAACGGTTGAAAACCAAATGGGCAAAGCCCTACGCTTTTTACGTCAGCAACTGGCTGACTACCTACCCCTGCTGGGACTACTTGTCTGGTTACCCCAATCCCCTTTGTTTGTATGAAAATCGATTCAAAAATGGACGATTTACTGGTGAAGTACATGCTGCATGAAACCAGTATACCCGAACGAACGCAGGTAGAAGCCTGGCTACGGGAAAGCGATCGTCACCAGCAGTACTACGCCCAGTTCCGCACCATTTGGCAACAAAGCCAGCCTTCGGCTGAACCACTCGTACTAGATGAAGAGATCGCCTGGGAACACTTTCAACAGCGAATTCAAAAACCATCTATTCGCTCCATCCCCCGTTTTCGAGGCTGGATACGGGCGGCAGTTGTCTTACTGATGCTGGGTATCGGCTGGCAAACATACCTGTGGCTGACGCCGACCGAACTGCTCAGCGTTCAATCCGGCAATCAACCCCAATCGATTATCCTACCCGACGGCTCCAACGTGACACTGAATCGGCACTCGTCGCTGCGTTATGACAAAACCTTTCGTAGCCGCCGGGTACACTTGACGGGAGAAGCCTTCTTTTCGGTGCAACGTGATCCATCCCGCCCCTTTACCGTTGAGGTCAATACCATGTCGGTAGGCGTGCTAGGCACTTCCTTTAATGTAAAGCAAACCGATACACAAACGGAAATAGTGGTAAAAACCGGTCACGTGCAAGTCCGTCGTCAACCGTACCGGATCGACTTACGCCCGCAGGAAAAAGCGATTGTCCCCACTGACGAACGCAAACCGGAAAAACTTAAAATCCACGACGATCTCGACACGTATTACCACACGAAAACCTTTGTTTGCAGGCAGACGCCCCTCCGTACGCTCGTCCAGACTCTCAATGAAGCCTACGGTGTTCAGATACGCATCGCCCGGCCGGAATTGGAAGCTTTACCCATTACTACCACCTTGCCGCAACTGCCGCTGGAACGCGTGCTGGAGATCATTGCTCATACCCTTCAGTTAAAAATTGACCAGCAGGGAGATCAATTCCTGCTGAAATAGGCCTTACCTTTCGGCATGCATTCCATTCCTGTCAGGGCGTGGGTAGTAACGATTCTGGGTGCCTTCGCCTGTATTTTCGACCTTCATGCCCAACAACTGCTCGTTCGAAAAATTTCACTGACGGTGAAACGAGAACCCCTTTCGCAGGTGCTTCAACACATCGGCGAGAAAGGCGATTTCTATTTTTCTTACAACAGCAACCTGATCCCCCGCGACAGTCTGGTCTCCTTACAGGTGAGCAACCAGACCGTTCAGTATACCCTACAGCTGTTGTTTGGGAACCGCTTTTCGTACAAGGAAACGGGTAATTATCTGATCATTCAGCCGGGAAAAGTCGAACGACAATCGACCATCAGTGGCTATATTCTGGACGATGAAACGGGCGAAAAAGCCGACCTCGTGAGTATTTACGACAAGACGCGGTTTGTAGCCACGGTCAGTAACGACCAGGGCTATTTCAAACTTCGGGTCAAAGACCGGAGTGTCCCTTTATCGTTCACGGTCAGTAAAATTGGGTACGGCGACACCACGCTGACCCTGCCAGCCAACCAGGAAGTAACCATTCGCATCAAACCCAAAGCGATCCTGCTCGATGAGGTGACGATCAATCCGAATTCCCGGGGCGAACGAACCTGGTTGGGCCGGACCTTTCTGTCCCGTCGCTTGCGGGCCCAAAGTCAGAACTTGAGTCGCTTTTTCGTCAATCTGCCCTACCAAATCGCCCTCACTCCGGGTCTGGGTAGCCACGGTCGACTGAGTTCACAGGTCGTCAATAAAGTGTCGGTCAATCTACTGGGTGGGTACAATGCCGGCGTACAGGGGGTCGAAATTGCGGGCGTTTTCAACATCATCAAAAACGATGTTCGGTCGGTACAGTTAGCGGGTTTGTTTAATCTGGTGGGTAGTAGTGTCTACGGGTTTCAGGCCGCCGGTCTGCTAAATAGGGCTCTGGATACGCTTCGGGGCGTGCAGATCGCGGGTGTTAGTAATCGCGTTCAAACCAGTCAGCGTTCCGTACAGATTGCGGGCGTATTCAATACGGCGGATATTACCCACGGCAGTGTTCAGCTGGCGGGGGTATTGAATCAGGCCCGGCGGGGTACTGCCAGCGTACAGATTTCCGGACTGGTCAACCACCATCGTGATACGGTAACGGGTGCTCAGGTGACCAGTCTTTACAATTACGCCCGGCATGTGAAAGGATTACAACTGGGCCTGATCAATGTAGCCGATAGCTCATCAGGCTATAGTCTGGGCCTGATTAACCTAATTCGAAACGGCAAAATGAGTTTCACATTAGCCGCCAACGACGTGGTGCCTTTCCAGCTGACCTTTAAAAGTGGTACTCACCGCCTGTATACCATTCTGCTAGCGGGTTATTCGCCCTTTGCTTCGCAACCCGTGTTTACGTTTGGGGCGGGGCTGGGACGAGAATTTCAGCTGGGTACCCGCTGGTCACTCGCTACGGACCTTACCTCGCAAAATCTGTATCAGGGTAATTGGGACACGCTACCCATACTGGCTCGTCTGGAAACGAGTCTGCAATTCCGGATCAATCCGCACTGGACCCTTTCGACGGGGCCTGCCCTATCCCTCACCTATGCGGATCAGCTCAGCGAAGTCTATACCTCGGCAAAGGGCTATCCCCACTGGAATTTCTCCTCCACTGCTTACGGCTGGGTAGGTTGGCAGGGCGGTGTACAAGTTAATTTTTGAGAAATCTAGCTTATTTTTATTCTACATAATTTACTTATAGTCAGCATTTTACACCAAATCATATCGCTTTATAAAAAGTACTTCCCTAAAAAAATGAAAATAAATTTAGGGTAAGGCTAGAGCATGTTGTCAAGGATATACAAAACGAAAGAACGTTAGCCCGGTACCAGCTGGCGACTTTTCGTAGACGTAGATTCTCATCACTTCATGCATTCATAGCTCATGAAAATTTTTTCTTACTCCGCTTCTTTCAAAAAATGGTTTACACTCCTCTTCGCTGGATTGGCATCGGGAGTTCAGGCTCAGGATTTACAAAAGAGTGTTGCTCATATTGGTCTGGTCTATCCCTTAAGTAGTAATGGCACCCACGCCGACCAATACTCCAACTCATTTTCTCTGCATCTACTGGCGGGCGTTTCCGGGGCGGAGACGGGTTTCAGTATGGCGGGCCTAGGCAGTGTCGTTCGACAGGATGCGAAAGGATTGATGCTATCGGGCCTTTTCAATACGATTGGCGGACGGGCTCAGGGTGCTCAGCTGTCGGGACTTCTGAACCGGGCTCAGTCGGCCCGGGCAACCCAATTGGCGGGATTGCTAAATGTAGTCAGCCAAGAGACGCAGGGTCTACAACTAGCGGGTGTCACCAATGTCGCTGGAACGGGTAAGGCCGTTCAGGTAGCGGGGGTGGGCAACGTATCTCGCCAATCGACGGTACAGGTGGCCGGGGTTTTTAATCAGTCCGAAGAAGTCCATACGCAAGTTGCTGGTCTGATCAACGTGGCCAAACGCGTCAAAGGCGTACAAATCGGAGTACTGAATATAGCCGATAGCAGTGATTATTCGATTGGGTTGATTAATCTGGTGAAAAATGGGGAGAAAAGTATTTCCTTAAGTACCGATGAAACCTTGACGGGCTTCTTGTCCTTCCGTTCCGGTGGACGAGTCCTATACGGATTGGTTGGACTCGGATACAACCTGAAACAACCCCAACAATCGCTGTACGGACTGGAAGCGGGTCTGGGGGCTCACGTACTCGTGCGTGAACCGTATCGCGTGAGTCTGGAAGCCGTTACGGTAACCCTCACTGACTTCAAAAAACGGGAGTATTTACGGAACTCTTTACGTATACTACCTTCCGTTCGGTTCGCGAAACAATGGGAATTTTTCCTTGGGCCCACGATCAACTACGTAGACTTCACGCGTGAGACTTCGGATGATTTGCGGGGCATTTATCTCTGGAGTAAGCAGCGAACCAAGAATACGCAGGGCTTGTACCTGGGTGTAACGGCGGGGTTACAGATTATCCTGTAATTGTTGTTTAGTAATAGTTTGGGGTTTCATTACAGGTGATGTGTTAATGTGTAACACTTAGTATTATAGGATTAGTATTTCGTCCCGTTGAGTTGGCTGGTTTTTTAGTCCGTATGTATTCCATGCCGGCACGCCCACCGCTGACTTCCTCTTGCTCTAGTCCAACGCATTGCCGAGGAAGAAGGTGGCTTGAGCCCCAGAATGCGATTCCCGGAATGGAATTCCGACATGGAATGTGATAGGACGGGGATTGGGTTTATGTCGCACACACAGATAGTTGGTTGTACTTTAACAACTTCAAACCATTACCTAATGAAATGCTAGCGGATGAAAACCCTCCCACTGCAGAGGTTCTCCAGCTACCACCCAACCGTGCTTGCGGTACCAAAGTCGATCTAGGTAAGGCGAATGTAAGGGCTACAGGCAGTACGTTTCATGCAAAAATACAACCTGCTTTTTGACCAGATACATATAGTATTTGCGGGCTCTATTCTACATTGAACCAGAAGCCTGTGTTCGGTAACAACTACAGAAATTTACCGGATTCTGAGGCATTTTGCTTCAAGTTTGGGACATTCTGTGTTATTTTGGACGTTTTCTCTCTTTACGTAGAGATTTACCAATCGTACCTACCATGATTATTGAACCTAAAGTACGTGGATTCATCTGTCTGACGGCCCATCCCAAAGGATGCGAGCAAAACGTTGTGAATCAGATTCAGTATATCCAGTCCAAAGGCCCGATTGAGGGGCCTAAGAAAGTGCTGGTGATCGGAGCTTCGACCGGCTTCGGGCTAGCTTCCCGCATTACCAGTGCCTTTGGCTCGCAGGCCGCAACTCTCGGTGTGTATTTCGAAAAGCCACCCCAGCCGGGCAAACCGGCTTCAGCGGGCTGGTATAATACGGCCGCCTTTGAAGCCCAGGCTCAGGAGGCAGGTCTGTACGCCAAGAGTGTGAACGGCGATGCTTTTTCCAACGAAATCAAAGAGAAAGTGATTGGCCTGATCCAGGCCGATTTAGGTCAGGTGGATCTGGTGATTTACAGCGTGGCCTCTCCCCGGCGGACCAATCCGAATACGGGCATTACGCACAACTCCGTATTGAAACCGATTGGCCAGTCCTTTACCAACAAAACGGTTAACTTCCACAACGGCGTCGTTTCGGAAATCAGCATTGAACCCGCTACGGAAGAAGACATCGAAAATACGGTCGCTGTCATGGGTGGTGAAGACTGGAAACTTTGGATTGAAGCCCTGAAGGCAGCAGACGTACTGGCTCCGGGTGCTTTGACGGTCGCCTATTCTTACATCGGACCAGCCCTTACCGAACCCGTGTACCGCAAGGGTACCATTGGCCGGGCCAAAGATGATTTGGAAGCAACGGCGTCCAGCATCACGGATACGCTGAAAGACCTGGATGGCAAAGCTTATGTTTCGGTTAACAAGGCTCTGGTAACGCAGGCCAGCTCGGCGATCCCCGTTATTCCGCTGTATATTTCACTGTTGTACAAGGTGATGAAAGAGCAGGGCATCCACGAAGGTTGTATCGAACAAATGCAACGCTTGTTCCAACAACGTCTATACACCAATGGAACCGTACCTACGGACGAAAAAGGTCGTATTCGTATTGACGATTGGGAAATGCGGGAGGACGTTCAGGCTCAAGTGGCCAGTTTGTGGGCAGAAGCAACTACTGAAAGCTTACCGCAACTGGGTGACTTGGAAGGATACAAAACCGACTTCTTTAATTTATTCGGTTTTGAAGTAGGCGGCGTTGCCTACGAAACTTCCGTAGACGAAATGGTCGAAATACCCGGTCTGGCTTAAGAGTCAGTACCCTTATGATTATATTGAGATACCCTGTCCAAGGCCGGAGGCTTGGGGCAGGGTTTTCTTTTTGAGCGTTCCCCGCATTCATTTCCACAACACTATTAAAAAAACCGTCAGGCAGGACCCAACGGTTTTCGTGAATTAACCCACACCTTTAACTTAATCGGTGAACAGCAAATATAGTAAGTCACGTGACTTTATATACGTTTTATAAAACTTTTATTACCAGACTTGGGCAATTTTTTTGAACACATCTACTTCAAGATCAGAATATGTGTTTTGTACCATAATTTAAAAGACAACCGTTCTCACTATTTCAAAACGGTGAGATTTAATTTAGACGTTCGTAAACGCATAGCAAAAACTACTAATAGCTCTGTTTTATTTTAAAAGTGATTATTTGTAACGGGGATAAATATCACTTTTGAGTATAAATCAAGGAGTAACATGTCTAATTAAACAATAAACCTCATCCGGAAGCCAGATGAGGTTTGATTTCAATCCAAATTAATTAAACAAATAAACACTGCTTGTGGGAGATTAAGGTTTACGTATAGTACATTGTATCTAATTATTACATCTTATTCATTGTTTTGTACCAGATAGGAGATCAGGTATGGAATTAAGTAAAAGCCATGCTCCGTTACCTGCCCACACCCTTATCATCAAGGCTTACTTAAGCTTCATTGAGCAGGGTATAGAATAAATTACCGCTATGATGCTACTGAGTTTTGATAAGGAATGTGTACCATTAGGCAATCTAAGGACAAGGATGTAAGCCTTGTGGAAGGACTCGATGCTTTTTCCGTGCTGATCTTTTTAGCTCCTGAACTCCTATGCGTTTCTTACCGACCCACTCACGCTGTAGAATCTGGTGTGACCGGTATTTCAAGGTACTATAACACATTTCCATAGTCAGCCTATTTCAAAACGAGCTTTTCAATGAATCTTTAGCCTCATGGATACAGGCATCCCGCAACCGTGAAGCCGGTTAAGCACGAAATCCCATACACGTCTTATCTTTAAGAAAACCTTCGCGATCAAAGGCTTTCTTAGCCTTATCTTTTCGGATAATCCTCACCAGATCGGATAGGATCTGGATTCGATTGATGGAATTTTTCGCTTATCTTTTTACCTTTGTTCAACTTTTCTTCTACCTGCTATATACGTATCCCCATCAATTTTATACCGTCTATAGGATTTACAATGCTTCAAAAAACCGTTACTATTTTAGTTGTTGACGATGATAAGGATGACCGAGAGTTTCTGGAACTAGCTTTTAAAGAAGGCGGTTACCCGGGAGATCTCATTTTTGCAGAGGATGGAGAATTTGCCTGGGAGTTGTTACAGAATCAGGCGTTGGAACCTTCGCTGATTTTGCTTGATATTAATATGCCTCGGCTTAATGGCTTATCGCTGTTGACTCGGATTCGGGAAAGTACGGCGTTGAAAGCTTTACCCGTTTTGATGTTTACTACTTCCGAACAGGAAGAAACCATCAAGAAAGCGTACGAGGAGGGAGCAAACAGCTACATTGTCAAACCCCAAACGTATCAGGATTTAGCTCAAACCTGGAAGCAAATTTATGCGTACTGGGCTCAAATTATTGAATTACCATCTAAAGGTCTATTTTAAGTCACTGGCAGTTTTGCTTTTGAACCAAGATTATCATGAATGAAAAACCGTTAGTACTGGTCGTTGAAGATAACCCGGATCATCGGTTTATTATGAACTGGAGTTATGAAAAAAGTAATCAGCAATGCCGGTTACTTTTTGCTGAGGACGCGGAACAGGCATTGTTGTATCTGGAAGACGTTAATCCCAGCTTTATGTTATTGGATTACGAATTACCGGGTGAAAATGGATTTGAACTGCTGGATCGGCTCCGGACCTCGCGTCAGTGGAAGCACTTACCCGTGGTGATGTTTTCCCACTGGGAAAACGAAGCCTTTATTAAAGAGGCTTACACCAGTGGCGTCAATGCCTTTGTCATTAAGCCCCAGAACCGCAAAGAGTATATCAATGTCTGGAATACGGTCTTTGATTTCTGGAACAATCATAATCAATTGCCGAAGGTCCAGAAACAACCCCGGTATTCATAAAAAAACTCCCTCATGAATCACGGGGGAGTTTCCTGCTTAACCTCTAAACCTATGGTTCAAAATTACACTTCTTTAAACGGGGGTATCAAGCTTATTCTATGAACTGTACGCTTTATATGTCAAATGACAAAAATTGACGTATAAAGGGTTCCTCTCCCTTTTTTGCTTCTGCCCCTACTCCGGTTTTTTCCAGTCCTAATACCGCTCTTACCAAACGATTTACGTTCCTGCTCATAGATCTCATTTTTCAGGGTTCATCAATGCTTTTCTTCTGAGTTTGAAGACGCTTTGCTTACTATACTGACTGAAAAAATCTACCCTTTTCAAAGCTCATAAATCGATAAAACGTCCGTAATATTCAAGTAATACTGTAGGTGGATTTTTGTGGCTTCTCACCATATCTACCATGCAACGAGCATTAACTTCTACCGTTCTTCTGGGCCTGGCTCTCTGGTCCTGTACGGATCACTCCGATCCCGACACTTCCAATGCGGTGGTCTTACAAAACCACTCGGTTACTCCGGCCCTGCTGAAAAAACAGGCGGGCTTTGAATCCTTGGAATTATTTTCCCTGATCGGCTCGGACGACAAACTACCCCAGTCGCCTGATTTCGTTTTTGGTGGATCTGCGGATGGTTCCGGCCTGCTCAAAAATGCGGATGGAACGTTCTCCATGTTGATCAACCACGAGGACAACTTCGCCGTATCCCGGATCACGCTCGACAAAACGTTTAAACCCGTAAAAGGCGAGTACATTCTTAACTCCGATGGTGGTCAGTACCGGCTGTGTTCAGCCACGATGGCTACTCCGAAAGAGCATGGCTTTGGTCCCGTGTATCTGACCTGTGGCGAATCAAGCGAAGAGTCTCAAATTCACGCCTTGGACCCTTACAGCCCTGCCGGAGCCGCTAGTATGTCCCGAACGAAGTCGTCACTCGGTCGTCAGAATGCCGAACAGGCTCTACCTTTACCCAAAACGGCGTTCCCCGGCAAAACGGTGATTATGGTGGGTGATGACGATAGTGGTACCAACGGTGGTCAGGTATTCCTGTACGTAGCCGATCAGGTAGGTGATCTGGATAACGGTTCGTACTACACCCTTCGTCGCAAGGATCTGAATCAGAGAGAAATGGACATTAAGCAGAACCAGAAGTATGCCGTTGAGTTCGTTAAAATCGAGAATCAGAAAACCCTGACGGGTCGCCAAATGAACGAAAAAGTGAATACTGAGCTGAAATCCATTCAATTCGGTCGCGTAGAAGACGTAGATTACCGCAAGGATGGCATCGGTCGGGAAGTGTACTTCAATGTAACGGGTCAAAACAACACGGGTGTAAATGCTGATTATTCCCGTACGAAATACGGCCGCACCTACCGCCTGACGCTCGATGAAAACAACCCGCTGGCGGGTCAGCTGGAGGTGATTCTCGACGGTGATGATCGTACGGGCAAGGCTAAAACGTTCCAGGATGTTGATAACCTTTGCGTAACGAAAAATTACGTATACATCCAGGAAGATCCCAATGGCTACGGTGACGAAACGCACGATAGCTACTTGTACCAGTACAACATCGCTACGGGCGAGCTGAAAGTAGTATTCGAATTGGATCACCACCGGATGGCTGCTGATAAGGAAAAATACAATCAGAATAGTGCCGGAACGCAATTTGCCCTTTCCAAATTCGGTGATTGGGAATACGGCTCACTGGTTGATATCTCTGAAGAAACGGGCAAAGAGGCCACCTTTATGCTGATGATTCAACCCCACAGCTGGCGTTCACCGGCGTACGCGGGCGTGGATGGTGGTAGCATCCGTAAAAACGAAAATCAGGCCAGTCAAGTGGTCATTATTCGTGGCTTACCCCGCTAGTCATTCTTGATTTTATAGAACTTATTCCTGCCGGGTACTCCGGCAGGAATTTCTGCTTTTTCCCCATGAAAAACCTTGGGCTTTTCCTTGCTTTCGTTGGCCTGAGTCTCGCCCTCTGGTGGTCGTGCCAACCCAAACCCAGTCGGGCCGAACGTGTACAAACGCAGTTCCGGCAGGATATTGCCGGACTTGATTCGGCCGTCACTACCTTACTGCAGGCCGTACTCCAAAAACGTCCCGCCGATGAATTGCAGCAGCGTTTTCAACTGGCCCGACTGGCCTATAAACGCGTGGAATGGTTGACAGAATACTATTTTCCCGAAACGGCAAAAAACCTGAATGGTCCGGCTCTCGACGAATTCGAGGAAGCCGATAACCTCGTCATTCCACCCGAAGGCTTTCAGGTGATTGAAGCATATGTATTCCCGGTGCTGGATACTGCTCACTACGCGGAGTTGGAACAACACGTTCGCGTACTCAAGGCTAACCTGACGCGGCTTTCGTTCATGGATGGCTCCAATCAGCTTACCGACGCTCACATTTTTGACGCGGCCCGGCTGGAAATTTTCCGCATCATTGCCCTGGGGATTACGGGATTCGACTCACCAGCCGCCCTGCATTCGTTGCCCGAAGCCCAGAGTGCCCTGGCAGCCCTGCGAGAACGACTGGAACCCTATACGCAGGCTCTGGAAGTGGATCATCCCGAGCAGGCCCGGCAAATTCATACTTTGTTTATCAGTAGCGAACAACAACTGACTGGCTCGTTCGATGCCTTTGATCGACTGGATTTTCTGACGAATTTTCTGAATCCCTTGAGTTCAGCATTGTACCAGGCTCAGTTATCTCTTGGCATAAAGCCGTTTGAAGAATCCCGCACGCTTCGTAGTACGGCCCAGACTTTTCAGGATACGGCTGGATTCAACGCGGAACATTTCGTATCGGTAGCCGCTCACCGCTCGACGCCCGAAAAGATTGCGTTGGGTCGGAAGCTGTTCTATGATCCCATCCTTTCCGGGAATCGCCAGCGAAGCTGTGCTTCCTGCCACCAGCCCGACAAGGGTTTTAGTGACGGTCAAACCCGCAGTGCTTCGCTGTCGGGGGGCCTACTGACGCGGAATACGCCCACGTTGCTGAATGCTGCCCTGCAAGCCCGCCTGTTTCACGATTCACGGGTGGTTTATCTGGAAGACCAGGCGACTGATGTGATTGGTAATCACGAAGAAATGCACGGTTCGCTGGACAAAGCCCTACTGGAGCTGCAACAAGACCCTAATTACCGCAAGGCTTTTGCCAAAGCCTATCCCGAAGGCATGACGACGCACGCCATCCGGAATGCACTGGCCGCCTACGAACGAACGCTGATTTCGCTGAACAGCCGTTTTGATCAATATGTACGCGGCAACCAGCAGGCCCTAAACGCAAGTGAAAAACGCGGGTTCAATCTTTTCGCCGGAAAAGCGAAGTGTGCTACCTGTCATTTCTTGCCCCTGACGAATGGTACGGTTCCTCCCTTCTACGAAAAAGCAGAAAGTGAAGTGCTCGGCGTACCCGCTCAGGCCGGCTGGAAAAATCTGAGTCTGGATTCGGATGTAGGAAAGTACAATCTGACGGGTACTGACCTGCACCGCCACGCTTTCAAAACACCGACCGTACGGAATGTAGCCCTAACGGCTCCGTATATGCACAATGGTGTATACAAAACCCTCGAAGAAGTCGTGGAATTTTATGACCGGGGCGGTGGTCAGGGCCTTGGATTAACCGTACCTAATCAGACGCTGTCGGCCGACCCGCTGAACCTAAGCACGCAGGAAAAGGCAGATCTGATTCACTTCATGAAGGCTCTGACGGATGAATCGTTTCTTTCGTCCCGAAAATAAGTAGTCTTGTATTTACTGAATTGCCCTGCGTATCTGCGACCCATGTATCAGATACGCAGGGCAATTGGTTAGTATGCAAACTTGATTATCAGTACTTTATTTAGCTATTCTGTTCAGGTTCTGTCGCAGAATCTCCTTCGTTGATCGTTTCTTTTTTGAACTTTACCATTAAAAAAAGTAACTTTCCTTCCTACGAGCATTCTTACCAAATCTGACGCACCCATGGCGGTCTTCAAGCTAAAAATTAATAACCGTGACTACCAGACGGAAGCTGATCCGGATACACCCCTGCTGTGGGTCCTACGGGATCATTTAGGACTGGTGGGTACCAAGTTCGGCTGCGGTATGGCCCAGTGCGGAGCCTGTACAGTTCACGTCAACGGCGAAGCTACCCGTTCCTGCGTACTGACCGTTTCAGCGGTATCCCAGGCAAAAATCACGACGATTGAGGGGCTTTCCGAAAAAGGCGACCATCCCGTACAACAGGCCTGGAACGAAGTCGATGTACCGCAGTGCGGGTACTGTCAAGCGGGACAAATCATGACGGCGGCGGCATTTCTCAAGAAAAATGCCAAGCCTACGCTGCCCGAAATCGAAGCGGCCATGTCGGGCAATCTTTGCCGCTGTGGTACGTACCATCGCATTCGTGAAGCCGTACAGCGAGCCGCCACGAAGAAAAAGTAGCTTCCCCTGCTCTAAGCCCTAACTGCATTCATGACTTCCAACAGACGTACCTTTCTAAAACTGGCGGCTTCCGCAGGCGGAGGCTTGCTTTTGGGTTTTCACTGGACGGACAGTGAAGCCGCCCCCCGCTCCGACGGCACCTTCAATAGCTATCTGGCTATTTCGCCCGATGGTACCATCACCATTCAATCTCCCAACCCCGAGGTTGGACAGAACATTAAAACGGCCTTCCCCATGCTGGTAGCCGAGGACCTCGACGTGGACTGGAAACGCGTCGTGATTGTTCAGGCTCCTTTGAATACTACCGCATTTGAGCGGCAGGTTGCCGGTGGCAGTGGCTCCATTCGTCACTCTTACCAACGCCTGCGAAAAGCCGGAGCTACGGCTCGGCAGATGCTAATGCAGGCCGCCGCCAAACGCTGGCAGGTCCCCGTTCAGGATTGTACAACCGACAAGGGCTTTGTCCTGCACGCGGGTAAAAAGCTCAGCTACGGCGAGCTGGCTACCGAGGCTTCCGCCCTGCCCATTCCCACCGATGTGGTATTGAAAGACCGGAAAGCTTTTAAACTGATCGGACAGTCCGTGGCCAATACGGATAATCCCTCAATTGTGATGGGGAAACCTTTGTTTGGACTTGACTTTTACCGGGAAGGGATGCTGTTCGCCATGATTCAGCGACCTACGGCTTTCGGACTAAAGGTAAAGTCCGTCGATGCCGAAGCGGCGAAAGCCATGCCGGGCATTGTCGATGTGGTTACGTTTAAAAACAATGTGGCCATCGTAGGGAAATCCACCTGGCAGGTACAAAAAGCCCGCGAAGTCGTGAAGATTGCCTACGAAAAAGAGGCCGATCTGGAAAGTACGGCCGATCATAATCGGCTCTTGCAGGAAATGCTGGACAGTTCCAAAGCGACGGTTCGACGAAAAGACGGTGATGTGGATACGGCTTTTCAGCAGGCGGCCAAGATTATAAAAGCCGAGTATCAATGCCCCTTTCTGCCCCATAATCCGATGGAGCCGATGAATTTTTTCGCTCACGTTCGGCCCGATGGCGTTGAACTGGTAGGCCCGACTCAAACCCCGGAACTCGCCCGTACGGAAACGGCCAAATTACTTAACATCAGCCCCGAACGGGTCAGCGTAACCATGACCCGCATGGGCGGTGGCTTTGGTCGCCGCTTGAAGGCTGATTACGTGCTCGAAGCCGCCGAGCTTTCGAGTTTAATTAAGGCTCCGGTGAAAGTAATCTGGACGCGTGAAGACGACATGGGTGGAGGGAGTTACCGGCCTTGTGTGCGGTACCGGTTTGAAGCGGCTCTGGATGCTCAGAACAACCTGATTGGCTATAAATTACGTGGTGTGGGCTTCAATGTCGGCAACTCCACACGGGAAGACAATTTTCCATCGGGTGCCGTCCCGAACCTGCTGATTGATTCGGTTGATCGCAAGTCTGCCATTACCACGGGACCCTGGCGGGCTCCGATTACCAATTTCCTGGCCTTCGCCGAACAGTCTTTCTTAGATGAAGTTGCCCAGGCGGCAGGGAAAGACCCCGTTGCCTTTCGGTTAGCTTTATTGGATCAGGCCAAAGCCAAACCCGCCGGAGCCATCAAATATGACATTGACCGCATGAAGGCGGTTATTCAACTAGCGGCCCAGAAAGCGGGCTGGGGTCAGAAGAAAAATCAGGGCTTTAGCGTCTATTTTTCGCATAACTCGTACGTGGCCCAGGTAACGGAAGTCAGCGTGAAAAAAGGTATCCCGGTAGTCAGCAAAATTCACGCCGCGGTTGATTGCGGCCTGGTGGTCAATCCCAGCGGTGCTCGCCAGCAAGTGGTAGGTAGTATTGTGGATGGTCTGGGCCATGCGATGTACGGTAACCTAAGCTTCAAAGAGGGCGTACCTGAACAGAAAAATTTCAATAGCTTTCGGCTGATTCGTCTTTCTGAAATTCCTGAAGTAGACGTTCACTTTGTCGACAACGGGATTGACCCTACGGGTCTGGGTGAACCTGCCTTACCTCCCACGGGTGGAAGTGTGGCAAATGCCCTGTTTAAAGTGACGGGTAAGCGACTCCGAAACCAACCGTTTAGTGAAGAATACAAGGAGTTGTTGTAGTAAAATGAATAACTGATTGCAGATTGCCCCCAAGTAGTTGAATACAACTTGGGGGCTTTTTTGTAACACAAACTTGTATCAATAGCTCGTAACTTATTTATCTAGTATAACATTTCGCATTCCTTCACATACCTTTTTTAATCGCTGATAAGCGGCTGGCTTATTGGACGATTTGTCCATTTCGATAGCAAGTTGCCCCGCAGAGGCTTCTACATGGAAGGTCGTTTGATCGGGTAGCGTCGTCGTTTGATTAATATCTACCTGGGAGGTCCATGCCTCGGGTCCCAAAGCATCCGTCAGGTATTCCTGCAGGGCAGCAGTTCGGGACTTATCATAATGGGCTGAAAAAGTATACGCTTCTTCATTGTCCTTGACCGTAATGGCCGTGTCTGAGGAAGAAGTACACGCAGCACTCCAAAGCCCTACCGCTAAAATCACTCCACTTACAAACGTTTTCATAGCTAGATTTTCATTAGATTGTATTGCAAGGTACTAGGTATTAATCAATTGTCCAATATCTAGCCTACTTCCTTTTGCAACTAGCTTTCCTATTACTTAATCCTTTTGATCGTAATACCATTTACTTTTCAAGTTTTAGGCTGCTTTTCCATACCCATGGACCGCTGGAATGAGCCTTTTAGTACTACTCCCTATACCTATTCTCCTTACTTAAAACCATCTGCTATTATGGAATTCATGCCTGAAAAACCCGAATTTGCTGAAAACGATACCTTACACACTATGCTGGCTAAGGTGATGGCCCAGAATCGTTTGATTTTAGATCTCTTACGGCGACCCTTATCTACCGAAGATAAAAATGAACTTACCAGTCGAGAGCGGTATTATTTTCTTTCGTATATGATCTATCTGATGGAAAACAATCAGGTCAGTTATTCAACCGATGATTTAGTACGTTACAAAGATGAATTTGAGCAACTAAAAGCACGGTTGAACGATTAGCAATGCATCTATTGGGTAGACTAGCTTTACTGGTAAAACTAGTCTACCTTACTTAATTCATCTACTTTAAAAGTATCATGTCTCACAATTATCCCCTCCCTATGATTCTAAACAAATCGAATCAAAACATTAATCTCATCCATTAGAGAAGGATTTATGGATTTAATTTTATCTGCATTAAATTATATTTATTCACTAAATCTCTTTTATACAACAGCTAACTTTTATGAATTATATAGAACTCCTCCCTCTATACGTATAAAATTATTTTTGATAAAATATTGTAATATAACTACTATAAAATATGTAGTATTAATACTACAATACAAGCCTTATCACATACAAATACAAAATTATGATTCTATTATAAAACTCTATATATCAGTTACTTATCATAAGTATTACTAAAATTAATCAAATTATTATCATTCTGATAATTCGTCAATAATTTCATTAATTAAGTACCTATCCTTAATTTTTTCATTTTTGATTTTTTTATTATTCGGTTATGTATTTAGTTTGCACCGCATTAGACAAAGCAACCCGCCAAGTTGTATTGGCTCAATGTACTATTTCTCTTCCGCCTTTAGATTAAGATCTATTGTACCTATCAACCGCCGATTAGGTAATACTATTGAATGTTCTAAACTAGAGTATTCGAAGGTATTTATCTTCCGCCATTTGTTAATTTCCACGGACAGCCGCTACTGGTCTACACGCTCTATTAATTCATAATCTATTTATTTTAATCTTGCCGCTATCGGCTAGGTGTATTCCTATTTTCTGTCGCCCGTTTACGAAACCTTTTTAAGGTTTCGGTACAATTCTATTGTCTATTTTAACAGTATTCAACCATGAAAAACCTTGTATATATTGTTACACTTTTATTCATTCATTCGTTAGTATCTGCTCAGACAGCCCCTCCTACTTCCAGTATTCGCGGTAGCGTTTGGGAAGAAAAAGGCACCCCCAACAATACCAAAGAAAATGGTGAACCCGCTCTAAATGGTATTTTGGTTGAACTTCGCGACCCTGATTCGTTCGAGTTGATCAGTTCAACCATTACTGACGCTTCGGGTAATTTTGTCCTGCCTAGCTATCCCGGAAACTACGTCATTTCCTATGTGTACCCGACGCAAGGCTATACAGATAGTATTGATGCCAGCCAGACCGTAACGGTTCCGGCTAATGGATCGGTAAGTGTTCCCGGCATTGGTCTGAAACCCGTTATAAATACCCTGACTTACTGTACGGGTAAGCCCACAACCGTTACGAGTTGGTCGGAAACCTTCCAGCTGCCAAAGTATAATGCTTCGTTGGGTAAACTCAATACCGTTTATATGTACGCGATGGAATCAGCGTACCATGCAAATATTAATATTGAAAATACGGGCAGTGCGGATAACTACAAGTTGTCCGTAGGTGGATCAATTCTCATGGATCTGCCAGCCGTGGTGGGTGATATTGAGCTTTTAACGAGCGTTAAGTTCTCCGGATCACTAGCCAACTTCGACGGAAAAGTTGATTACGCAGGGCCTTCCGGAGTCTCGTATTATTACAAATTTGCCAGTACGACCAGCGAAAAGAGGTATACGTCTACGGCTCAGAAAAACATCTTTACGGGTTCGGGAAATTTAGCCATTCCTACTACCGTAGAAAGTTCTACCACCATTTCAGGAGCCGGTAACCTGGAGACGGTCGTTTCAACGGAAGTGGGAGCCGGAGTTTGCGTCACGTATGAATACATTCCAACCAGTTTGCCCGTGTCGTTGGTTGCTTTTACCGTAAAGGCAGAAGGATCTCAGGCTGCTCGCCTGCAATGGAGTACGTCCGCTGAGCGAAACAATGCCTTCTTCGAAGTGCAGCATTCGACGAATGGAAAAACGTTTGAATCTGTGAATAGTGTTATTGGAAAAGGTACGACGCAAGTACGGCAGGAATACGTATTCACCCATGAAAACCTGAATCCCCAACTACTCCACTACTATCGATTGAAACAGGTTGACCAGGATGGTTCATTTACGTATAGCCCTATTCGTTCACTACAGTTAGCCGACTATAAAGGGATTTCGCTACAGGTTGCTTCCAATCCCGTAGTAGATGGAAACGTAAAGGTACTTATTGATTACTCGGACGAGAATTTAAAGAAATCTACCTCGGTGCAATTGTATTCCTTACAGGGCACGGTTATCGCGAGTCAACAACTGGAGTTAGTAAATGGACATAATGAAGTTCATCTTCCCGTACATGGCGTCGCTCCGGGTTTATATCTGGTGTCTTTGAAAAATGACTCACTGGGTTCTGCTAAAACGTTTAAGGTAATGATTCAGCGGTAAGATTTACGCTACCGCATCGATAAATCCGTAACGAAAGACCTTCAATCTTTGGTTACGGATTTATTGCCATTGGTACTCGGGGTCTGGAGCAAATGGGTTGATTAGTTCTGCTTTTGTAGATGGTATAGAAATTCCAGAGCCGCTGCATCAGGTAAGGGACGAGTCTGTACCTGATCCCCCAGGTCCATGATCGACTTGCTTCGGTTTTCGTACACAGGCCAGGTCGGCAGGCCTTTTCCGTTGGGATTTCCGGTCTTGATAAAATTCAGCCAGTAACCAGACATGATCCGAGCCAGTTCGTGATCCACCTGCTGCCAAGGACGATCAATGAATTTCAGGTTATCGTAGGCATACGCCACTTCCCCCGTATGAAAGGCTCCGTACTTGGCATATTCCCCAGTACCCGGCACTTTTCGAGTGAACCGATAGACGTACACGGGCTGACCTTGTTGACTTTGCATCTGAGCCCAGGCGTAGTTTTGAATCCCAAACATGAGATCCCGCGAAAGATTGTATTGAGACGTTACCGCCTGTTCTTCGGTATGAGCCGGGTAAAAAGCCAACAGCGAAGTGGCCTCTGAACCATACTGTTGCTGTAAGTATTGTCGGTACATTTCAGCCGTTTTCAGCGGACTTTGCAACAAGCCTTCTTCCTGATTCCAGCCGGTCAATAAAACGACGGGGTTCTGTTTACCAGCGGCAAAGAGCTGAGCAATTGTTTCGGGCAGTATGTATCCATCAACAATAGGCCCTCGCACTGCGGTCGCCATTCGTTGAATGTCAGTAGCTGGTTTCCTGCGAAGCTCAGCCAGTGAGGCAGCTCCCAAGGTATGCATCGCGTGGACACCACTTTCCTCGGCGGTTTTCAAATTGGCAAGGGGTCGTGCAAAACTGGCTCCACTTTCGGCAATGGCTTTATGAAAAAGATGACGAGCCAGCGGACTCGCGACTAAACTATTTACACTCATCGAACCCGCCGATTGACCGGCAATGGTTACGTTCGTAGGGTCACCTCCAAAGGCGGCAATGTTTTTCTGGACCCAACGCAATGCGGCAATCTGATCCATCAGACCATAATTCCCGGAAGCGTGATGTCCGGATTCCTGCGTAAGCTCGGGATGAGCAAAGAAACCAAAGGGCCCTACCCGGTAATTGAAACTAACGAATACAATGCCTTTTGCCGCCATAGCGGTGCCATCGTAAATGGGTACGGCACTTCCTCCGCCCGAAAAACCACCCCCGTAAATCCAGACGAGTACGGGTCGTTTTTCGTCTTTACGAGCCGCCGTCCAGACATTCAGGTACAGACAATCTTCACTAATGGGTTCTTTGGGTATGAGAAATTCCTGACTCCACATACTAAACGGAACGGGCGAAGGCTGCATGGGGCTGGGTCCGAAAGTAGTACACGTTCGAACGCCTTTCCAGGGTAGCACTGGTTGAGGAGCTTTCCAGCGAAGATTGCCTACGGGTGGAGCCGCAAAAGGGATGCCTTTATAACTACGAACGTTTCCCTGACGGGTGCCCGTAATACGTCCTCCTTCTACGCGTAGCGTTTGAGCGGTACTGGTGGAGACGAGTCCAACGATTCCGCTCAGTAATACGCAGACGCAACTGATCCATGTTTTCATCATTGGAACTAAGGTACTGCTACCCGGTTTGCCATAAGAATTTTGCTAAAAAACAATACTTGATAGGGTAAAGCATTCTCCCAGTAAGTCCAGGTATGAGCACCGGGGCGTTCCGTATAATCATGGGGAGTCTGGTTTTCCATCAGACGGCGATGCAACTCGCGGTTGGTTTCAATGAGAAAATCATCCACCCCAATGTCCAGAATCAACGGCAACTGATTAGTCTTGAGTCGGTCAGCCAGGGTTACTAACGTGTAGCCGGGGTAAGGGATTGGGCCGGGCTGGGGCGGTCCCAGTAGTCGGGCAAAGTTGCTAGCCCGCGACCGGGCAAAGCTTGAATCCACCTTCCACTGAGCAGTATTAATATCCATCACTCCACTCATGCTGCCCGCCGCCGCGTACAATTCAGGATGGCGGCAGGATAGGTACAGGGCTCCATGACCACCCATGGAAAGTCCCGCAATGACACGGCCTTTTCCCGAGCGAACGGTACGATAGCTGCGATCAATTTTCTCAATAAGCTCCTGAGTAATGAAGGTTTCAAACTGACTCTCCTTTCGTAAAGGGCTATCAAAATAGTAACTGGTTGGATCGCCGTCGGGTGTGACAATAATCAGATTATACTGATTGGAAAGTCGGTGCAGTAGCGTCCGGTCAGGAGTTTTGGTCAACCAGTCCCGAAAGCTACCCGACCCGCCATGCAGCAGATACAACACGGGAAAGGCCTGTTTACTTTTCTTGTACCGGTCGGGTAAAACCACTGCCGCCCGCAGGGTTCGGTTCATGCGGGTACTAACAATCTCCAGCGTATCAACGTGAGCTGCCCGGACTGAAAATGCGGTGAGCGTAAACAGTATGAGGAAAAAAAAGTTTTTGAACATAGCAGAGGTAGAGAGGGATTGAAATGGGCTCAAATACTATGGATGCGAAGGTACATACGGATAGCTAAAAGCGGTGCGAGCAAGTATACCCAAGTTATTATTCGCTAACCTAGTGTTTTTTTAACCTGAGTTAATACGTTTTAATCATAAGTACACAGATTACCCAAAGACTCGCCATATTTACTTAGCTTAATCAGTACTCTGATTAAGTACGATGTTATTGCCGCCACATACATTGATCCGTTTGCAGAAACTAGTGCATTTTTCTGTGCCGTAACCCTTATCAGGAAGCGGTTTGAAAGTGTATTGTTTTTGCCTATTATTCCATGAATTATCACATACGCTTACTTGTAGTCCAACCGAATGATCCGGATTTAGAGAAAACCCGGAATTTTCTTAGTGGAGTCTACGCAACACCAGAAATCTTACGGTGTAAAACCATCCCCGAAGCGGCTGATTTTTTACAAAATTCCGAAGCGGCTCGCTTGGAGGTAGTACTCCTAGACAGTGCAGTTGCCGGTTCTAATTTGGCGGAATCCATTACAACTTTGGTATCGCTTTGTCCCCAGCTTCCCCTCATCGTTCTGGCCGATGATCCAGCCTTTGGCCTTAGTACCCGATTCATTGAGCTAGGATTTTCAGATTATCTGCTCAAAAGCGAATGGTCGGCCTTCTCTCTGCAAAAGAGTATTCTGTACTGCATTGAACGTTGCAAACTGAAAGCCTCCTTACGCGAATCCGAAAAACGATACAGTACGCTGTTTCAGTCGAGTCCCGAACCGATGTGGGTGTACGATATGGAAACCCTCCATTTCGTTGATGTAAATGAAGCCGCTGTAAAGCATTACGGATACGATAAGGACGAGTTTCTTCGCATGTCCATACGAGAAATCAGGCCCAGCGAGGATATGCCCTTACTGGAAGAAGCCATAAAAAGATCGCGGATTTCGGAAGAGGGTTCTCTTCAAGGCATGTTTCGGCACAAGAAGAAAAACGGGGAAATTATTTTTGTTTACATTCAGAGCAAGGTCATTTTACTCAATGACCGTCCATCAAAGCTCATTCTGGCCCACGATATTACTCAGCACGTCCAGTACGATAGAGCCATCAAGGCCCAAAATCAGAAGTTGAAAGAAATTGCCTGGATTCAGTGTCACGTCGTCCGAACCCCCATCGCTCGCCTGATGGGTTTGGTTGATGCGTTGGAGGAAGAAGATATGAATGAAACGCTCCGAACTGAGTTACTGGTTCACATTCGTACTTCGGCTCATGAACTAGACACCATTGTTCGAGAAATCGCTCACAAAGCACAACAGGTGAACGTAACCTTGCCTTACAACTTATGAAAGTACTTATCGTAGATGATGATTTTATCATGCTTAAGCTCCATCAGCTTCGGGTCATCAATGCGGGCTTATCCCCAGAACCGCAACTTTTTTACAATGGTAGAGAAGCTTTGAATTTTTTACTGGAAGCTGAAAAAATGGACGAGCAATACCTCATTTTATTGGATTTGAACATGCCCATTATGAATGGTTGGCAGTTTCTGGAAGCCTTACAGCAACAGGCCCTGCGTAGTACCATCCGGGTGGTGATTGTTACCTCATCCGTGGATCCGGCGGATCGGCAACGAGCGAAGGATTACCCACAGGTAGCGGGGTATCTGGAAAAACCCCTTAACCGTCAGGGAATGGATCTCCTGGCTTCGGTTTTTGAAAGCTAGCCATAGTACTGCCTTGAGTAAACTCTATTACGCTTAGGTTTGCCTACCGTTTTTGACAGTAAGATATTTCGGAAACTGAGTACATGGCTTTTTATCAATAATTACAGAAAGTGTACCCCTGCCTTCTGATAGGCTTCAAAGAGTGGATCCGTTGGGTCGCGTTCAGTAATAATGTGAGATACTTCCGAAAGGCGACATACCGCAAAAGGATCCTGCGTGCCAAGCTTACTGGCATCTGAAAGGGCTACTACCTGAATTGAAGCAGCGGTCATGGTTTGTTTCAGTTCGGCTTCGGGTTGGTTGGTAGCCGTAATTCCCGCCTGAAGATCAATCGAACAAACGCCCATGAAAAACAGGTCCGCCCGAAATTGTTCGGCGGTTTTTACGGCGGCTAGTCCAGTTAAAATTTCACGTTCCTTATCGTACTTCCCGCCGAGTAGGTGGGTTTCAATGTTCGCGTACAAAGCCAATAAGGGAATCAAAGCCGTATTATTCGTGATGACGCGAAGTTCAAGGTCCGCCGGTAACAGAGAAACGAGTGTATACACGGACGTACCACTATCCATGAATACCGTCATTCCGTTGCGTAGCAGCCGTACTGCTTTCAGGGCCATCCGTTCTTTGTCCTCGTTCAAGTAACCGATTCGATCTTTAAACGTCAACGGATGAGCGGAGCGAGGCATGGCTCCCCCGCGAATTTTAGCGAGAAGTCCCAGTTTCGCCAGTTCATCAATATCCCGACGAATGGTATCTTCTGAAACGTTTAGCTCCAGACTCAGGTGGGTGAAGGCCACCGTTTTTTCTTTTTCAAGCTGAGCCAGAATATGCGAAAAGCGTAATTCTTTTTTCATAACGTTTAAGGCAGACGATAACTTACTTCCAGACGATTCTGTTCGGGATCGTGACTTTCGAATTCGTAATAGCCGTCCCCGGTTACTCGCGGTCCGCGTAAGATCGGAAAACCCGCCTGAGCCAATTCCCGAGCTTTGCTTTCGACCGCCTCGCGACTTTCTACTTCAAATGCCAAATGGATCAACCCTAAGTGTTGCTGCTGAAGGGTGTCATTCCGGTTTTCCGGAATATCCGATTTATGAAGCAATTCCAGCCGGGCTCCAGACTCGAAACGCAGAAAATAACTTTCCAGCCCCGTGGTAGTGTTGTAGTACTTGGCGTTAGACTCTCCCCGAAAAAAGGTCTCGTAAAAAGCCCGCATGGCTTCCAGATTACGGGTCCAAATGGCGACGTGTTCTAATTTCATCCTTGAAGATTAATGAAAGGTTCGATACGAAAGACTCACGAGTAGTAATAACGCGGCGATGCCCGCAAAGGCGATGGGCAAGGAAGTCAGCTCAGCCACCAGACCAATCAACGCCGGACCGGCCAACTGCCCCGCGTACCCAATAGTAGTTACGATAGGAAGAGCCTGAGCGGCCGAAGTATTGGGCAATTGTCCCGAAGCACTGAAAAAGATCGGAACAATGTTGGCGGCTCCCAGTCCCACAAGTGTAAAGCCTACCAAGGAAAGTTCATACCAAGGGCTCAGGATTACCAATCCAAAACCCGCACTTGCCAGTAAAGCTCCGCCCTTGACCAGCGTTTGAGCCTTCAGCTTCTGCGTGAGACCATCGCCCACTAGTCGCATGATGGTCATGGCTACGGAGAAAGCCGCGTATCCGAGTCCCAGCAGGGGTGAATCGACGTGATGAACGTCGCGTAAAAACACACCACTCCAGTCCAGAATAGAACCCTCTGCCAGAAACGCAATGAAACACATCAGTCCTAAAAACAAGACCGGACCACTCGGCCAGCTTAGGCCAGCGGAAGATTCATTGCGTACTTCTTCCATCGCAGGTAACAAAGCCTTGTACTGCGTGAAGAGAAGGATAACCAAACTCAGCGACACCAAACTAGCGGCCAGCAACGGACTTAAGGGTACTTTCAATAAACCCGCCATCACTAAGGGTCCTAAAATGCCTCCCAAGCTGTAGAGGCCGTGGAAGGAAGACATGATGGGTTTTTGTAACTGTTTTTCTACACTGAGTGCCTGTACATTCATCGCCACATCCACCGTAGCCATACTGGCTCCGAAAAAGAACAGGGCGGCTCCCATAGCCATCGGATGAGCCAGTACCACCAGAGTCGGTAACAATAGAGCCATTAGTAAGCCCGCAACTAGAATTACATTCCTGCTTCCGTAGCGATGTAAAAAAATGCTACTCAAGGGCAGCATGATCAGAGCTCCCGCCCCCAGCGAAAGTAGCAATAAACCCAACTGAGCTTCATTTAGAGCTAATCGTTCTTTAGCAAAGGGCACCAACGGAGCCCAAGTGGCGATGCCAAGACCGCACACTAGAAAAATAAACAGGGTAGCTCTGCGGGCTTTCAGTACATGCATAGCATAATATTTTTTGCAATATTATACAAAAACGCAAATTTCCGCAAATGTTTATTTTTAAAATGAATAGGTGCATTCTGTTGTTCTTTCTAATACAAGTTGTCTATAAACAAAAAGAGACGGAACAAGCTCCGTCTCTTTTGCATAGAATCAAGGTACTGAAAAGGAATAGCCTAAAGAATTACGATTTTACGAGCATATACACCCGAGCGGTCCTGAATGCGTAATACGTAGGTACCCGGCACAAGCGACTGCGTAGGATTAACGCGTAACTCCTGCGAAGTGGGTGAAATTTGTACGGGTACCCGAACGCCCTGTAACGTTTGCAACTGCAGTTGCGTAGTTTCGTCTTGAACGCGTACGCTAAAGGCCTCTCCCCGATTTGGATTAGGGTATACGGAAAATAAACGATTTTCGGGGGAATCAATAATCACGGATACACTGCGGAAGACCTGACTACGGCCATCCGTATCCATTTGTCTAAGGCGGTAGTAGTTCACACCATAAGTTGCCTGTTGATCGACAAATGTGTAGGCCTGTGCTTGTTTGGATTGACCCTTGGCCGCTACGGTACGGATACCCTCGAAGCTTTTACCATCGCGACTTTTTTCAACAATGAAATAAGCACTGTTTACTTCCTGAGCCGTACCCCAACTCAGTACAGCCTGTTGCTGGTTATTAGCTTCCGCCTTGAAGTAGCTCAATTCCACGGGAAGTGAGTTTTCCTTACATCCTGGCACATTGGCATTAAATAACTGGTAGTGATTTTCTCCACCCGACTGGTCGTAACTACGAGCAATCACCTGACCATCAATATTGCTAGAAATACTCTTCACAACATCGGCAGACGGAGCCAGTAGACTTCCTTTAATGGTGTTGTTTTGATCCGTCAGTAGAATTTTACTGGTCTGGTGAAAGTTGAAGAGAATGAACTGTCCTTCCTGATCACCAATACCCGTGAAATTAAAAGGCTTCCAGTTGAAAGTTCCGTTTACATTCACATTGATAACAAAGGGCGTATTGGCATCGGGACGGCTTACGCTACCAGCAAATCCAATGGAATTAATCCGGTTTAAATTATCACCAGAAATATTCAAGACGTTTACGGTGTTGGCTTTTAGAACTACGCGTACCTGCCCATGACTAGGAATATTCGTAGCACTCATGGGGTCACCGTTAGGCGTCAGCAAAGTAGTGTTTGAAGAACACAACGAAATGTTCTGAGAGGATACTTCAAAATTTTTATAGATCGTCTCGAAATCAATCTTCTCGCCCGCCCCAATGGGCACCTTATCGATGGGTTGCGTCAGAGCTAGTTCAATGCGTGGATTGCTATCGCGTGAAGATCCCTTTTTAAGAATTCGCGTGCTTTCCGTTTGATTATTTCCATTGGAAACGTCCGTATTACTCAGATTTCCAATCTTCACGTAGCGGCCGTTTCCAATCTTCACGGTATTACCGCTTTCAAAAATCACCTGATTGCCTACGTACAGGCCAATGATGTTCGATCCAGTTCCTTTGTACGTACCAACTTCATGAATATTGACCTGATAGCCACCTTTGATGATAAAATTACCACCGACTGCCATAGGTCCGTCGGTTTCGTTACTCGATACCGTCAGGTTCTCCCGAACCATTACGTTAAAGCCCATCGCGGGGCTTAGGGGGTTTTGTGCATGAGCCGTTACCGCAACAGAGGTAAGCACGGCTATCGCTATGATATTCCGCAGAGTAGATGTAAACTGCATACATTTAATCCATTATAAATGAGACAACAGGGTTATGGCCCTTGCTGGCAGGCAGGGGTTAATTCAATGCGTATAAGTATACCTTAGGCCGCGGCATGAGCCTCGGTCTTTCAAAAGATGGCGGAACGAATATCCATATACGTAATCCTTAGTAAGGCATACGATACTGCAGGCGGCAAACAGTAATCAATAGGTAAAAGGGACTATTGGGCTTCGCAAAAGAAGTCCTGGATGAGAACTGGGCGGCAAGTCAGGAGTGAGCAGAAAACAAGAGGGCAAAAGGACTGCTACAAACACTAAAAATACTGGCAGGTACTATTTGGCGTTTAGACCTAACTATTTCTTGGCGGAAGACTATTTCTCATGTACGCAAGAACACCCGAAGTGGCGGCAGGGCCTTGATTACGAGGCAAATGTAGCAGGCTTTTTTTATTAAGCAAAAAGTGATAATTAAATTTTTTTACTAATAACGAACCGTCATATCCGTTCGGTTTCTGAGTAAAAATAGGGCTAACTCTACTTACGAGGGAGATTTGTTCATCCCAAACTGCCTCTAGTAATAGCCTCCATCACTCATAATTTCAAACGTATATTGATTTTACTCAATAGTTGAGCGGTTATCAGTACTAGACCCGCGAATGCCAGACTTTTTAATAAACCTACGCCTCCCGTCAACACAGCGTCGGGTAAGGACCTGCCCGTAAGCTCCGCCAGACTATAAAAATAATACGGTAATAGATAACAGGTCAGCGTATAGATGCCGGCGGGTTTGAGCCAAGTAAACCAGTGTACCTTTTGGCCAATTTCGACTAAGCCATAAACGACTGCATACGTGAGCAAAGCAATACCAGTACAAAAAAATACCCAAGTAGGAGTTGCCTGTATCTTGGAAATGATAAAGTAAGCATGAGCGATAAAACCGGCTCCCAGCATTAGACAGCCCGCTCCCAACAGAAAGCTTAGCCCTCGAATCGAATCTTGTTTTCGTAGCAACAGAGTGGTTAGCAAACCAGCCATGGTAAAGGCGTGAAAAGCTCCATTACCTAAGATGATGTCCTTCACATCGAACCCTCCCACCTGCCAATCCGCGTGAGCGGCGATTGTCGTTAATGTGAAAAACAAGAAGGCTGCTGCCAGTGCTCCAACCTTCCCCTTCATTCCTAGATAAAGCAGTGCTGAAACGCCGTAGCTCCAGCCGATCAGTCCCAGGATTCCCCACCACTGAGGCCGGAAGATTTGCGGATTTTCCGGTGTCCCTCCGCGGAATCGTACGGCCAGCACCAGCAAAATCACTATACCAATACCTTGTAGCACGCGGACCGTAGAGGAAGGAAAAGTTTTCGGATACACATTCCAGATCAGGAAAAAAGCCGTAACCATCAAAATCTGAAACCAGGCCGAAGAAAGACCAGTGAGGTTCGCATTGAGTTCCGGAACATTGACGGTAAAAATTCCCATCACCAGCAAAGCTAAGGTACGTAATACAATATGCCCGGAAATCCGTACCGGGGATTCCCCTTTGGTCAATCGGGCATCTACCCCAAGCGGAATGGACATACCCAGAATGAAAAGAAAACAGGGAAACACCGTATCCGCCAGCCCCAGAAAATCTACGTCAGCCTCGGCGTGTTCCAACCAGGAAGGAATCGCCCGCAGTGTCCAGAGATCGTTGACAAAGATCATGAGTAACATCGTCAATCCCCGAAATACGTCGATGGAAGGAATACGCGAATTTTTCATAGCAACAAACTAGGGAGTTAGGCGGGTAATTTCACTGTACAGGTCCTGAAAACAATGCGTGGGCGTTTCTTCGGAAGTGCTTTTTTTGCGACCGTAGAATTCATCCAGAAAACTACCGGCGTCTGACCATACGGTTTGCATCATCCCCTGATACAATTCTTTCATGGGCCGGGTAGCCGAGCGGCGAAACCGGAGCATGTCCTGTACCTGAGCAACGGCATTTTTAGGTTTCCGCCAGGGACAGGTTACTACGCTGAGGCCTTTCATGGCAAAGTACACGGGCGTTTGGTCGGGGCGTTCGTAATGCCAGTCACAAATCATCACGTCTTTCGGAATCAGATCGATGGCCCGGTGGGTCTGGTTAAAGCTGGCTTCCCACATCCCCATACCCGTGACTTTACCCTCCAGTAAGCGATCTCCCCACATCCAGAGTTTGCGGTTTTTCTGGGCCAGATGGTCCCGAAGCGTGCGTACCTCTCCGGCGTATAGTTCAGCCGGGTCACGACCACCGCAGCGGGGGCAGCGGGCTTCCCCGATGTAAAAGACTTCATCTAGCCCGGCGTGGAAGGCAGAGGCTTCGAAGGCATCGCAAATTTCGTCCATCAGGTCGAATACGATCGAGTGTACCTCCGGATGCAGGGGACAATAGCTTTTACAGTACAAGCCGTCGGAATTGGGCCATTCGTACTTGGCGGGCATTTTCACCCAGGGGGTTTCATCCAGTTGCGGGTATTTCTCCAGCAGATTTCCGGTTTTGTTAGCCCAGGACTGATGACCCAGCAAATTAACCTGTGGGATCAGCGTAATCTGGTGTTTGCGGCAGGTCTGCACGAGTCGGCGTACCTCGGCTTTTGACAGGGCAACACTGTCGCGTAATTCAGGATGCGTTTTGAATTGATAGTTGTAGTCCACCCGCAGGACCAGCGTATTGACTTTTCGGGGAGCCAGTTCCGTATCAATGAATCGGATAAACTCATCGAGTCGATTTGGTAAGGGAGCGGCGATACAGAAGCCCCGAACGGGAAGCAATGTATCCAGCGGCATTTGCTGAGCCTGGGTCTTCGCAACCGCCAGCACTAAAATCATCCACAGAAAAAGTCGTTTCATAACGATAGTTAGAGGTCTAGCGTAAAGATACGTCAGCCAGCGAAGACCTGGCTTTAATTCTACGCTATCTTCCTTGATCTAGAAAATAATTTAACGGATTAATCGTCAAAATAGCTTTTTCCGGTACGCAGTGGGCATTCCTACGGTATTTTCTGGTTCGGAGCCGCTATTGTTTGGCCTCGCGAAGGCTTTTTAGGCTTTTCCGTTGGCAATGCCCCATTTCTGTTTTAATTTTAATTATTTAAGCCGTACTCCGTACGCAGCTCCCCTGTTTTACTGGAAACTTATGTCTGTCGCGTCCTTCCTCATTGTCTTCTTTTTCATCAATTACGTCCGCAAAACGTTAAATACAGCGAATAAAAATGTCTGGCTGGATCAACAGCTGGTATACCTCCGGCATTTTTCTATCGCTCTGCTCGTAGGTCAGATGATCCTTCGGGATTCGGTACTGATTCGGATGGCCTGGCCACTCGTGCTCTTTGGGATGGTTCTTGCCGTTTTCAAGCTGGATTTTTTTCGTCCCGTACGTTCGGTTTCCATTTCGCTAATTCCTTTCACGGCAGTCTCGTTTTTATCTACGTTCATTCAATTGATAAACCAAGATTTCTATGAACAATTTGACGATTACCTCAATGCCGCCCGCTTTTTCGCTTTCGTTTGGGTATTCGCGTTGTGGCTAAATAACCGAAAGCAGGAAAAAGCGTTGGAAAATGAACGCCTCCGACGGGAACAACAGGAGCAACTCAGTAAGGTAACCGAAGCCCAGAAAAACGAATTAGAAGTACTCGTTGCCGAACGTACCGCCGAACTTCGTCTACAAAAAGAAGAACTGGAAAAAGCCCTTGATCACCTAAAAGCTACGCAGAACCAACTCATTCACGCGGAGAAGATGGCTTCGCTTGGCGAACTGACGGCGGGTATTGCCCACGAAATCCAGAATCCCCTCAATTTCGTCAATAACTTCTCGGAAGTCAGCGTCGAACTCGTGGAAGAACTTCGGGAAGAGTCACAGAAGGAAACCCTGGATACGGAATTAGTCAGTGAATTACTCAGCGATATTGAGCAGAACCTTCAGAAAATTCAGCACCACGGCAAGCGGGCGGATAGCATCGTAAAAGGGATGCTTCAACACTCGCGTACGTCTTCGGGGCAGAAAGAAGCGATTGATCTGAACGCTCTGGCTGACGAGTACCTGCGACTGGCCTACCATGGCTTGCGGGCTAAGGATAAAACCTTCAACGCCAAACTGGTAACGGACTTTGATGCCAGTTTAGGCAAAATCAACGTATTACCGCAGGATTTGGGCCGGGTACTGCTGAATATGTTCACCAATGCCTTTTACGCCGTCTCCGAACGCAAGCGTCAACAACCACAAGGATATGAACCTACGGTAAGCATTCAGACGCAACGTACCCGCAAACAAATCGAAATACGGATTCGTGATAATGGTACGGGAATGCCCGAGCACGTCAAACAGAAAATTTTTCAGCCCTTTTTCACCACCAAACCCAGCGGACAGGGTACGGGTCTGGGCCTTTCCCTAAGCTATGACATCATTACCAAAGCCCACGGCGGTACGCTGGAAGTGATTTCCGAGCCGGATGCTTTTACTGAGTTTATTATTCGCCTGCCCGCCTAATCCAACGATTTTAACGATTTCTTCATGCATATATTAGTTGTAGACGACGAACCCGATGTTCAGTCGCTTTTTGAACAACGTTTTCGTCGCGAAATCCGAAGTGGAGAACTTCGCTTTATCTTTACTTTCTCCGGAGAAGAAGCCCTTACCCGCCTCGAGGATCAGCATTCGGAAATTGTACTCATTCTATCGGACATCAATATGCCCGGGATGAGTGGTCTGGAATTACTGGAATCCATTCGACAGTCGCACCCCATGGCCCCGCCGCTGGTCATGATGATTACCGCTTACGGAGACGAAGAAACGCACGCCAAAGCTCTCAGCCTAGGAGCGAATGATTTTTTAACCAAACCGCTTGATTTCAGCGAGTTAAAGCAGAAACTCAAAGACACATTATGAAGGCAAAGATTTTGGTTGTGGATGATGAAACGGATTTGGAAATACTCATCAAGCAGAAATTTCGTCGTCAGATTAGGGAAGGAAAGTACGAATTCATCTTCGCCCAGAATGGCGTGGAAGCCCTTCAGCAATTGCAGCAGCACCCGGATACGGATGTGGTGTTGAGTGACATCAACATGCCCGAAATGGATGGTTTAACCCTGCTGGTGAAACTTCACGAAACCAATCCTATCGTTAAGGCGGTCATCGTTTCGGCCTACGGTGATATGGAAAACATCCGCGTGGCGATGAACCGGGGGGCGTACGATTTTCTGTGTAAACCTGTGGATTTTGAGGACTTGGAAGTGACCATGCAGAAGACGTTGAAGCACGTCGATCAGCTCCGGCAAACGCTGAAAGCCATCAAAGAAAACGATATTCTGCGGATGTACGTCGATGAAAACGTACTCCAGTTTATGACCCGTTCGGAGTTCGAATCTTCGCTGACGGCTAACGAAACGGTACAGGGCACCGTCGTGTTCGTGGACATTTGCGGATTCACAGCGATCACCGAACGCGAGCCCGCTGATGTAGTAGTGAAGCTCATCAACTCGTACTTCGAAGTGATCGTAAAGGCCATCATTGCCCAGGGTGGCTATATCGATAAGTTCATTGGTGATGCCGTTATGGCCGTATTCCGGGGTGAATTTCACCTGGATCGGGCCATTGAAGCCTCGCTGGCCGTGCGTACGCAATTGTCGGAGATGGAAGAAGTTTTACCCGATCAGACCTTCCTCCCGCAGGTAGCCATTGGTATCAACTCGGGAGAAATGGTTTCGGGAAACATTGGTTCGGCTTCGCTCAAACGACTGGATTATACAGTGATTGGTGATACCGTCAATCTGGCCCAGCGATTGCAATCCGTGGCAAAACCCGGGCAGATCCTGATCAGTGATGCCGTGTATCAGCAAGTCAAAGAATCCTTCCAAGGTCAGCCTTTGGGCGAAATTACGCTCAAAAATAAAGCCCAACCCGTGGCAGTAGTCGAAGTACAGGCTTAATCGCACCACATGCATCCCTTCCAAACCTCTCCTAGTATGAACCTTATACAAGCCGAAGCATTCATTCTTGATTTACTACGGCAACAATTACCCGAAACGCTCTACTACCACGGTCTACACCATACGGAAGATGTGGTTCGGGCCGCCGAATGGCTGGCTCGGAGCGAAAAGATCGAAGATCAGGAATCGCTTATGCTATTACGTACAGCAGCCTTGTACCACGATTGTGGCTTCATGTATACCTATGAAAACCACGAAGAAGCGGGTTGTGAAGTGGTGGAGCAATGCTTGCCTACATTTGGCTATTCAACCGGGCAGATTGAGTTGATTTGCGGGATGATTCGGGCAACGAAGGTTCCGCAAAACCCGCAAACGCATCTGGAACAAATCCTCTGCGATGCGGATTTGGATTACCTAGGTCGGCTGGGTTTCGAGTCCATTTCCCATACTCTCTACCAGGAATTACAGGCCCGACACCTGATCGGTACGGAAGCAGAATGGCTACAGAAACAGATCACTTTTTTAAGCTCCCATCAGTATTGGACGGCCACGGCTCTCGCTTATCGGCAACCCGCCAAAGCCGTCCAACTGGAGCATCTGCAAAAGCAGGCTACTTTGCTTGAGCCGTAACCACTTCATTCTGATGGCGAATCCGCTGGCAAAGTACCCGCATCACGTTCCGCAGGACTTCGTCGCGTTCTTCCATCAGGTCATAAAAATCTTCCTGATCGATCCGGAATAACGTAGCGGCCGTTTGGGCAATCACCGTAGCCGAACGGGGTTCGGAATCCAGCAGGGCCAGTTCGCCGAAGAGATCACCCCGGCCCATTTCGGCCAGTAGCGTATCCTGATCATAAATTTCTATCTCCCCCGACAGAATTACGAACATACTATCGCCCAGATCGCCCTTTCGGATAATCACCTCTCCCGCCGGGAAATGCACCTGTTTCATAATCGGAATGATACTGGCGAGTACGTTTTCGGCGGTACTGGCAAACAAAGGCGTATTCTTCAGAATCTGTACCAGTTCGTGAGCCGAATGGCTGGACGTTGCGTGAGCGTGCATAGGCGTATTTTTTTCAAAAGCAGCGAGCGTGTTTTCCGCACTTTCGCTGAGTAAATGAATCGGATGTGATAGATAAGCCGTCACCAGTTTCGGATCCCCCACCCAGGAATTCCAGCGACGCAGGGCTACGCTGACGGTCCACTCCGTAAACAGGGTCGTTCCTTCCTCCAGAATAGAGGCTACCGACTCAGCCATCGATTCGGGTACAATGGAAGCCGACGCTTCCAGTTGCGTACGGAACAAGCGATACACGGGCCGGGGCACCAGGTTTTCGAGCATTTCGAGGGCGTTGGCACTCCGCTCCTGTGAAGGGTGTTGCAGACTCTGCTGAATCTGATTCAAAGCTTCGGCATCGTATAGTTTACTGAGTATCCGTAAAATTCGTTTCAGTACTCGCTCCATTTCGTAACCCAGAGCCGATTGCCATTCGGCATCCATCGCGGCGTACTGTCCCGCCTGAATCTGCTCGGCCAAAGCGAGTTCTTCGGAAAGCAACGTCTCAAAAAACAGTCGATTTTCGGATGATGAGGGAAAATGCCGCAACGAATGCAGAGCCGTTTCCCGTACCGTGCGGTCCGATTCTCCGGCCAGTCGCATCAACCATTGCTCGCTTTCGGGCGTTTGCAGGGTACTCAGCAACTGAGCCAGCATGCGTCGCTGTTCGGTGGGAGCGTCCAGCAGAGGCGTAAAGGCTGATAAGTTTTCACTCGCGGCCTGACGTAAGTTCCGCAGCGTAGCTCGTCCGTACGAACGGTCGTGTAGTAAAGTTAATAATTGAGGGACCAGTGACGAATGTCTACCCGCCGTTTCAATGGCCTGTTTTACCACCGCAGGCTGGGTACTTTGTAAGCCTTTCTGAACAAAAGCCGTATACTCCGTTAAGTGCAAATGACGGATTACTTCGAGAGCCGCAACCTGCTCTTCTTCGGTGGATGCGTTCACCCAGCGATCCAACTGTTCGCGGGCAATGCTATCGGTACGATCTTTCTGCAGGCGTCCGAGGAGAGCTCCTTTCTGAATACCCCGGTCGGGCGATTCGAGCAACTCCCGAATGGGCCCCGCCTGCTGAGCCAGGAGCTGGGCCGTCCGCTGGCGTACCTGCGGATGCGTATCCGTCAGTAAGGGTTGCAAGGGCATTTGTTTGGCCTCCGGACCCAGGCGTTCCAGAACCCCCAACCGCACCAACGCATCGGGATGTCGCAACAGCGGCAATGTTTTCTGAGCTAGTAAAGTCGGTTGATTTTCTTCAAACCACGCTACTGCTGCCAGTACCCGCTCGGGTGAAGGACTCGTTAAATCCTGTTCGGCAGCCAGAGCTATTTCGCCAGGCAGGGCTACCTGTTCGCCGGGCAGGAATCGCCGGGATAAGGCATCGCCCAGGGTATGCAGATAAAACCGATAGGCCCGTCGAATGAGCAGACCCGTGGCTACTGGAAAAATCAGCCAGAACCAGATGACTTTGCTTTCGCTCAGCGATAACCACTGCGAAAGTCCCAGCAACAAACCTGCCAGACCCAGGCCCAGCGGTTCGTACATGCCTTTGGCCAGGGTATGGCCCAGCAGCCGTTGTTGCGGCGTCAGGGGTTGGAAAAGGACCAGAAAAACCGCATCAAATAAAGAACGACGAATGACCTCTACCGAAACGTAGAGCAAGCAGGCCCACACTAACAGAACCGTTTCGTCGCCTACTACACTCCGGGTAATGGCCAATCCCAATAATCCAATCAATGCTACCAGCGGTAATACTAATAAGGAAGTCTGCACCCCCAAACGATCCAGTGCCCGCCGGGACAGCAGGAGCTTCACCAGCATCGCCAGTACATAGGTACCCGCCAGCCAGTAGCTGACGTAAGCAATTACTTCGGACTGATCATGAAAGCGGTGTTTGACGTCCAGAAAGAAGTTAAACTCAATTTTGGTTGCGAAACACGCCACGGTCAGGATACTCAGACACATGAAAAAGACCAGTTCGCTCCCACCAAACAACTGCTGAATCAAACGCGATTGTGGACGACGACGGGCCGTCGAACGATCGCGGGTACGAATGGCGTGCGAACGCAGCGTTAGTTTCAAGGTGAATAAAGCTCCCAGAAAGGCCAGTAACGAAACGCCCAGTAAGGTCAGCAAATCGGCGTGAGCGTGTACCAGAGCGGCCAGTACGGCCCCCAGAGCTTTGGCGGGCATGTCGCCTGAACTGATGATACTAAAGAGGCGTTTGCCCTGCCGCGTGTCGAACACCACCGCCGATACTCCCCAGAATTCCAGACTGGTCAGCAGATAGATCATCCGGTACCCGACCATGATGCCAATGGCCGCTATGATCGAATGTCCGACCCAAACCACCAGCATCACCAACAGGGTCATAACACTTACGGTCCAGAGTACGCGTAACGCGACGGAACTCAGCCCCAGATGATGTTCGTAATGAGCGTAGGCTTTACCGATCAGAATCATTCCAATAGCCGAGGCTATGTACGCCAGGGGTAAACTCGTAGCCGGGTCATTTTCCAGTAGAATGGCATTCGCGGCTACATATAATTGAATCGTTCCAATTCCTAAGAGAAAGTGATGGAGGAAAAAAAGCCAGACGGTACGGGTTTCTTCAGGATGTATTCCTAAATAACGACGGAAGCCATCGGTAGTAAGCATTGCCAAGCAGTTAATTGAGCGTTTTAAAGGTTAAGTATAGCTATTTTTCGCGAGCTACGGACGCAGAAACATAAATCTTCTGTTTATTTGAAGGCTTTTCTGCTCCATTTCGGCCGTTATTTGTGCTTCTCAACTCCTACCTACGATGGCTCTTCGCGTTGATTTACAAGGCTCTTTTCTACCTCTTTTTCCCCGTTTCAGCCGCTTACTGGGATTATTTTGTTTAACGTTGAGTCTGTGGGCTTTTCAACGAAGTGAGTCTTTTCCCGAAACTACGATTTCCAATGGACTGATCACCGCTAAACTGTATGTACCGGATGCTCAACGAGGGTATTACCGGGCGGAACGTTTTGACTGGTCGGGTGTCATTACCGATTTACAGTATCAGGGCCACTCCTTCTTCGGCCCCTGGTTCGATACACACGATCCCAAGGTAAATGACGCCATCACGGGTCCCGTAGAAGAATTTGTAGCTATAGGTTACGCAGCCGCCAAGCCCGGCGAAACCTTTCTGAAAATTGGTGTGGGTGCTTTGCGTAAAAAAGACACGACCGCGTACCGTTTTTATCATTCTTACGAAAACATAAATCCCGGTCACTGGACGACCCGCGTAAGCAAAGATCAGGTTACCTTCGTGCACGAACTAAGCGATGCGGCGGGGTATTCGTACCACTATGAAAAAACGGTTCGACTGCTTCCCAACAAACCCGTACTAGTATTGGAACATCGCCTGAAAAATACCGGTACTAAAACGATTGAAACGAACGTCTATAACCATAACTTCTTCGTACTGGATCGTCAGCCGACGGGTCCCGACTGCCGGGTCACGTTTCCGTTTGACCTCCAAACCCAGGGCGAGACGCAGGGACTAGGTACGCTGGCGGCGGTGGAAGGAAACACGTGGCGTTTTCTGAAGGAACTGGAGCCGGGTGAATCGACGCAGGTCTTCCTGACTGGCTTTGGTACAACCGCCAAAGACTACCACCTCCGCGTGGAAAACAAAAGTGTAGGGGTTAACGTCACCGGCGATCAACCGTTGACCCGAATCGTGTGCTGGGCCAAGCGTACGACGTTTTGCCCGGAACTATATATTCCAGTCAAGGCCGAACCGGGCAAGGAATTTCGCTGGAACATTCAATATACGTTCTTCACCAAAGAATAAACGTATTTAATCCTGCCTGACAACCGATAATCCATTTTTAGTTCGTGTTCGTACTTCTTAAAGCCGCAGGCTATGGCAGAAGTAACTATACTTGCTGCCGCATTTGAAACTCCTTAACTCTTTATTCAGGCATGCAGAAATTTTTGGTACTAGTAGTTGTCAGCATGTGGGCGGGCAATGCTCAGGCTCAATTGTTAGACCGTATTAAAAGTAGAGTAGAGCAGAAAGTAAATCAGAAGATTGACCAAACCATTGATCAATCGATCGACAAGGCCACTTCAAAAAAGAAAAAGAAGGAATCAAAAGCGGGCGAAGAGTCTACGCCACCTACGTCTGATCCCCACGGTTCCAATAGTACCGTGGGAACTTCTAACGATCCTACTCCGTCTGTTTCTCCAGCAGCGGCACCCGCTTCGCCCGTTACTTTTACCTCGTATTCACGCTTTGATTTTGTTCCGGGAGAAAAAATCATTGTTCACGAAGATTTCTCGCAGGATGCCATAGGCGATTTTCCGGCTCAATGGAATACGCGTACGGGTGGCGAACTGGTTACAGTGAACAATCGACCCGGAAAGTGGCTACGTATGAATCAGGATGGCGTTTTTTATCCGGAATATCTGACACAGGATTTGCCCGAAAATTTCACCCTGCAAATGGATGTGATGGCCTCTCCGGGCATCGCCGGTATTGGTACGTTTATCATTAGTCTGATGCAGACGAAAAATGCGGATGAGAAGTTTAGCTGGGGAGCCGATGAATCTACTTCGTCAACCCCCAATTTTAAAATTGGATTCCGGCCCAAATCTTCGGGTTCTGGAAGTATTCACTACTCCTCGCATCTGATCGGCTCGCAGCACCGGGACGGCTCTCCGGAATTCGTAGTTCCCAAGAAAAATGCGGTAAAGGTGTCCATTTGGCGACAAAAACAACGCGTTCGGGTTTATCTGGATAGTACCAAAGTGCTGGATCTGCCACGGGCACTGGAAACTACTACGGCCTTGAATTCACTCGTGCTGGCCGCTTATGCTCCGGATTACGATAAAAAAGAGGGAGCTTTTTTCGTGAGTAATATCGAGCTGGCGGTGGGTGCTCCGGATACCCGTAATAAACTGCTGACCGAAGGAAAATTTACCACACACGGGATTCTTTTCGATGTAAACAGTGATCGCATCAAGCCCGGTTCGTTCGGGGCCTTGCAGGATATTGCCAATGTTTTGAAGGAAAATGCCAGTCTACGCGTGAAGATCGTAGGTCATACCGACGCGGATGGGAATGAAAGCACGAATGTGGACCTGTCCAAACACCGGGCGGAATCGGTGAAAAGAATTCTGATCTCGGACTTTGGCCTGGATGCATCCCGACTGGAAACGGATGGGAAAGGCAAAACTCAACCCATCGATTCAAATGATACGCTGGTAGGAAAAGCGAATAATCGGCGGGTGGAGTTTTTGAAGTTATAAAAAGGACTCGATTGGCGTGTTAGATAATTTTGTATACTAGTACAGGTTTGGAAACCTGTACTAGTAAAGGAAAAAAACAAGAAGAGCGACGTATGGTTACGTCGCTCTTCTTGTTAGCATTAACTTAAACTCTATAACTGATCTACCAAGTGAGCATACGTCCGTCGGTAAGACATATAAAACACCAGCGGGAAGACCAGCAACGTCAGTAAGGTTGCCGTAATCAAGCCACCAATGACGACAATCGCCAGAGGTTTCGAAGTTTCTGAACCAATGCCCGTAGATAAAGCCGCCGGAATCAGACCAATCGCCGCCATCATGGCCGTCATGACCACGGGCCGGACCCGCGACAATACGCCCTGCGAAATGGACTGGTTGAGCGGAATTTTCTTTTGCAGATTCTTCTTGAATACCGAGATTAAGATTACGCCATTCTGAATACAGATTCCGAAGAGAGCAATGAATCCAATGCCCGCCGAGATACTGAAATTGACGTGCGTAATCAATAGAGCGGCAATCCCGCCAATGATGGCGAAGGGCACGTTTACCAGTACCAGTCCGGCGTCTTTGGCATTGCCAAACAGTACGAACAAAATCAGGAAAATGCCCAGTAAACTAATGGGTACTACCTGAGCCAGTCGAGCCGTGGCCCGTTGCTGGTTTTCAAAATCCCCCGCCCATTTCACCGTATAACCCGGAGGCAGTTTCACCGCAGCAGCTACTTTCTGCTGGGCTTCAGCCACGGCTCCGCCCATATCCCGACCGCGTACGGAAAATTTCACGGCTCCGTAGCGAACGTTCCCTTCGCGATAAATCAATACCGGACCCGTTTGTGTACTGATCGTGGCAATCTGTTTGATGGGAATTTCGGTATTGTTCATCGTCGGTACCATCAGATTGGCAATCTGTTCCTCAGTTGAGCGGAAGTTGGGGGCGTACCGAATCCGTAAATCAAAACGGCGTTCACCTTCGTAAATCTGCGTGGCAGCTTTACCGCCAATGGCCATTTCAACGACGGCCTGAGCATCGGTTTTATTCACCCCGTACAGAGCCAGCTTTTGCTCATCCAGCAAAATGTGCATTTCCGGCTGACCGATGTTCCGAATCACCCCTAGATCCGTAATTCCCGATACGGTAGCCAGTTGAGCGTCGATTTCTCCGGCTTTTTCTTCCAGAATGTTCAGATCCTTTCCGTAGATCTTCACAGCGATACTACCCTTCACCCCTGAGACGGCTTCGGCCACGTTGTCCATAATGGGTTGCGAAAAGCCAAAATCTACGCCGGGAAATACCGAAAGTTTTTTCTGCATCTGAGCGATCAGTTGCTCTTTCGTGATACCGCTTTTCCACTCGTCCTTTGGATAAATATCCACCAGAAACTCAATGTTGTAGAAGCCGGTCGGATCCGTACCATCGTTGGGACGTCCGGTTTGGGAAATCACTGCTTTTACCTCGGGGAACTGCTCGAATACCTTTCGCATCTGCGTCGTCAGGCGTACGGATTCGGGCAATGAAATCGACATCGGCATGGTCGCCCGTACGTAAATGGAACCTTCATTCAGTTCCGGCAGAAACTCCGTACCCAATAGTTTAAAACCAGCCAGCCCAATAACGACGAGTATCGTCGTAGCCAGCAGCGTTAGTTTCTTGTGGGCGTACGTAAAGCCAAAGCCTTTCATGGTAGAGCGGGTGATGAAATCCGTGAAGAAGTTATGTTTTTCTTTCACGTTTTTCTTCAGCAGCATACTGGCCAGTACGGGCACCAGCGTCAGCGTAAAAATCAGTGCTCCGAGTAAGGCAAAGCCCAAGGTCCAAGCCAGGGGCGAGAACATCTTTCCTTCTACTTTCTGAAACGAGAAGATGGGGACCAGACAGGTAATGATAATGGCTTTAGAAAAGAAAATGGCTTTACCCATTTCCGTACCCGTTTTCCGAATCACGCCCAGTTTAGCCATCTTGTTGAAACGGCTCATGCCTTCGCGGTGAGCCATCTCGTCCAACGTTACAAAAATACCCTCCACCATCACCACCGCTCCATCGACGATGATTCCAAAGTCAATGGCACCCATCGAAAGCAGGTTGGCCGACATACCTTTCAATCGCAAACAAATGAAGGCAAAGAGCAAAGCCAGCGGAATGACAATGGAAACGGTGACGGTCGTTCGCCAGTCGGCCATGAAAATAAAGACGATGACGGTTACGAAAATCAGACCTTCCAGCAGGTTGTGGGTAACGGTATGCGTAGAGAAGTTAATGAGCGTTTCGCGGTTGTAGAACGTATTGATTTTAACGTCCTCGGGTAAAATCGTGGTGTTCAGCTCCTTGATTTTATCCTTTACCCGGGCAATGACTTCACTGGGATTTTCACCCTTCCGCATAATCACTACTCCTTCGACAACGTCGTCTTCCTTGTCGCGACCAGCCTGACCCAGTCGGGGTAAAGCAGACTCTGCCACATCGGCCACGTTACGTACCATGATGGGCGTACCCTTCACGTTTTTGATTACCGTATTCTCAATGTCCTGTAAGTTGTCGAGCATCCCGATGCCACGGACCACATAGGCTTCCGAACTTTTTTCAATGACGTCGCCCCCCACGTTGAGGTTGGCACTTTGTACAGCCTGGAATACTTCAAGTGGTGTAATGCCGTAATCAAGCAGGCGGTGGGGATTGATGGAAATCTCGTACGCTTTGGCTTCCCCGCCATAGCTTACTACGTCGGCCACGCCGGGTACGCTTTTGAACTGACGGTCAATGACCCAGTCCTGAAGCGTTTTCAATTCCCGTACCGACCGCGTGGGTGACTTGAGCGTATAGCGGAGAATTTCCCCCGTAGGTCCGTAGGGCGGCTGTACTTCGGGTCGAATACCTTCGGGTAAATCCACATTACCTAGCAGGTTGTTTACCTGCTGACGGGCGAAGGCATCGTCTACCCCATCGTCAAACATGACATTGACGACGGACAACCCAAACAGCGTCGACGAGCGAATGTCCGTTTTTTTCTGCACGGAATTCAGCCCAATTTCCACCGGAATGGTAACGAATTTTTCCACCTCTTCAGCGGAACGTCCCGGCCACTGCGTAATGATCGTAATCCGGGTATTCGTAACGTCAGGAAACGCTTCAATAGGGGTATTCTGATAGCAGATGAAACCCGCCACAGCGGCCAGCAGCGTCAGAAAGAAGATCAAGAATTTGTTCTTCAGCGAGAAGGACAAAATACCTTTAATGAACTTATTCATGGGAAAGGTCGGAGCCCGGCTCCATTAATTATCTAAGGCATTGTAAATCAACAGTTGGTTTTTCGTTACAATTCGGTCGCCCGCCTGCAAGCCACTGTTTAAATAGACCGTATCCCCGATGGTTTTAAAGATGGTAACTTCACGTACAACGGGCTGATTCTGCCGATTGACGACGACAACGAAATTCCGGCTCTTGTCGAATACGAGTGCATTACCGGGAATTGCTATACGTTCCCCCTGTCCCGGATACGAAACAATGACGTTGGCAAACATCTCGGGCTTGAGTTTAAAGTCGGCATTGAGCAGCGTAATTCGCACCTTCATGGTCTTGCTATCGGGGTCGAGTACGTTGAAAACCTTATCGATTCGACCTTTGTATACTTGATCCGGATAAGCGATGGTTGTAATGGTTGCTTCATCGCCTTCATTAATGTTACTCAGGTCGGCTTCGTACACGTTTGCCATTACCCATACCTGATCGAGGTTAGAGATGGTGAACAGCGTTTCGGGATCATCCGACCGAAGTTCCATTCCGGAAGCGGCCGTTTTTTCCACGATGAAGCCACTAATCGGGGCCTTCACGATGTAGGAAGCTCCACTCCCACCCATGATGCGGCGGCGTTCGTTGACCCGGTCAACCTCCCCCTTCGCCGCGGACAATTGTCCACGAGCCGCAACGAGGTCTTTCTGGGAAGACAATCCGGCTTGCACCATGTCTTCGGCTACCTGCATATTTTTCTGAGCCAGAGCTAACTGTCCCTGAGCGGCAATCGCTTCCTGGTGCAAGTCAGCCAGATCGCCCGAACTGATGACTGCCAGCGTTTGTCCCTTTTGTACGTGGGCCCCCAGATCTGCTTTCACATTTTCAATGCGGCCGCCCACCAGTGAAAAAACCTTGACTACTTTGTCCTGGTTAAAGGTGACTTTGCCCGTTAACTGAAGTTCGTTGGTAATGGGTTTTAGCCGGGCGGTGTCAATGGTAGCTCCGGCCAGTAAGTTCGAATCAACGGGCGTGGCTTCAGCCGTTTGCGTATCTTTATCCGAGTCGGAATGACAACCGGTCATGCCCAGACTTAGCAGCAGAGCTCCGTACAGGCACCATTTGAGGGCGAGAAATGAATTCGTTTTCATGAGTAGTTTATCGACTGAATAGATTTGTTCCGACCGCGTAGCCTAACTCTTCGAGGCTTTGCATCCGGTTGTTCTGGAGTTGACGGTACTGAATCTGACTATTTTTATACGAATCGAAAAAGTCCAGAAACTCGACTACGTCGATATTTTGCTTGCGGTAATTCGTAGTTACGCCATCAATGAGACGCGAAAAGTCTTCGTTAAAGCGAGTATCAAACTGCTGGTATAACTGGTTGGTCTGGAGCACTTTTACATACGCTTTCTGTACTTCGCTCTGCACCTGCAATCGATAGGCGGCAATGCCCTGTTGACTGGCCTGCGTACGAATTTTTGCCGCTTCGATGTTGCCTTGGTTTTTATTGAAAATGGGTACGGGCAATCCAACGCCCACCCCGACATAATTTGAACCAAAAGCCCCGTTGCGGTCAAAGGTCGCCTGCACGGTCAGATCAGGTTTGGCCAATGCTTTCTGTAGAATCAGATTCTGCTGTTCAAGTTTGGACTGATCGGTATACGCTTTCAGATCGTACCGATTTTCCTCCGCCCGATTGTACAAATCATTCAGCGTCAGTGAAGCCGGATTGTAGGCTTCAAGCTCCTGTGTCGTAACTTCAGGCCGTACCACCGTCGCCGGATTCATATTTAATAGTACCGCCAATTCAGCCTGATCGTTGGCCAGTTGCAAGATAAGTGACTGTTTTTCCGTCGTCAGATTAAACAGATACGCTTTCAGCCGGGTTAGATCTTTCAGGGGAACGTTCCCTTTTTCGTACTGCTGCTGGTACAGCGTCACCGTCTGCTGAAGCGTCTGAATTTCCTCGTCGTAAATACTAATTGACTGTTGATTAAAGTACAGACTGTAAAACGTACTCCGCAGGTCATACCGCAACGTTCGGATCACATCCTGAAAACGGTCACGAGCAATTTCGGTACTGGTTTGAGCGATGGCCAATTGCTTGTTCCGTTTACCAGCCAGCAGCAGGAGCTGTTGCAACTGTACAATCTGTTCGGAATTACTTTGGCGAAATGGCAATATAGCCCGTTCCTTACCCGCGGTAGCCGTACCATTATTGTAAGGCATGATTTCAGCGTATATCGTAGGGTTAGGCCGAAGTTTTGCCTGTATTTCCTGCTTTTGTGACTCGCTGATGCCCAACTGAGCAATCATCAGGTTTAAGTTCTGCCGGGTAAATTGCTCTTCGGCCTGCGTTAAAGTCAGCTGAAGCGTATCAGTAGGGGCCGCTATTAGCGGTATTCCTTCCGTAACCTTTGGTTGAGCCTGGGCCTGAAAACCAAGCATAGCCACCAGAAAGGCGATTGGATAAATCAATGACTGACGTACTAACATGGAGTAGTTAAGAAAACGTAATAAATCCGAGGCATTTATCAATTAATCGGGTAAAATCATCCGTTTTACTGCCGCTGGTAAAACCCTCGTAACAAATGTAAATGCCTAAGGTTAGGCCAACATTAAGAGAAGTTAAAGACAGGATTAGAATTCGTTAAAGGTTATATAGTTCTATTTTTAAAGCTTAGGAAAATTGTATCTTTGGCCTATATAGGTCTGTTTTTCAGCGTTTTATCAAACCATTAAAGATTAGTACAGGAGTTTTAGTTAAACCGTAAAACCGCTCGTCGGTGATTAAAAAATTTTAATGTGAGGATTGACGTAGTAACTTGACTTTTCCTGAGTGATTTTAATACGCCACCTCGATTGGGTTCTGTATGCGGATATTAATTGTAGAAGATGAGTTAAAACTCGCTACTTCGCTCAAACGCGGATTGGACGAATACGGCTTTCAGGCCTCCGTAGCTCTGGATGGAGCTTCCGCGAAGAAAGCTCTGGAACTGGGAGAGATTAATCTGGTCATACTGGATATTAATTTGCCCGACATCAATGGGTACGACCTGTGTCGCTACATTCACGAACGAAACAGCCATATTCCCATCATTATCCTGACTGCTCTGGGTACGATTGAAAATAAACTCACGGGCTTCGACGCGGGTGCCGATGACTATCTGGTAAAACCCTTCGAGTTCAGTGAACTGCTAGCCCGCATTCAGGTAAGCCGCAAACGGACCCAGCAGTCCAGTACCTCTGCCGCTCACAGCCAATTGAGCATTGCGGATCTGGTACTCGATCTACGGGAAAAAACGGTAAGCCGGGCCGGTCGCACTGTTAACGTTACTCCCCGTGAAATTGCCTTGTTGGAGTACTTTTTGAGAAATCAGGGGACCGTACTCACCCGAAACGAAATTGCCGAAAACGTCTGGGATATTCCTTTTGACACAGGCACCAACCTGATTGATGTATACATTAATACCCTACGAAAGAAAATTGATAAGGATTTCACGACCAAACTCATCCATACCCGCAAAGGGATTGGTTACATCATGAAAGAAATGGCCGAATAAACATGCACCTCCGTACCCGCCTGTCCCTTACCTTCGTCGTTGTGGTTTCGCCCGTGCTGCTCCTGTTTCTGGCGAACTTTTACTACTACTTCTCTACCTCGAATCGGGATTACTTTCTGAATATCGTTAAAAACCGGGGTGTGACGATGACGCACCTCATGTCGCGGGGGGAATCGCTGGATCGTTCGCTGTTACGATGGATTGACGAAGGGACTTATACCTCTTTATCCAACCGCCGCGTAGCCATTTTCGATGAACAAAATCAACTCCTGTACGACAGTGGGGAGCTGGATGACAAGGAAATCCAGGAACCTCCCTTTACGATCACCGAACCGCTGTTACAACAGATTACCAGTCAGAAGGTAGTTTCGATCAGCGATGGCGAACGCATGGGTTACGGTCTTTTACTGCACAACTCCAAAGGGCAACGGTACAAAGTAGTTTCGTACGCCATTGATGATTACGGGCAGCAGAAAATGCACGAAATGATTACGGTCTCAGTAGCTACCCTGGTGATTGCCTTTTTGGTAGTTATCGTTCTGAGTCAGATTTTCGCCCGCCGCTCCATCAAACCGATCTCGAATATGATCGAAAAAATTGAGCAGATCAAAGTTTCAAATCTGGAATTACGCTTGCCCGTACCGCCCGACGCGGACGATGAGCTGAGTCGACTGGCGGTATCGTTTAATCAGATGCTCGACCGGATTTCCAGTTTCGAAATGCAACGGAGTTTTGTCTCTAACGCATCGCATGAGTTACGAACTCCTTTAACTCTGATTACCAACCAGATTGAGGTATCTTTAATTAAACCTCGTTCGAGTGAAGAGTATCAGAATTTATTAAAATCACTTCTGGAAGATATTAATCGCCTGAACGCGTTATCGAATGGATTGCTCGAACTAGCTCAGTTTGACGTGAAGGAAATTCAGGTGACTTGGGCAACCGTACAGCTCGACGAAGTGATCTACGAAGCCGTCGCTTCGGTACTGCATAAATACCCTAATTACCGCATCAGTTTTGCAACGGATGCTCAGGATGAAGATGAATCTTTACCCGCCATTGCCATAAGGGGTGAAGAATCGCTTTTACAAATGGCCTTTATGAATTTGATTGAAAACGGCTGTAAGTTCTCGTCCGATCATCATACGCAGATCACCGTGAAGCCTCATTCGGACTACGTCGAAGTACTTTTCGAAGATCAGGGTATCGGCATTGCCGAATCGGAGCTTGACTATATATTCCAGCCTTTCTACCGGGCTACCAATTCTCATGCGATCAAGGGAAACGGGATTGGTTTATCTCTCACCGAGAAGATTATTAAACTACACCGAGGCCGAATTATGGTAACTTCTCTACTGGATCAGGGTACCCGTTTTCAGGTGGACTTACCCTCTTTACCCGCCCTCAACGAAGAAGTAAAAGAAAGCTAGAGCATGGGTCTAGACATTATCATTTCTAAACAATCCGGCGTCCACTCGCCTTATAGCGTATAGGCATCGCCACCTACGTTATGAAATACCTTGCATTGATCGGAGCCTTCGCTCTGTTAGGCTGGAGTTGTAGCAGTCCCGAAAAACCCTCGGAAGATTGGCCCACGTACGGAGGCAACTACGCTGGTAACCGTTACTCTAAACTCGATCAGATTAATCGCAGCAATGTCTCGCAGCTTAAAGTAGCCTGGAGCTATAAGGCCGTTCAGGGGGAAAATCCGTTTGAGATTCAGTGTCAGCCTTTAATGATCCATGGAATCCTGTACGGAACGACGCCGCTCCTGAAGCTCTTCGCTTTGAAAGCCGATACGGGGGAAGAACTCTGGAAGTTTGACCCTTTCGAGAATCAGATCCCTACCTTCCATCCCATCCGGGGTTTGATGTACTGGCCGGAAGGGAAACGGATTTACTATTCGGCGGGCTCCCGGTTGTTTGCTTTGGATGCCGAGAAAGGCACGTTGGTGTCTGAATTTGGCGAGAAGGGTTCCATCGATTTACATGAAGGTGTAGGCGATGGCCTGGACCGGGACGTAAACGCGTTACCGGTTGATGCTACCAGTCCGGGCATCATTTATAAAGAAACCCTGGTAATGGGTTCGCGGGTAGGTGAAGGTACGGATGCCGCTCCCGGTTACATACGCGGTTTCGATGTCCGTTCGGGCAAACTCAAATGGGTTTTTCATACCATTCCTCACCCGGGTGAATACGGCTATGATACCTGGCCTAAAGATGCCTGGAAAAAGAGTGGGGCCGCTAATAATTGGGGAGGCATGGTATTGGATGAAAAACGTGGGGTGGTTTATCTCGGTACGGGCTCTCCCTCCAGTGATTTCTACGGGGGTGCTCGGGAAGGAACAAACCTTTTTTCTGACTGTATTCTGGCTCTAGACGCGGAGACGGGGAAACGACTCTGGCATTTCCAGACGATCCATCACGACTTATGGGATCGCGATATTCCCTGTTCACCAACGTTAACCACCGTAGTTCATCAGGGAAAAAAAGTAGAAGTAGTCGTACAGGCGACGAAAGACGGTCTGGTGTACGTATTGAACCGAGATACGGGAGAATCGCTGTTTCCGATTGAAGAAAGCCCGGTACCAACCGAAGCTCTCCCCGGTGAAAAGCCCTGGCCTACGCAAAAATACCCGTTGAAACCAGCTCCGCTCACGCGACAGTTTTTAACGGAAGCGGATATCACTACGCGTACCCCCGAGGCTCATGCCTTTGTACTGAAGCGTTTTCAGCAAACGCGTTCCGGAAACAAATTCATCCCGCCCAGCAAGGAAGGAACGCTGGTTTTTGGATTAGGAGGTGGAGCTGAATGGGGTGGCAGTGCCGTTGACGAGCAGGGTATTCTCTATCAAAATGCCAATGAGATGGTCTGGGATGTGCAAATGGAAGAATTTAAACGTCAGAAATCCCAACCGCTCTCGGGTGAAACGTTGTACCTCGATCATTGCTCGATTTGCCACGGCTCCGAACGTAAAGGCAATGGGGTCGAATACCCCGACTTACGGAATGTAAAAGCCAAGTATTCACCTCAACAGGTGATGCAAATTTTGCAGACGGGACGTGGCCGTATGCCTTCGTTTCAGCAGGTACCGGAAAAAACGCGTCTGGCCATTGTCAATTTTCTTTTGGGAATTAATAAGCCCATTCCGCCTGATCCCCATGATTCAAAGCCCGCGGTAACTACCGCTGATACACCACCCCCTCCACCTTATGTGAATACGGGTTGGAAACGTTTTCTCGATCCCGATGGCTATCCGGCTATTACGCCACCTTGGGGTACCCTGAATGCAATTGATCTTAACACGGGGGAATACCTTTGGAGAGTTGCACTTGGTGAGTTTCCGGAATTGACAAAGAAAGGACTACCTGTTACGGGAACGGAGAGCTACGGAGGTCCCTTGGTTACGGCTGGAGGTTTGGTATTCATAGCTGCTACAAAGGATGAACGCTTCCGGGCTTTCGACAAAAAAACGGGTAAAGTAGTGTGGGAATACCAACTGCCTGCGGGTGGTTTCGCTACACCCATGACGTATCAGATGAACGGGAAACAATATATTGTATTAGCCGTAGGTGGTGTTAAAAATGGGCATAAACCAGGGGGTTACTATCTCGCTTTCAGTTTATAACAGTTTTATTGAGGAACTAATTTTGACGTTAAAATTAGGGGTGTAATAGACGTTTTAAAGGACGTTTGCTATGCCGCTAATTTTAGTTTTATGTGTTTCTTCGTTACCCTCTTTCCAACACGAAAACTGGCAATAGAACCTGTCATTAGGATTCGAATAATATACGCAATGCAGTCGGTATTTCGGATCGATTGATGAATAGTCACTTTAGAGTAGGATTTGTAACCAGCTTGTAATCAGGGTAATCGATTGCTTTTCCTTTCGCCCCATCTTAATAAAATGTAGTTTGGTCGGTCATTGCCATTTCGGTAAATCCAATAGTATGGTTGAAGCTAAACCACTGATAATCAATAGGTCTATATTAAATAAAATGTGGTTTGGTCGGTCATTGCTGGACTCACATCAGCTTGATCCCAATCCTGATTCTTTAATAAAATGTAGTTTGGTCGTCCCGTATTTTACTTGAAAATATAGATTGTAATTATCTGAAAATCAGAGAATTAACATGTCAATTTTTACACAAACCGCTTAATAAAATGTAGTTTGGTCGGTGTATTTCCCAAGTCTCAAAAAGAACCTAGTGGTTTATTAAGATGTCTCATAATCAGCTAGTTATTTGTTTGTAGCGATTTTACACCTCTCGTAACCAATCATTTTGGAGGAGAAGGGTTTTAATAAAATGTATTTTGGTCGGTGTACACCTGCAAAGATGGATCGGGAAAGGATACTTCTAGGCTTTGTAGCCTTGCTGACCGGGGATCGGAATAAAAAAATGTAGTTTGGTCGGTGTGATGAAGTAAGATTTTAAGGACGAGTTCAATAAGAGCCTTTGTGAGGCCTTTAAATGGCTAACTGGAGTAAGGGTGAATGCTTCGCTTAGAAAATGGCTGAGAGAGGCTGTATTTGCGAGCTGTCGGTTCTGACGTTGGTTGAGTTAAGTTCACTTTCTAGGCCAATTGATAAACTAAAAATATAGTTCACGCCCTGACTCCCTTTTTTTCTTTGCCAAGCTTTTTGATTTTTTTGATTTTTTACAAAAGTCTTTTTTTGATTTCAACAGAAACGAAGCGGGGGGGCTTTTTTCATTCATCAAGAGTTTGTGTTTTTCAATATCTCTTGATAATCTCTTGAAGGGAAAAACGAGCGTTGTAATGAGTTGATTATTAGTATTTTACCTTGTGGATAACTTTTATAAAATGTAGTTTGGTCGGTAAAAACATGGACTTTGGTCGGTATTTTCCATTTAAAAAATGGGGTTTGGTCGGTAAACCCGATCCATAAAAATGTAGTTTGGTTGGTAATAAAATGTATTTGTTCAAACTAGGTACATTATATTCTTTTTTATGCGTTATTTGTTCAGTCATAGCCGATCTCTTAACCCATGAATGCACAGATAGAAATTTATCAGGACAACTTCCTTACACAGGCCCGTTACGAGATGACGGAGACGGAGCGAAATATCCTCTACATGGTTATTGCTCAGGTTCGTCCCGATGATTCACCCATGAAAGTCTATCAGGTTTCCATCAAGGAAATTGCAAAAATTATGGGTAGTGAAGAGATTAAATTTGAAGCGTATAAAAATGCAACGGCCCGCATCGTCACCCGACTCGTACAGGGGTATTTGCCCAACGGGGATTTCCTGCAGACGACCTTTGCCGCTTCGGCGAAGTACAAAAAAGGGACGGGCATTATCGAAATTGCCCTGTCCCAGGAAATTCGCCCTTTCTACGTTGATCTGAAAGAACGCTTTACAAAAATTCAGTTACAGGCCGCGATAAGTTTGCAGTCCATTTACGCCAAGCGGATTTACGAATTGTTGTGCATGTACAAGAACATGAAAAACAAGACCTTCCGTCGTAAGCTCGTGGATCTAAAGCTCATGCTGGGTGTGATGGATACCAAGACGGGCAAGGATAAATACCCCGTATGGACGCAATTTCAACGGGATGTACTGGAAGTAGCCAGTCGCGAAATTAACGGCCATACGGATCTGACTTTTACGTTCACGCCTATTCTGGGGGATCGTCCCGGTCGGGGTCGTAAACCCGTGGAACAGGTAGAGTTTGAAGTTTCCTACATTACGCCCAATGTCATTGATTTTAGTCCCCTGATGGATCGTCTGCTGAATCGTTTCAAGTTACGACAGGACCAGGCCGAGGAAGTCATCGAGTCCTTCCCGATCGAGAAGATTAATAAAATCCTTTACGACATCGAGGTACGGATGGCGAACAACGAAATCAAAAACGTAGGTAGCTATACCGCCAAATCATTTGGGCTGTAGAGGGCACTACAGCCCCTCCCCTACTCCATTCGGGACTTACTCAACGCCGTATTTACGTTTTTCCCGATCAATTTTCTCTTGTACGGCTTCGATGATCCAGTCCGTAACCGAAATGGAAATCTTACGGGTTCTACCCCGTTGTGGGCGGTGATTCCGCAGCTCCTTGATCATATGCGTTTCGCTTTCAGTTAACTCAATCGAAAAGCGTTTGAGTACTTCCGGCACAAGCACAGGTTCGGCTTTCGCGGGTTTAGGCTTGGCTTCTTTACGAGCGGGTTTTTCTTCCAGCTCTTTCTCAACCGGGCGAGTCGTAGAACCTCCCCGATTGATCACCTCCAGAATTTTATCTTCAGCAACCGAATCACTGGAAGCTTTCTTTTTGGGTGCGGATGAAATGGCCATAACGTGAATAGATACAGTGATATTTGCCTTAAAAAATACGTTAAAAGGAGAGCTTTATTTAACGTTAAATTAAAAGGTAAAAATAACGTTAATATTACTAACGAATATTAACGTAAAATAATTTAGGTTATCTATTGACAATCAAAGGATTAATTGCTTCAAATAATTTAGTTATTTCGGTCGTTGCTTTGGGGTCTTTCGCTTCCATTTCCACCACACCTAATCCTTGAGAAGCAGCGTTGGAATAAGCTTTCCGATTGATTAGCGGCGTGGGTAAATAAGTAAAAACTTCAGAAGCCTGTAAGAGTTCAGCGGCATCGTTATTGTCCGTGCCTTTCGGGTCTGCCCGATTCAAAAAGGCAAAGGCAGTTAAAGGAGTCGCCTGAACGGCCCGGATTTCCTGTACCAGTCGTTCGACTTTGTTCAAGGTCCACAAATCAAAACTACGGGGATTGAATGGTACCAAGTAGACGTCCGAAACGGTCATAGCTGCCCGCTGACTAGTCGTATCCCGACCTCCAGTATCAATTACAATGTGATCATACTTGGGTACTAGCTTTAAAATCTGACTACGAACCGCCTCTCCCGAGAGTTTAATGGCGGTAAATCCAATTTCTCCCTGCAGATTCTCTTCCCGCCAAGCCGTAAAATCAGTAGAGGTTTCCTGTTCATCGGCATCTACCAGTAAAACATCGAATCCCTGCTTGGACAGTAAGACCGTAAGGTTGGTCGCAATAGTCGTTTTCCCACTTCCACCTTTAATCCCTCCGACGGTAAAAACCATGGTTGTAACGTTTAAATTAGCGTTAAAAAAAGCGTTGGATATTACACTAAAACTGAAGTTGTTTATGCCGTTCAAAAATGAACTACTATTAGCTCTGGATTGATCGCTGATTTTGACTCGAAATTCAGAATGCCAAAACACGTTATTTTCAAACACAAATCCAAAGCTAATTAAAACTTTATTTTTGAATTCAATTTTAACTCTAATTTTAACGTTAAAATTGAATTTATTAAAGACGCTTAAAATTAAGGTTATATGAACGCTATAATTAACGCTCAAAACAAAACTGACAAAGCGTTAAAAATAACATTTATAACAAAGGTATAAAAGATGTTATTTTTGACGCTAAAAATAGCGTACAGAATGAATTTATAATCAACGTGTAAATTAGCTTATAACATATGTAAAAACAACGTTGATTTTAACGCTAAAAAGATGATCAATCTTACAATGTTTGACGTTAATTTTAACGTTAAAATAAAGGCTATGTCTTAATGATGAAATCTAAATTTTAACGTTAAAAAAAACGTTATTTTTGACGTATGTAAGGATTGATAAATAGCTATTAAATAGTTTATTAAATTAGATAAGTGTGCTAAAAACACATAAATAAACAATTGGACGGGTTTACTTATTAATTTAGAGACTTACACAATTTTTTGTCTTTATTAGCTAAGTCATTCGCTTCAGCAGAGAAATTAGATTCATAGAGATAGAGCCAGTGAATGAAATAGCAATCAAGGGTTATGTTGAGTAGTTTCAAAAATAGGAGAGGTGTTTATTGAAAATTTATAAAAGAAATCATCCAATATTGTTTCTTTTATAACCAGTAGAAGTGCAGTAGCTAATGCCCCTGATAACTGTGAAATAAATTTGTTTTGACAATGACTGTTAATATAAAATTTAATGTACAAAAATAACTTATACTGCTGCCGCGATGGTATAGTATTAACAACACTTTTAAGTGAATTTTATTCAGTTGTTCCGCCCTGAGAAAGAGGGGTTTACAAGTCGGTTGCTGAAGTACTAATCTGATGCAATGATAGGTTTCGCAAGAACGACCAAAATCAGATACGTAGGGCAAACTATCATGCATACAAAAAACGCAGGATAGGTTAAGTACGAACAAGAGAAACGGAGGACGACTCTTGAGTAATTCGACCCTTAGTCAGATAAAATAAAATATGATTATTAAACTAAAATATATGAATAAAAGTATCTTTGGTAGGGCCCGTTGAGCTAAGAAAACGAGTCTGAAAATTTCATGAATGCTCAAACAAGTACGGGCTGGCTTTGTATTCTCTATTTATTTTTCCTGATACCTTTTTGTCAGGGACAAATGACTAAGCCTGTCTTTTCCCATCTCAGTGTTGATGAAGGCTTATCGCAAAGCAGCGTATACGCGATTACCCAGGACCGTAAAGGTTTTATATGGTTAGGCACCCGCGATGGCTTAAACCGCTACGATTCCCGGCAGGTGGTCGTATATAGAAATCAGCCTACGCGGCGAAAGAACTTGCCGTCCAATACAATCAATGCTCTTTTGCACGATAGTCAGGGAAGGTTATGGGTGGGAACTAGTAAAGGCTTAGCTCTGTACAAATCTGAAGGAGACGATTTTGAACGTATTTCAGCACAGGGTTTGCCGGATTCCACCATTTTAAGTATTACCGAAGATCGGCGACATCGCGTGTGGGTCGGTACGTCGAAAGGGCTTTATCAGCTCGAAGGCCCGAAACCGTATCGACTGAAGTCCTTACGGAGCTATACTTATCAGCGTACTGAACCGAGTCACCCCAACACGCGGGCTCTGTTTGAAGACCGTCAGGGCAACCTATGGCTGGGAACGTCGCTGGGATTAACCCAACTAAAAGCCCGTGGAAACGGTCAGCTTGACATACACGATTATTTCCTGCAACCCGCCGATTCCGTCTACCATAATCTCTCGAACGGAATCAATACCATTGCTCAGGATCCGCAGGGGCGTTTGTGGCTGGGTACGGACCGAAAGGGGATTGCCGTATTTGACCCGCGTCTGGGAAAAATTAGTAGTTGGAATCCCGTACCGGGACTAGATCTATCCACGCAAACCATTCGTACCATTCAACCGGACGGAAGCGGACACTTCTGGATTGGTACCTTGTCGGGCTTGTACGTGGTGGCGTCGGATGGAAGCTGGTTTAAAACGCTAACCAATGAACCAACCGACGCGGAATCGCTGAGTGATAATTCGGTTCGATCCATCTTTCGCGATCGCGATGGTTCCATCTGGGTCGGAACCTATTACGGGGGCGTGGATTTCTACAGTCCCTACGCCCGACAATTTGGGTCCTTTGGTCCCTTGGGTGAAACGTTCAAAATCGCTGGACCGATACTACCCTCAACGGACGGACGGCAAATTTGGCTGGGTACGGAAGACCGGGGCGTCATGCTGATCAATGCCAATCGAAGCGTCGCTCGTCATTATCGCCACGATCCCAAAGATCCGAAGTCCCTTTCCAACGATAAAGTGAAATGCCTGCTGGCTGAGGGAAATCAGGGCTTGTGGATCGGCACGCTGAAGGGACTTAATTACCTGGATTTACGGACGCAGGTGATTACTCGTTTCCTGCACGAACCGAATAATCCTCACTCGTTGCCCAATGATCGCATTTACGATTTAAAACGGGATGCTCAGGGCAAACTATGGATCCTGACCAATCTGGGAGGTTTATGTGCATTCGATCCGAAAAACCAATCGTTTGAATCCTACGTACCCCGAGCGGGTCAGCATACGTCCTTGAGTTCAAGAAATGCCACGTGTTTATTACTCGATCATCAGCAGCAACTATGGGTAGGTACCACCAGCGGTCTAAACCGGAAACTACCCGGTCGGGACGCCTTTGTTCGCTACCAGCACCGCGAAACGGATCCGATGTCTCTCAGCAGTGATCACCTGGTTTGCCTGTACGAAGACCGCAAACACCGACTTTGGGTGGGCACGCGGGAAGGGGGATTGAATCTATTACGTCCCGGTCAGCAAGGATTCGAGCGATTTAGTACAGCCAATGGTCTGCCGAGTAATACGATCGTGGGTATCCAGGAAGACCGCCAGGGTCATTTATGGATTAGTACCGACAAAGGACTTGCCCATTTCGATCCGGAACACGCCCGCTTTGTACATTACAACCGGCATGATGGATTGGTATGCAAGGAATTCACCCCGAACTCCACGTATCAGGATCCGCAGGGCTATCTTTACTTTGGGGGCTATAACGGCATCGTTCATTTCCATCCCGACAGTATCCGTCGGAATACGCGGGTTCCTCAACTGGCGTTTACACAGGTCCGGTTGTTCAATGAACCGATTACCCGGCTTTCAGAAAGTGGAGAACCCGATATTGATTTTGAACGAGGCCTCACCTTTACGCATCAACAGAATGTATTTTCCATCGATTTTGCGGCGTTCAATTACATCAACTCGTCAAAAAATCGGTACGCTTACCAGTTGATGGGGTTTGATGAAGAATGGAATTACGTGTCAGAACCCCGGGCTTTGTACATGAACCTGAATCCGGGAACATATGTGCTACGCGTAAAAGGGTCGAATAATGATGACGTCTGGAATTCTAAACCCCTGGAGCTGACCATTACGGTATTACCGCCGCTCTGGAAAACACCCTTAGCGTACGTCGTGTATGCCCTGACGTTTGTGGCCTTGTTACGGTTGTGGTCAAGATTTAATCGTAACCGATTGCAACTGGCCCACGAATTACAGCGGGAACACGAAGAGAAAAAACGCCAGCAGGAACTCCATCAAACCAAGCTTAACTTTTTCACGGAAATCGCCCACGAAATTCGTACGCCTTTGACCCTGGTGATGGGGCCGCTGGAAGTACTGGCGAGCCAATACGGCCAGGAACCAGGCATTCATAAACAGGTTAGTCTGATGCGGGCCAGTACGGACCGCTTGTTACGCTTACTCAATCAGTTGCTGGATTTTCGAAAACACGAAACGGGCAATGTCCAGCTACAGCGGCAGCAGGCGGATTTCGTCCGCTTTCTCCGACAAATCGTACACTCGTTTCTCGGGCACGCCCGTTCGCGTCAGGTACAACTCAACTTCGAATCGGAAGGGGAAGAGATCCCCTTGTGGTTTGATGCGGGGGAAATGGAAAAAGTGATTTCCAACCTGTTAGTCAATGCCTTTAAATTTACGCCTGCCGGGGGGCGGATTACCGTGCAGGTACGGGCAACGCAGGAAGAAGTGACCTTGCTCATTGAAGATACGGGTCTGGGAATTCCAGCGGAAGAAATCAGTCAGATTTTCAAACAGTTCTATCAGGCGGATCGCCATCAGTCGCGGGATACGGGTTTTGGTCTGGGGCTAGCTTTGAGCAAAAGCATTGTTGAACAACATCAGGGACAAATCAGCGTGGAAAGCCAGGAGGCCGGTTTGGAACACACGGGCTTTACCCGATTCAAAATCACCTTACCCATCCTACCAGTCGAGGAGCCATTGGTTACTCTTCCAGAACCAGCGGTATGCGAAGCATTGCCAGTCGTTACCCGTTCGGAACCAGCCGCTGGAGAAAAGCCACTACTACTTATCGTAGAAGATCAGGCGGACATCCGAAATTATTTAGTTGATCTGCTGACCACGGAATATCAGGTGCTGGAAGCCAGTAATGGGGTAGAGGCCTGGGAAACGGCTTCGCAACTCTTACCCGATCTGTTGATTACGGACCTCGCCATGCCCGAAATGGATGGATTAACCCTGACGCATCGCCTCAAAACGGATGCACGTACCAGTCACATTCCGGTCATTATGCTGACGGCGAAAGATGGCGTTGATCATCAGTTATCGGGACTGCAAACGGGAGCCGATGATTACCTGACCAAACCCTTTCACCCGGTGTTACTACGGGCCCGCGTACAGAATCTGCTGTTGTTACGGCAGCAACTGAAGACGAAGTATCATCGCCTGATTACGCTACAGCCGCAGGCCCAGACGCTTGAACACCCGGACGAGAAGTTTTTAAATCAGCTCATGACGGTACTCGATCAACATTTAGCAGACCCGGATTTCAACGTAGGCAGTCTGGTGGCAGCGATGGGCATGAGTCGCCCCGTATTATTTCGAAAAGTAAAAATGTTGACGGATCGCTCCGTCGTGGATTTGCTGCGAACGACGCGACTGAAAAAGGCGAAAATGTTATTACAGCAACGCAAAGCCAACGTTTCGGAAATTGCTTTTGCCGTAGGCTTCAGTGATCCCAAATACTTCAGCCGGGCCTTCCGGGCCGAATTCGGTTTAACGCCAACGGAGTATAGTCAACAGGTAGTCACCTAAGAAACGCCGTCCTGAGTGTCGTGAGCCGTAAAAGGCCAGTGAATCGTTACGATTCACTGGCCTTTTCGTATTAAAACAAGGATTTCTTTTCGTTTAGCCGTTTCGCCCGTAATAAGGCTTCCAGCCAGTAATAATCGGCGTAAATCAGTGGTACGTCCACCTCACTGTTATGCGGTTTGGAACCCGTACTGTGCAGCAAAAGAAACCCATGACTACTCTTGGCAGGAGCCAGGTACGTTTTGGAAAGATTAGTCAGGATCTGATCAGCTTTGGCACGGTAATTAGCCTTGGGTGCGTAGGTACAGAGTTCGTACAAAGCGGAAGCCATCACCGTAGCCGCCGACACATCGCGGGGTTCGTTCGGAATACTGGGAGCATCGAAATCATAATACGGAACCAGATCCTTGGGCAAACGGGGGTGCTGGAGCAGAAAACGGGCGATGGCTTCGGCCTGTCGGAGAAAGGCCGGATCTTTCGTTTCCCGGTAACACAAGGTATAGCCGTATAAAGCCCAGGCCTGTCCCCGGGCCCAGGCCGACTCGTGGCTGTAACCCTGGTGAGTTTGCCTGGTGCGTACCTGTCCCGTCAGCGTATCGTAATCGACGACGTGATAAGAGCTGAAATCCGGTCGAAAGTGATTGTTCATCGTTGTGCGGGCGTGCGTGACGGCGATGTTGTAAAAAGAAGAATCCCCGGTCCACCGCGTGGCGGCAAACAGCAGTTCCAGATTCATCATATTGTCAATAATAACCGGGCACTGCCACACCTCCTGATGATGATCCCAGGAGCGGATGATTCCTGCCGCGGGTTTAAAGCGTTTTGACAGCGTACGGGCGGACTCGATGAGGATTTGTTTGTATGCGGGATCCTGCGTCAGACGATAGCCATTGCCGTAGCTACAATACATTTTAAAACCCATGTCGTGGGTGCGGGCGTTGGTTTTTTCGCCTTCCAGCCGGGATGTGTAGCGGCGGGCCTGCTCGGCCCATTCGGGCTTTCCGGTGTATTCGTATACATACCAGAGTTGGCCCGGAAAAAAACCACTCGTCCAGTCGCGGGCGGCCACCCGTTCGAGTTCGCCTTTCGCATTGAGGCTGCGGGGGGATACCAGCTTGGAGGCCTCTTTCGATTCCGCGATTTTCAACTCGCTAAGCATACGTAGGCTTTGTTCCTGGGCGTGTTGAAAAGATCGATCAATAAAGGTGGGAGATACAAACGCCCAGCTACTCGCCAGAGCAAGACCGATAAAAAGTCGTTTCATAGTTGAATTAGTTAGTACGGAATGAATGAGGAAGCCAGAGTAGGGGATGGCGAATCGGAAGGTTACGAATGACTTCTTCGTTTGCAGGCGTATGATCCCCTTTTTTCCAGGTTTGAAGCCATTCTGGTTGCTGAAAAGCCAGGGCTCCGAAAACCAGGAAAGGTTGAGCGACGGGCCAGTCGTCCCAGTACATCACATCGGGTGGCAAGGGCCAGCGATTCTTGTCAACGACGTAAGGGTAGAGGTAGCTGATGCCCCTGCGAATACTACGCCCGTCGGGTGTCTCATACGTCCAGAGGTTATCCCGCGGCGTAGAAGCAATCTGACAAATCATAGCCATCGCATCGAGGTTGAACAGCGAGTAACCGTAGGGTTTCGTCCGCCGTAGTTCGAGCGGAAAACTACCATCGGCGGCCATTTGCTGGGGAAGTAGAACGGTTTTGTACCAATCACGACATACGGCAAGCAGCGAGTCATGGCCGGTAAAGCGGGCAAACGCTGCCACCTGCATGACCCAGCACGTACCGTGATTATTCTTCGCCTCCCGTTCTTCGATTCCGTACGGATGGTGGGTCAGCCAGTGCAGGTACGTACGAAACCAGCGACGTACCACGGCGACGGTAGCGGCATCCAACTGTGCTTCCATCACCTGAACGGCCTGTACAACTTCCATTAAATGAATCGTATCGATGATACCAATGCCCCGCCCCGTAACCCGGCCTTTGATGGCCTGAGCGTACGTCAGGGAAGGATTCATGCGGGTCGTTGTATCGACAAACCAGGCCTTTAGGTGACGAAGAGCCTGCTCACTGTACCGTCGATCGGGTTGTAATACGTAGGCCGAGGCCAGTGCTCCCATGATCTGACTTAGCCGGATGAGGGCCTGTCGGTGGGCCACGAAGTTGTCGGGATTGCTCAGCCCGTCGCGTTGGAGGTACGGCCCCTGGAGATTCGTGGAGTCGGGCCACCAGTAATCGCCTTCCGAATAGAAATCATGGCGACCTCCGGCACTCCGGGGTGAGGTTTGGGCCGTAACCGTACGGGGCGGTTGTTGTAGAGCCCAGCGGACTTCAGCCTGTACAGAGGCTTGCAGGGTTTTTCGAATCTCGGCATTCAAATCAGCCTGACCGAAAGCATGTGTAGCAACGAAAGTCAGGCTTATCAGTAGCATTTTCATAACCTAGAGATAAGGGGTAGCGGCTTAATGAACGAGTGAAATCAGGTACAGCAACAGAGCCACCAACAGGCCCGTGCATCCTACTTCAATGAGCAGTAAACGAATTCTTCTTTTTTTCACGGAGGAAAACATCGGCCGGTGTAGGAAACAAAGGTAGCAGGGGTAAAAGCGGGGCAGGGGGGCTAAATGTATCAAAAAGGGGGAGGAATCGTTCGGGTGGGTGATAAAGCGTTCAAAGGGGTGGAGAAAGCGTTCCATTTAGATTATTCCAGTATTTTATAGACTTATATCTACTAATGTTGCAGTGGAGTTCATCGCTACTCCGGCCCCAGATAAGGCTCTTGCCTGCCTCTTATTCCACTACCTTACTCGATGTGTTTTATGCGTAAACCTCTATTTGCCACCTGCTGGCTAGGCTCCCTGGCTATTACGCTGCTGCTCGTAGCGGGGGAGGCTACCGCCCAGACACCGGGCAACAACCCACTACCCGCCAATCGGCCCAGCACGTATACGTTTACGGGACGGGTACTCGATGAAAAAGGCATGGGTATTCCCGGAGCCACTATCCAGCTCAAGGGAAGTCCTGCCGCCGGTACGACTTCCAACGCCGAAGGACAGTTTACTTTTCCCGTACCCACGGGCGGCGGTACACTGCTCGTCTCCGTTGTAGGATATATCACGCAGGAAGTGAATCTGACGAACGAAACGTCCCGAGACATTACCATGGCTCCCGATACAAAGGCCCTTAACGAAGTTGTGGTCGTTGGTTACGGTACCCAGAAGAAAGAAAACCTGACAGGAGCCGTCGCGGCCATCAACATCGATGAGAAAATTGCCAGCCGTTCGCTCAGCAACGTTTCCTCGGGCCTCTCCGGACTGGTACCGGGTCTTTCCGTACAGCAATCGACGGGCCAGGCCGGACGCAACAGTGCCAACTTGATTATTCGGGGACTCGGTACCGTTAATAACTCCGGTCCGCTGATTGTCGTGGATGGTATGCCTGACGTGGATATCAACCGCATCGACATGAACGATGTGGCCAGTATTTCAGTCCTGAAAGACGCGGCTTCAGCTTCCATTTACGGATCACGGGCGGCTAATGGTGTCGTACTGATTACGACTAAAAATGGTTCACAAAACAAAAAAGCCCAAATCAGTTACACCGGAACCTACGGCTTATCGCAGCCCACGAACTTTTACAACTACTTTGATGATTACGCCCGCTCCCTCACCATGCACATGCGGGCTTCGGGGGCTGGTGCTTCGTCAACGACGTTTCGGTACGGAACCGTGGAAGACTGGTTATCCAAAAGCCTGGTCGATCCCGTGAAATACCCGAATACGAACTGGTGGGACGTAATCCTGCGGGATAACGGTCGGATACAAACGCACAACCTCTCGGCTTCAGGGAGCAATGATCGGATGAATTTTTATCTGTCGGCGGGTATTCTGGATGAACTGGGCGTACTCATCAATCACAACTACAAACGTTATAACACGCGTTTTAACCTTGATTACAAAGTTCGCGACGCCATCAAAGTCGGCCTGCGGATGGACGGCCAGTGGTCGAAACAGGAGTATGCCAACCAGGAGGGATTCATCAATTACAGCGGTACGGATGGCTACGACATTCGGTACGCCATCGCCGGGATTTTGCCCTACGATCCGGCTACGGGTCGATACGGCGGCATCATGGCCTACGGCGAGGACGCTCAGGCTGCCAACATGTTTGCCCGGTATTCGGTGTACCATAACCAGCGGGATCGGCAGGAGATCAACGCCAATGTATATGGTGAATGGTTACCGCTGACTGGATTAACGTTTCGCGGGGATTTCGGACTGCGGTACTACAACCAGTTTACCAAAAGTTACAACGACCCGACCGACGTCTGGAATTTTCAGACCGATCAGATTGCCCGTACCATCGTAAACCCCAGTGCGGGCATTAGTAACAGTAATAATCAGGGATACAAAACACTCTTGCAGGGCCGGATTACGTATAATAAAACCCTATTTCGAAACCATCAGCTAACGGCTTTGCTGGGTTACACGGAAGAGTACTGGTTTAACCGAAACATGTCCGCCAGCCGTCTCGACCGGATCAATCCCTTACTTAGTGAAATTGACGCGGCCCTGACGACGACGCAAACCGCCGGAGGAAACAGCGACGCGGAGGGCTTACGCTCGGTAATTGGTCGTTTGAATTATGTCGTCAATGATAAGTACCTGTTCGAATTTACGGCCCGGTACGACGGGTCAAGTAAATTCCTGCCCGGCTATCAGTTTGGCTTTTTCCCGGCCGTATCAGCGGGCTGGCGTTTCTCGGAGGAGCCTTTTTTTCAGAATCTGACCTCGATTATTTCGTCGGGTAAACTCCGGGCCTCCCTTGGTAAACTGGGCAATAACTCGGGTGTCGGTCGCTACGAGCAACGGGACATTTTTAACCTGACCAATTACATCCTCAACGGAAAGATCGCCAAGGGCTTCAGTTCGGCCAAGATCATCAATGAGGACTTTTCCTGGGAACAAACCAACACGGCCAACGTAGGACTCGATCTGGCCTTTTTCGACGGACGACTGACCGCCGAGATCGATGCCTATACCAAACTCACCACGGGTATGATCCGGCCTTCGTCGCTATCCACGTTGCTTTCGGGGTACAACGCTCCCCGCATGAACATCGGAAAACTGCGGAACAACGGGATGGAAGTGAACCTGACGTACCGCACTAAAATAGGTCAGGTAAACCTGGGAGCAACGATGAACGTGAGCTTCAACCAGAATCGGTTGCTGGAATGGAATGAGTTTCTCGGTAAAGGTTATACGTACCTGAACATGCCTTATCACTACGCCTACAGTCGCGTATCGCAGGGCATTGCTCAGAGCTGGGAAGACATCGCCAATGCTCCATACCAGGGGCAGTACGTTTCGCCGGGCGATATTCTGTACCGCGACCTCAATGGCGATGGTCAGATCAACGACGAAGACCGCAAGGCCATGCCCCGTTTCAACCGGGAGCAACCCACGGGCAATTACGGCTTTAACCTCTTCGGTAACTACAAAGGTTTCGACCTGAGCATCTTGTGGCAGGCCGCTACGGGCCGGAAAGACTTCTGGCTGGAGCCTTTCAACAACGTCAATATTCCCGCCGCCCGGAATGCGTTTCAGGACTTTCATTGGAATGACACCTGGAATCTGGACAATCGCTCGGCTTCCTTACCCCGGCTGGTTACGGGTTCGGGTGGGAACAATCAGGCGGAGTCAACCTTCTGGCTGGACAACTTTGGCTACCTGCGTCTCAAGAACATTCAGGCAGGCTACAATATCCCCAGCAAATACACCACCCGCATCGGCGTAAGCCGGGTACGGGTCTATCTGACGGCTGAGAACTTGCTGACCTTCAGTAAGTACCGGGGTGTTGATCCCGAAAAAAGTACGACGCAATCGGGTGCCGACAATCAGGATGACCCCTTCCCGTTGCTCAAGTCGTATTCCTTTGGTTTGAACCTGAGTTTTTAATTCACCTTGACTTTTTCGCTCGTGAAACGATACATATCTATGGTGGGAATAGTACTGGTAGGCCTGAGTGCCTGTCAGAAAGACCTGCTCGATCAGGTACCCACTACTCAGCTTTCTTCGGATTTATTCTGGAAAACGACCGACGATGCCATTTTCGCCGTCAATGGTGTGTACGAAGCCAACCGCACGACCTTTGACCGCGAGTATTACTTCGACGGAGCCGGGGAATTCGTGCATACCCGGGGTACCAGCAACAACCAGGGGACGTACAACCCCGGAGCCATCGGTTCGAGTGGCAACTTTGGCTTCCTCTGGGGCGACTGTTACCGAACCATCAACCGGGCCAATTATGTACTCCAGAACATCGGTACGTTGCGGGCAAACCTGAGATCCGAAAGCGATCAGGCTCTGATGAACCGCCTGGTGGGCGAAGTACGCTTCCTGCGGGCTCTGAACTACTTCCGCCTGATTGACCTCTGGGGCGACGTGCCGTATTTCGGTCGCCGACTCAACGGCAATGCCGAAGCGTATACCCTGGCGCGTACGCCCCGGGCCGTCGTGAAAGATTCGATTCTGGCGGATCTCTCGTACGCCGCGAGTGTACTGCCCGACAACTATACGGGAGATAATCTGGGCCGGGCCTCGAAGCTGGCCGCCTGGGGCTTCAGCGGCAAAGTAAATCTGTACTGGGCCTGTTGGATGAAAAACCAAAACAATGCGGGTGAAGCCCAGAAGCATTACGCAGCAGCGGCAGCGGATTTCAAGAAAATCATCGACAAAAACATTCCGCTGTTTCGGAATGGCGAACCGGGGCCGGCGGACAATCCCAACTACTGGTACCTGTTTCAGTACTTCAACGAATACGATCCGGAAATTCTCTTTTCGGTACAGTTTGGTGGTCCTTTACTCAATCAGGGTGAAGAAATGCAGCGGGATTTTGGCTCGCGGAACACGGGCAACGGTCAGGTATGGGTGGCTCCGACCTATCGCCTGGTGAATCGGTATCAGCTTACGAGTACGGGTGATTTTGCTCCGTCCGTGGTATTGAGTCGCAATACTACGCTGGCCAACAGTGCGACCAATCCCCGTTCGTACGTCGGGCGGGATTACCGTATGCGGGCGACTATGCTCTGGGACGAACAGAAAATGCTTCGCCTGACGACGGACGGCCTGAACGTACAGGACAGCATTACCTTCCGCTTTGGGAACCGCGACGGGATTACATTCATTAACTACGACGGGGCTCCGGCGGGGTATATTTTCCGAAAATGGATTCGGCAAACCGGCGGTATTGGTCGGAGCGATGGCCCGCAGGATATGTACCTGATGCGACTGCCCGACGTTTGGCTCATGTACGCCGAAGCGGTCAACGAGCTCAGCGGACCCACGGCCGAACTGTTTGGCCTGCTCGACAAAATCCGTCGTCGGGGGAATCTGCCTCCTTTGAATCAGGCGAAGTTTTCGAGCAAGGATGAATTTTTCAAAGCTATCGAACAGGAGCGTATTGTAGAGCTGGTCGGAGAGGGGCACCGCTTCTTCGACATTCGCCGCTGGCGGAAAGCCGAAGAAATCTGGCCTATGCCCTCCGGTCAGGTGTTGTACGATTCGCAGGGAACCCGGATTCGCGATGAATTCGTGAATGCTCCCATCCGCGATTACCAGCGGTACTACCAATTCCAGATTCCGACGGGTGAGATTGAAGTTAACTCGCAGATTATCCAAAACGAACCGTGGTTCTAAGCTTGAAGATGCTTTTCCTATGAAACGACACTATTTATTCATACTCCTCGGACTGCTGGCTCTTTCCTGCACCAAAATGCCTATCGATGAAACGGGACTGCTGATTACTACTCGCTCCCAATGCTACATGACTTTCTTCGATTTACTCGGTTCGGATCACCGTACCGTACTGGTCAGTGGGCAGACCAAAATAGACACCGAAGCCCAGACCGTGACGGCGGTGGCTCGTTTTGGTACTAATCTGCAACGCGTCAAACCCTATTGCAGTGTAGTGACCGACGCCATTGTGGAACCAACCATGGGCATCTGGACGGACTATACGCAACCACAACAGTACACGGTTGTGTCGGGCAATCGGACGGTACGGAAAACTTATACAGTCACGGTAACCCTCCAGCAATAACATGAAAAAGCTATGGACTCTTTTACTGGCGGGAGTAGTGCTACAGGCCTGTCAGAAATCGGACGACGAAGCCAGTGGTCCGCTCCAAAACGACCTGCTCAAAAAAACGACGGGTCCCGCCGTTGTTGGTGATCGCATGGAATTTGCCTACGCCCTGGGTACGCTGGAAGGACAACTCAAAGAGGTACGGGTGGAAGCTACCATTGCCGGAGGAACGGGTACGGGATTCAGTCGGTATTCCTGGTATACGAACCGAAATACCGGCGTGGATCAACCCGTACAAACAGCTTCGGATACGACCACGACTGGAGCGGTTTCTACCGCTTCGCTCTTGGGAGGCGAGAATCAGTCAGCCGTTACGTTACGTTATTACTACGCTCCCACGGAAGAAGCCAAGGGCCGGGACGTGCGGTTTCGTTTCAGCGGTACTTCCTCAACGGGAAAAGAAGTACGGTTTGAATCACCGGCCTACCGCATCAGTCGCATGGATATGAAGCGTACTCTGCAACTCACCGACGGAGCTAAAGCCTACGTGTCCATTGCCGACATGGCGGTATACACGAAAGAAGAAGTGGAACGTAATAATCTGGCCGCCAAAATTGATTTCGTGTACCTCTACCGACCGACGTTAAGCGGCTTTACTTTCGGTCACGCCTGGGTTGCTCCTTCCCGAAGCGAATACCTGAGCGATGTAAGCCTACCTGCCGGACTAACGACGCGTACGCTGATGGATAAACGGGTGGACGTAAAAGATGCCCAGCTTCGCGGTACGGCGGGTTTTGATGTCTATATTGACGATATTGATCTAGAACGTACCACCTTTACTAATGCGTCGGATTACGCCTTTGGCTTAACGGCTGATCAGGGAGCGTTCGTCAAAACGGCCAATGGAGCTTACGCAGCTTATGTGTATGTCAATGCGGTGAATAATACCGAAAAGAGTATGACGGTGAGTATCAAACGACTACAACTTAATTAATGCGTTGAGGGCTTCCGTATCGGAAGCCCTTGCTACCTCCTGCTGATGAACCGACTAATCGCGTTACTCTTCTTTGCACTGACCATGCCCGCGTTGTGGGCCCAGCAAAAAGCTCCCACGTTTTTGCTCGATGGCACATTCCTGGCTCAGCAAAAAGCCCAAAGCAAACAGGGTGATGCGGCCGTACAACAGGCTTTGGAAGCGTTAATTCAACAGGCCCGGCAAACCCTGAACCATCCTACGTATTCGGTTACGTACAAAAGCAAAGTACCGCCGAGTGGAGATAAGCACGACTACATGAGCGTCGGTCCGTATTGGTGGCCCGATTCGACCAAGCCCGATGGGCTACCGTACATCCGCAAGGACGGTCGCATAAATCCGGAACGGTATACGATTAAGGATGCTACCTACCTGCACCAGCTTTGCGTGGATGTACAGCAATTGGCCGTAACCTATTATTTCACGGAAGATGAAACCTACGCCCGCCGGGCCGCCGAATTGCTACGCGTCTGGTTTTTGAATCCCGAAACCCGGATGAACCCGAACCTGAACTACGGGCAGGCAATTCCCGGAGTCACCGATGGGCGAGGAATCGGATTGATCGACAGCCGCTATTTTGCCGTATTGGTAGATGCCGTGCAACTGCTAAAACCCTCCAAAGCCTGGCCGAAAGCCGAGCATCAGGCTTTACAAAGTTGGTTCCGTACCTTTCTGGACTGGATGCAGACCAGTCCCGTCGGCAAAGACGAAGCCGATGAACACAACAACCACGGAACGTATTACGATTTCCAGGCAGTGGCCATGGCCCTATTCATTGAAGATACTGACCTGTCTCGCCGGATGCTGGAAAAGCAAACCCTGCCCCGCATCAGTAGTCAGTTCGCAGTCGATGGCAGTCAGCCGCACGAACTGGCCCGTACCGTTTCCTGGGGGTACTGCGTCATGAACCTGCAGGGCTTCTTTGGACTGGCCTTACTGGCGGAAAACTTGAACATGAATCTCTGGACCTATGAGACGCCCGAGGGGAAAGGACTCAAAAAAGCCTTCCTATGGCTATTACCCTACGCCGAAGGCAAAAAGCCCTGGACGCACCAGCAAATCAAAGCCATGCATCGGGAAGAATTTATTCCCTTACAGGCCCTGGCAGCTCGAAAATATTCGGACGTTCCCGCTGTAACGATCCCGAATCCCAGTGGTTTTTTCCGTCTTACCCAAGCCCTTTTTTAACGTTGCATGAAACGATACGTCCTCATTGGCTGGCTACTCTGGCTAGCTGGCCCGACTCTGGCTCAGCAAAACTTACTGAGTGGGCGATTTTCGGTGGAAGAACTGCGAAACGTACTGATTCCGGAGCGGGAATGGACGCCCTTTCCGCGTCGGGAAGATCGGGCGGGCTGGGCTCAGGCCGATTCCGGGATGATGAAGGCGTACGTGAAAAAGGCCGAAACCTATCTGAATTATGAATGGCCTTACGTACCCGCTACGAAATCCCTCCTGATTGAACGTACGGGTAATCGTGATGAATACCAAAGCATTAGCTTTCAGAAACGGGATGTGCTGGGGGTCCTGCTATTGGCGGAGATTTACGAAAATCAGGGGCGATTTGTAGACCCTATTATTGATGGCGTCTGGTCCATTTGTGAAGAATCTTTCTGGGGAGCTTCGGCTCATTTACCCCGCGAGGTTAAGGGTCTGGTGGATGTTTCCAAACCTTTTGTCGATTTGTTTGCGGCGGAAACGGCAACGTATCTGGCCTGGGTTGACTATTACCTGGGCGATAAATTGGACGCCGTAACCCCGCAAATTCGCAAACGTATCTATTACGAAACCAACCGCCGGATCTTTGAGCCACTCATGAATCAACCCCACAGCTGGATGCAAAGTCATGCCAATGGTCGGCCCCCCAATAACTGGAATCCCTGGATTTGTTCGAACTGGCTGAATGCTGTACTGCTGCTCGAAAAAGAGGATCAAAAACGGGCCGCAGCGGTACACAAACTGCTGGGCGTACTCGATAATTTTTTGAATCCCTACCCAGCCGATGGGGGCTGCGACGAAGGTCCGAGTTACTGGGGAGCGGCAGCCGCGTCTCTGTATGACAACGTTTCTCTGCTGAATACCGCCTCCCGGAATGCCTTTGCTTACGTGTATGCCGATGAAAAATTCCGGAACATGGGCCGCTTTATTTACCGGGCTCAAATCAGTCCCAACTACTTTTTAAACTTCGCCGACGCCGATCCCCAACCCAGTATGGCGGCTACGATGATCTACCGCTACGGCAAGGATATTCAGGATGCCAACATGATGCGGTTTGGAGCCTACTATCGCAAACCCGAAACGGGAGCCTTGCCGCGGTATCATTTCTTCCGCAATTTCTATGCACTCTTTATGCAGCAGGAATTTGAACGGGCGGACAAAGGACTGGCCCTGCCCGCTGACGTCTGGTTGCCGGATTTACAGGTATTCGCCGCCCGCGACCGGGCGGGTACCACCCAAGGTTTTTACCTGGCTGGTAAGGGAGGACATAATGATGAAAGTCACAATCACAATGACGTCGGCAACTATGTCGTATACTACGACGGACAACCACTGCTCATAGATGTCGGACGCGGTACGTACACGCGAAAAACCTTTAGTAGTCAGCGGTATGACATCTGGTACAACGGCTCCGCTTACCATAATCTGCCCACGATCAATGGTTTTAGTCAGCCACCAGGAAATACGTTTAAAGCCCAGCAAGTGACCTATCAGGGCGGAAAAGAACAGGTAACCTTTTCACTGGACTTCACTCAAGCCTATCCAGCCGAAGCAGGCGTGGTAAGTTGGAAACAGAGCATGCGTCTGAAGCGGGGTAGGGAGGTAACCATCACGGATCAGATTCACCTCAAAAAAGCCGATAGCCTCAGTCAGCATCTCATGACCTGCTACCCCGTAGAAATAGGGAAAGCGGGGCAGCTCATCATCTGTAGTAAAGGACAGAAAGGGCAGAGCCGTGATTTTGTGATAAAGTACGACTCCCGAAAATGGGAGCCATTCGTAGAAAAAGTAGCCCTGCAAACCCCAGAAGACCAAGGCATTCGAACCAAGTGGGGGGACACGATTTACCGGATTACGCTAAAACGGCTACAGCCTAAAACGGTCGATCTCTTCGCCGTAACCCTTGCTCCGCGGTGAGAACTCGCATAAAAAAGCCGCTTCCCGTACGGGAAGCGGCTTTTTGTGTGATGTTTTGCTTAAAGCTGTACTTTATTCTGTAAGGATTGTAAGGCTTCTTCCAGCGAATCAATCTGTTCAGGAGTCGCCTGGGCCTTTCCACTGGAAATGAACTGAAGAGCTTCCTGTACGTAGAAATAGTGTTCTAAATCCTGGAAATGATCAAACTCCTGATCGCTTTTATCTTTGGTAAGCAAATGAATGATCAGACGATTCTGGGCTTTCAAACGGGCCATTTCTGATAAAATGGCATTCATATCAATACTGTTTACAAAGATCTCGGCGGTGTTCATAGAGTGATAGATTGACATAAGACGTGTACTAAGAGAATCATTGGTATAATTTCGTGCCATACCTAGTATCCTTGACGCAAAAGATTCGATTTTCCCCTCTAAATGTCATTGGTAATGTAATTTTTTATCCCTCATAAGTGCGGAAAATAATCTACACAGCCCTGATTCTCAGCGAAAGATGACTTAAACCTCCTGAACATACTATTGTTTTGAATTTTTTTGATTTTGATATGAACAAATCAAATAATTTTATGAAAAGTAGAGGTAAACGCTTGCAGAACTTAAAGAGCTAGTTAATTTTATTCACCATTTCTCAAGCGAGTCCTTTGAGCGATCTTCATGTAAGTTATACTAAAAACATTTAGTTCTGACCGGAGGATTCGGTTCAAGGCTTGGTATCATCTTTTATTTACTGATTCGTAAGCAAAAGATAAACGTTTTTTTACTCCTTCCTTCAATCTCAGCAAGTAATACAATAATCTGATACAGAAGCTTTCTGGAAGATGAGCCTGCCAGCAATACCGACTAGAGATGACTTTGAATTAACAGACCCGCATGGAAACTTAGTCTGGAGCCGTAAGACCCATTCCATTAGCCACTACCAGGTTGTGTCCATTACTGAAAAGCGTATACACCACTATTTACTATAAGCTATTTAATAAATGAAATAAGCGTAATCGCTTGTTAACATCCTTTCTATCGAAACAACTTACCGCCGCCATCGGGAGTGTTGCCGGTTCTTCGCATGCCTTACGCATGCTATGTTTATCCGTTTTGTTTCTTTGTTAACTTCATGCGTATAGTGATAAACGTTAGTGTTAATACAGGCACTGATGTACTGAATTTCCGTGGAGTTTACTGAAACCGAAGCTGCTTTGTAACTGCACCTTGTCTGCTCAAGGTCAGAACTGTATTGCCCTTTGCTGATCAAATCTACCTACTATCAAAACGAATACATCTGATGAAGTCTTCATTTGCTACCCAAATGGTATCCCTACTAGGCATTGCCATGCTTTTTACGCAGTGCCAGAAGGACGAACGAGTAGCTCCGCATGCTACGACGCTGTCGTCAACCGTGAAATCCATGAGTTTGGATGAAATCCGGGCCATCCGTACGAACCTGGCTCCGGACAGTATTTACCTGACGGATCAGGGAAAACAGGGCCTTTTTAAATTAGTCAGTACGGATAAAAAAAGTACGGACAATACGGGTATTACCCTGGTTACCAGCAACGGGTTACGCTACAAGCGGGCGTTTACCGGTGCTGCCAATGCCACCTGGTTTGGCGTAAGTACGACCGATTCGGATATTGGGCCGGAGCTACAGGAGGCTGTCAATGCTCACAACGTAGTAACGATCCCCGACGGAGCGTATTCGCAGGTGACGAAAGTGATTCTGCGTAGTAACGTAACCATCAAAGGAAACCCCGGTAAGGTAACGCTGAAACTCAACGGACCCGGGTATATTTCCTTCCAGAACTTCTGGAGTGAACAACAACTGGAAAACATTACCATCGACGGGATCAACTGGGAGGTCTCTTCAACGGCAAAAGTCGTAGGTTCGTACGGACCCATTACCATTGACGGCCCGACGGTGAAAAATCTGTTGGTACAAAATTGCCAGAGCATCCACACGTCGAAAACGGCCAACGTAAACTGGTTTTTCCTGAAAGTATCTCCGGGTAAATCGACCGATAACATCATCGTTCGGAATAACTACGCCCGGGGTGGACGCATGGGCGTCGAGTTTCTGGCTCAACGATTACCGCAGAAATACCTCGGTAAGAACATTACGGTATCAGGAAACCGATTTGAGAAATGCAGCTTTGGTATCTCGATTGCCGGTTCATTCGACAACGTAACCGTCGATGCCAACTACCTGAAGGATTGCCCGACTTACGGCGTAGAATTTGCCGGATGGTTGCATAACTCGACCTTATCGAATAACCGTTTTGAAGGAAAATTTTCGGATTTATTCGCCGGAAACTGGGAAAACGATGGCGACGGGACTATTGGAGAGGGTACTCACATGTATGGTAACCGTACCATTGGCACCTGCACGGGCAAATGGACGATTCGGAATGGTTTCAATATGCTGATGGAAAACAATTACATCAATATGACGGGTGTACTGGACCTGACGGGATCGACCAAAAATGCTCAGATTACGGGTAATAAAATTATTAGTACGACTGAAAACAAAGTAATCCAGATCAACTACGTGGGGAACCTGCGTTTCATTAATAACTACATCAGCAATGAAAATGTAAAAAATAGCTGGCTGGTGATTATCGTAAACGGAGCCGGAGCGACGAACAATCTTTTCACGAACAATATAATCGTGAAAAGCTCAGGGGGGTATGTTGGCTACGGAAACGGTGCCAGCATTAAGTTCTATAATAACTATGACAAAGACGGGAACTTGATTTCGCTTTAATCGAAACGTTTATAAGAATAAATTAAAAAGGGCACCTCTTGAGGTGCCCTTTTTAATTGAACGTACATTCCAGCAGGCGATGCCCGTTGATGTCCATGGGTAGCTGGCGAACCACTTTGATCTGGTGGGAGTCAATGAAGTTTTCCATCTGGTAATGACTCGCTTCATCGACTACGTAGAAATGCGGAAAATTCGCCTTGGTAAACTCTTTAGCCGGAGTCAGTCCCGGTACCTGGTATTTATCCCGAACCGATTTAAGAATCTTGTGTTCGACGGTAGCACTGAGAATATTAGTCGGTACCGCAGCCGTGGGCCAATGAATCAGGTAATGCACCGGTTGCGGAAACTTATGAAACCAAAGGGGGAGAAAGTAATCGGCCGTTTCAACAAAAACCGGATACCGAGGGTCCAGTTGCGGTAGATAGGAGAGAATGCCCTTCGGAAAGTGAACGATTTTTCGATTCTGATAGAATACAAAGGCTCCGATCAGTAGAGCATACAAGGGGGCGAGTCGATACCAGCCCGACAGCTTGGGGGGCGTATAGAATTGATAAAAGGCGTACATCAACTGAAAAATAACTAACAGATGATTCGGCCACAGGTACCGGCTAATGAAAACCGATGTATGTACCAGACTCACCCCAAGCGAAATCAGAATGGTACTGAAATAGATAAAGCCCGACAGGAGATAAAACTGAAACGCCGCATCCGTACGAAAAGCCGCGTATCCATCTCTGCGTTTTTTACGAAGGATGAAAACGAAAAGAAAAGCCAAGGCAAAAAAGCGGAGGTAGGGCAGAAAGGAAAACCAGCTACGTTGTTCGAGCGAATACGAAAGCGTAGGGCTTAGCTCACCGATGGTAGTAAAGAAGCTTTCCCAAGTGGGAAGTGGAATCCAGGAGTGAGGTTTCCCAGCTTCGGTCTGGATCTGAAAACTAGTAAACCAAAACGCCGCCCACAGAAGTAGTGTAATCAAGTGAGCCGCCATCGGCCAGACATACGCCGCTTGCCGCGACCAGAGCCAAAGCAAAAAAAAGAAAGCTCCCGAAGCCGCGAGGTAAAACAGGCCAAAATTGTGCGTCAAACTCAGGCCCAGTCCCAGCAGTACAAAGAGCCCCAGCAAACGACGATTATGCGGTTCGGCAATCAGGCGATGAAGTACGATAAAGTAGGGCAGACTAATCAGAAAAAACAGGGCATAAGAGCGAACCTGCGTTGCTAAGGTTAAGTTGAGGTAGGTGAAGGCGGCAATCAGGGTAATGAGCAGAAAGTTGAACAGCGGCGTACCCAATAGGGTCGTGCTGTACCAGAAAAACAAAGCCATCGTCAGAGCAAAAAAGACGATGGATACCATTCGTAAAAACTGAAAGTCGAGCGAAATAGCGTGTCCCAGTATCCAATACACATTCACAAATAGGGGAGGGTTGGCGTCCATCCCGCTTACCAGAGCATCGTTAGCATGGGCTAGCGAAGGGTCCGAAACGAGCAGATAACTCAGTACCTCATCCATCCACAACCAGTGATCTTTAAAAAATAAAGAAAGGATCAGGCTCAGCGAAAAGATCAAAAAGATCCCGATACTGAACGGTAGCGTTTGAGTAGATATACGATTCATGAGGACACGGTTTGGTGGGAAGAATAGGGCGGTAATACCTACAGGTACTTTAGGCCAGTACAGCCGCTGACTCCGTCACGCCGTAAGTCTGGTAAATCTCAAGGTATTGCCGGGCTACCGTCTCTAGGGGGAATCGGGCCCGTACCATTTCCAGTCCTTGTTGAGACAGTCGTCTGTACAAAGCGGCGTCCGTCAGTAACTGATGCATGGCCTCGGTCATCGCTTCGACTTTAGTAACATCTACCAGCAGCCCACCGTCCTGTACCACCCAGGGGACGGCTCCACTGTCTTTCCCGGCCACAACCGGAATGCCGTAACTCATGGCTTCCACGAGTACCATCCCGAACGACTCTTCCAGCGAACTATGCAGCACGAACGTACTCCGGGAAATATTCTCCAGTACCGTTGAATACTTCGTTGTGCCCATAAAGACGACATTAGAAATGCCCTGTTCTCGGCAGAATACTTCCGCTTCTTTTCCGGGTTCAAAGGCGGTACCCATGGCCCATAACTCGGCATTAGGGTGCCGTTGAAGCAATGCCTTAAAAGACAGGAGAGCATTGATATTATTCTTCCGGTCGTCCCAGCCATTCACGACGACGCTGATGATGGGTTTCGTGACGGGGGCCGGTTCGCCCAGTTGGTCGGGTAAGGTTACTGGATTAGGTACGACCAGTACTTTTTGCGAAGCCCAGTGACTGACCGAATCGGCCATGTAGGGTGATACGGCCGTAAACCAGAGACCCTTGCGAAATACCTGCCGGGCCATCAGGAGCAGGAAAAAACGGTTGAGGGTACGAACGTAATTGAAAATTACCTGGGCGTTGTCGTGTATTGTAATAATGGCGTTGGAGGTGTATGACAAGGCCGCCATCGCAAATTCGTAGGTCCAGTGTGCATGTACCACTTCCGGCTGAAAGCGATCCAGAATTTCCCGCATTCGCCGCCGCTCGAACCGGTAAAAGTCCAGGTTACGACCGATACGTTTGCCATTGGGGCGAAAGATCCGTTGTCGGCAGGGCACGACCACGTAGGTAAGCAATCCATCTTCCAGAATAAAAGACGGCTCGTCCGCACTCAGCGTATCGTCGTGGGTAATCGCCAGGACCCGATGGCCCATGTTGAGATACGCCTTGATTAAATTGGTGATGAGCGGTGCCCCCTCACGGCCCTTAGGATAGGAGGGCTGAATAGCGGAGGCCGGAAGTAAATCCCGGGTAGCGATAAAGCCTAGGATAGCAATGTGCATGGTTTCGTCCAATAGAAAATGAAAGAAAACGACTTTTGAAGTACCATTTAAGACGCGGATACCTGAACCGATGAATGGGAAGCCGAAGGCTGCATGAGAGTCGGGTACAGTTCATCCACAAAACGGCGAATTTTCTGGTCCCAGATCAGTTCTTTGGCGATTTCGTAACCAGCCAGCCCCATTTGTCGGCGTTCATCGGGATGGGCCGCCATCCATTCCACGCCACGGGCCAGAGCATCTACCACTTCCGTTTCATTCGTAACCGGAACTTTGATGCCGTTACTACCATTCACTAATTCGCCCTGACCGTGTAAATCCAGCGTCAGAATCGGCATACAGTACGACATGGCTTCTACCAACTGGTGCGGACAGGAATCTCGTAAACTGGTAAAAAACAGAACGTCCGAATCAATGTAGTACTGTTTCATCTGATCGTACGAAACTTGTCCCACCCAATTGACGCGGTTTTCGACGCCGTAAGTTTGGACGTATCCGGGAATGTGCTCGACCATTTCACCTTGCCCACCCACAATCGTAAGCCGTACTGAAAGCTTAGGATCAACTTTACTCAGGGCTTGAATAGTCAATTCCAAAGCCTTACGGGGCAGCATCCGACCCGTCCAAAGCAGTTCGAGGGTTGCCTTAGGCGGATGAGCGGTGACTTCGCGGGGGAGAAAATTCAAAGCCATACCTACATCCCAAATACGCTCAATGGGTTGGGTCGGTCGTAATCGCCGGACCAGATCATACGTATCATTATTGGTAACAATGACCAGATCGGCTTTTTTCAACATTCGGAAATACGCGGGATTGGTATACTCCAGCACTTTGCCGACAATATCCCGCATCCATTCGCGGGTCCAGTGCGAGCCAAAGTAGCGTTTAAGAGCTTTGGGAGCCCGCTGGCCGCCACCAGCGGGTCCAAAGATGAGAGGCTTACCTAGTTTATACAGGAAGCTTCCCAGTTGCAAACTGCCATACGTGGCATGATGAATCAAATCAAAGTTGTGTTGCTGGTCGAGTTTCCTCGCCATCTGATACGCCGCCCATTGCCAGTACAGGTAATGGAAATACATACCGATGAGTCCTTTCCAGCAAAATTTATCTACCCAGGCCGGTACTCGTACGTAATGAACCCGCAGGTTGGGATAGAATCCATCCGCCAGAATCGGATCGATTCGGTCTTTCCCATCAACTAGCGTCAGGCAGTGTACTTCCAATCCGCTAGTACTGAGATGAGTGGCGTAGTTCCAGCCGTTGCCCTGCTCAGAGCCCATGTTAGGAATACAGGCGTAGGCCGACAGAAGTATCTTTTTCATAGGGCTTACAAGGGTTTCATTAATCGCATTTTACGCAGGAAAAATCCGGCACAAATGCGTCCGACGTCGAAGCAGAAGTAAACGAGTTTAGTCTTGGAATGGTCAATGGCAAAGTTGTAGCGAACCTTCAGATTCGTTGGCGACTTGATGGACGTGAAGCTCTCGATAAATTGCTTGGTCGTAATCATCCGTTCCACCTGAATGCCGCTAGCACTCACGAATTCCTGTACTACGCTTTTCACATCGACAATCAGCGGATACCCGGCTTTTTTTGCCCGAACTGAGAAATCGATGTCGGACATGTAATGAATGTATTTCTTGGAATCGAACAGGCCGATTTTTTCGAATACTTCCATCGGAATCAGCGTGCCGCGTCCGGGTAGTGAATCCGAGACCACGTGATCGGTACGGCGAACGAGCTCCTGATAATCGAAGTTATAATCTTCGGCCATGTGACGGCCCCCGGCCAGGTACAGCTCACAGACGGTACCGCAGAATTCAAGTTTATTTGGCTCGTCGCTGTTGACACTGACTGAACCGACGAGACAGGGCTGAAACCGGTCGTACGCATTCAGGAGCGATTGCAGGTAATCCGGCTCCATTTTGGTATCGTCGTTGAGCGTCAATACAAAGTTTGCCTCACTGCGATCCTGATGTTGCAGGGCGTACCGAATGCCCCAGTTGGTGGCTTCCGTCCACCATAGACTTCCGTCACCCGTCAGAACAATCGTCTCCGGAAATTTTTCCTGGATCATTTCCGCCGTACCATCCGAGGAACCGTCATCCACGACAATGGCCTGAAAATTACGGTACGTTTGAGCCGACAAACAGGCCAGGCATTGTTCGGTGAACGCTTTTCGGTTATGGACGGGGATGACAACACTAATCATACGGGTTGGGAATTAATAGTTTCTTCGGATAGAATGACAAGCTCGGGTTCGGAAGGCGATTCGAAGTCCTCCGACTCGTTGGGGTAAAGGGCGTAATACATTGCCAAGCCCACAAAACCCCAGAAGTACACGGGTAATTGGTACGAAATGCTGAAAAACAGTCCACTGATGAGAAAGCCAAACAGTGTGGATTGCTCGGTCGTGAAAACCTCGTTGCGGCGGTACATAACCACCAGCGTTCCCACAATCAAGAGCATATTCAGGAAAAGGCCCACGGCTCCGTAGTTGTACAGCATATCGATGTACTGTGAGTGAATGATGGTGCCTTTTTCGGGAAAATCTTCGTTCTCCATGATCTCGCCCCGGTCGTACCCTTCGTACCGCCAGCCGAGCAGCAAGCGGTCCGGAATCTTGCTGAGGTAAAACTCTGACTGTTCGAGTCGCCAGCTACCAGTTTCATCTTCCTTGGGATCGAGAATCCCTCCGACGTTGTCGAGGAAAGCCTGCGTTTTGGCTTCGGGTAGCAGCGTAACCGCCGGAGCCAATAAGCCAAGCATTACTAAAAAGGTACCGAACGTTTTGCCGAGCGGTAAAGCCTGTTCCGTAATTTTTCCAAACAAGCCAAACACCACCAGCAGAAAGGCAGCCGCACCCGCCGCCGAGATGACCGAGCGGTGCAACAGAAAAACAATGAGTGCGAAGGTCAGTACGGATTTAAAAAAGTCGGAGAGCCGGTGTTCCCGTAGGTACGTGATCATGTAGTACAGGAAGGGAATGGTCAGGTACAGGGCTTCGGGAGCGGTAACCGTACGGCTTTCGGAGGTCAGGCTGTACGAGAAAATTTGCCCGAGGAAAATCTGATTAATCAGGTAAAAGCTAAAAATCAACCAGTTGGCATACTTGAGTTTAAACGGTCGGGCCTGCGTAGCCACGTAGTACGTAACCATTGCCAGTCCACTATAAAAAAACCGCTTGATGACGAAGTACGAATACATCCACGTACCGTAGAGGTACTTCGATTCGAGTACGAGCAGGACGACGCCCAGCAACATCGGCCAGGCCATTACTTTAAAAAAAGTAGGATAATGTAAGTAACAAACCACCAGGGCGGGTATGCCGATGAGGGCGACCACGTTGGTAAGTTTATCCAGAAAGGGGCTCAGCGTATTGCCCCCGTGACTGAGAGCACTGACCCCAAACAGGAGTACAAATAAAAGAATGCGATAAATCCAGACCATACAAAGGCTTGTGGGCGGTTCGACCTATTAAACGGGAATGGCTTGTGCCGTGACCAGCAACGGCTCCTGAGCCGTTTGCCGGTAAAAAGTAATCAACTCGTTGACCGACTTGCGGTGATTGAATTTGTAATCAGCGTGAATGGCCTGAGCTTCGGCCAGACTTGCTCGTCTGTCGGCTTCGAAATAGGGAGCAATTTCGCTGGCCAGACTCCGGGCGTCAGTACCCCGCAATGGTCCATTCGATTCGGGCAACATTTCTGGGATACCTCCCACGGGCAAAGCCAGTACGGGCGTTTGGACCGCGAAAGCCTCGATGATCGAGTACGGACAGTTATCATTCAGGGCCGTATGAATATACAGGTCACTCTGAGCGACGAGCTGCCAGGGAGCGGTGTGCCGTCCGTAAAATTTCACCTGTTCTTTCAGACCCAGCGTTTCGGCGAGCTGCTCATACTCCTGCCGTTTGGGACCATCGCCAATCAGCCAGATGTTGAAATTGGAAAGGTTACGTGAGCGTAGTTCGTGACCAATTTCAATTAGCAGTTTCTGGTTTTTCCGTTCATCGATATGCCCTACATTCGTAATGGTCAGGGTAGGGGAGGGAGTCCGGGAAACGGACACTCCTTCGAGTTGCACCGTATTCGGCAGTACGCGTTTAGTAATGTCTTCGGGCAACAGGTGCCGCGACTGGGTATAAGCGTAGTTGGAAACGAATACGTAATTCTTCACGTACGAGAACAGGTATTGGTACCAGGCCGTCAGTTGGCGGGTAAACGAGGGCTTCAAGGCATACGCTAGTACCAGTTCCTTCACCGGATCATCGTTGAAATGACAGGTCAGTACAATGGGCGTCCGGCGGCCCAGGGCCAGGTAAGCGGCAACGCCCGAGCGTACATCCTGAGCGTGGATCAGGTCGATACCCGCATTCCGATGTTTACGAGTTGCCAGGTACAAACCCGTGAAATAGGCAAACTCATCGTACACGACCCAGGAGGCTCCTCCCAGCGGACGCATGATGCGTTTGAGTACGCCGAGCACTTTCTTCCAGACGGTAGGTGTATGTGAGGCATCCACTTGCGTCACCTGCACGCCTTCGCGGGTCAGATCCTTGGCCAGCGTTCGGCAGTAGGTAACCACGCCCGAGGGCGAGGTAGGAACGAGGAAAGTAGCGATTAATACGTTCATGGCGTGGTCGGTTGAAATCGTTAACGTTGCCGAAAACTCTGAATACGTTCTTTACTGAAAGCCACCGCTTCCCGCAGGTAGGCCAGTTTTACAACCTGAATGCCCTGCGAACGCAGGTGTACATAAAAGGCCAGGATGACGAAAATCTCCGTGATAACCCAGGAGTACGAAACACCAATGTGGCCCAATTGCTTGATGAGCAAAGCATTCAGGCTTAAACTAATAATAGAAGCAAGAGCAGAAATACGGAAAAAGGCTTTATCCATTCGCAGGTTGATCATGGTATGAACGCCCAGCAAATTATTCAAACCCAGCGTAATGGGTAAAATCGATACAATGCGTAGGACGACAACGGCTTCCTCAAACTGATCGCCGTAGAACAGGTGAATGAAGAGGGGAGCGATGATGTACAATCCAATGGTAATCAGGGTCATCAGTACTACAACGGGGAAGAAGATCGTCCGTACTACTTTGAGACCTGCTTCCTTACCCTGTCCAAAAGCCCGGGCTACAATGGGAAAGAAAGCCTGGCTCAGGGCCAGCGATACGAAGGACTGCGTAATGCCCGCGATACGAGTCCCCGCCGAAAAAATCCCAACGCTGTAGGCCGTTGAGAAAATACCTAGCAGAAACGTATTGGAACCCGCGTAGATCGTGGCTACTACCGAGGTAAAAAATAAGGTACTATCGTCTTTAAAACGTTTCAGCAGTTGAGCAATCGATGGGAAGGTATACGTCAAATCAAACCGCCGCAAGGCTACGACAAAGGCAGCTACGCTGATGAGTACTTGTGCGATGCTTAGCGACAGATTCTGGTAAATGTAATCGTTGGGTTCACGGATAAAGATGAAGACTGTAAAGGTGAAGAGTACCTTCACGATGGTATTAAAAATGGCCACCCGCCCCAGATCTTCCATAGCCTGGTACAGCCAAATGGGAAAGAGCACAATCCCCAGGCAACTGATATATGTACAAACGTGCAGCCACCAATGAGCCCGAAACTCCTCCACAAAATACGTAATGCCTCCAAATATGACCGTTGAAAGCACCCAGAGTAGGGCTTTGCCCGACATCACTTCACTAAAAATCTGGTTGACCAGCGATTTATTGTGGCGGTCGGCGGCAATGGCTCGTACCGCTGCCGTATCAAAACCATAATTGATCAATAAGGTAAAGTACGCTACGTAAGCTTGGGAAAAGTTAAGTAATCCCAGCCGTTCGGGGCCGATGATGCGAACCACATAAGGTACCGTAAGTAAGGGCAGCAGCATATTCGCCACGTTGACGCTGAAGAGCGAAGCCACGTTAATGGCAAACCGCTTCATGGTCGACTTGGAGAGAGCAACCGGGGGCTTTTCTATGACGGGTTCATCCAGTACTTTTTCTTCAATCATAGGTAATGGCGGGTTAATGGGGCCTCGCTAAGCAGTACTTTTTTTATTAAGGAAGCGGTACAACCGTACCGTTTTTATGCCATCGGGGTACTTTCTGAAATTGTTAAAAATACTGTCAAGGGCCGCTTCACCGTAAATCAGAAAATCATACATCCGGTGTTTTCGCTTGGAACGGAGTTGTACAAAAGTTTCCCGTAACGACCATTGCAGAAAAACCATAATCCCGTACTTATTGCCGTGCATATTCTGAAAAATTCGTCGCTGGTTTCGTACGGCATAGTACTGTTTCCAGGCTCCGGGCCAGGGAATACCGTTTCGATCAAAGGACGGCGGATGGTAGAAAACGGAATTGGTAACCGTTACTACCGAAAACCCCATTTTGATGGCCCGGGTCATGTATTCCACTTCGTCACCCCAGATAAATAATTTACGGTCGGGCAGGCCAATATGTTTAATAACCTGTCGGTGAATGAGCGTACCGTTGAAAAAAGAGGCAACGCCATACACCAGGTCCACCTGGGTCATATCGGTTACTTTCCGATAACTCTTATTGGGCCGATCAACATAAAAGGCCAACTCGGAATGATCCTTATTACTGATCGATACGCAATTTTTAATGCAAGGTCCGATATTCGGCGATTCCAGTAGGGCCCGTAAGGCACCCGGTGTGGCCACACAATCGTCGTCCATGCACCAAATCCACTCGTACTCCGCCTCGTAGGCTGTCTCGATACCCGTAGCGAATCCACCGGCTCCCCCGCAGTTGGCCTGGGTAGTGACGAGCAATTCGGGTTGGGTTGCCAGCCAATCGGCCGTACCATCCGTACTGCCATTGTTGATCACAAATATGGCTTGTACCGGAAACGTCTGTTGCTGTAAACTGGTAATACAAATTTTGAGGTCTTCTAGCCGGTTATAGGTTACTACTACGGCAGCTACTTTTTTCATGCGAAATACCAGGTTATCCATTCAATATAGTTCATAGGGACAAGGGGGATAACGGACTGATACAAGGAACTCTTTCAATAAAACCAGTGGATCTTAGCAGCAAGCAGACTGAAGTAGCGGTTCAATGAGACTTAATACTAAAAAGCGTTTTTATTACCCGTGGCAGCCGCTTTGATGGTCCACCAGCAAATGGTAGCGTCCAGGCGAGCGGATTGCCGATGAATGTACAGGTGATCATAGCGAATGCGTTGTTTCATTTTACTGAGATGTTCGGTTTCACCACGTGCTCCCCGGGACTGAGCCAGGCCAGTAATGCCGGGAAGTACGGTATACCTTTCCTTGTAGCCGGGCATCGAATGCCAATACTGGGCATCCAAGGCTACCGGGTGGGGGCGTGGTCCGACAATACTCATATCACCCAGTAACACATTAATAAACTGGGGCATTTCGTCCAGATTCGTTTTCCGTAGATAACGACCCAGAGGCGTAATGCGGGAGTCGTTGCGGGTGGCTTGCTTGAAATCAGCATTTTCCTCGTAACGCATCGTCCGGAATTTAAAGCAACGAAAGGGCTTGCCATTCCGGCCGGTGCGTAGCTGAACAAACAGGATTGGTCCCGGGGAAGTCAGCTTGATGAGCAGACTGATCAGGGGAAGCAGCCACACCAGCACCAGGACGGTTACGGAACTAGCCACGGCCAAATCAAACATCCGTTTTTTGAAAAACTGAGTCGGATTGGGTTGAGCGTGCGTAGGCGTAAACAGCGTCTGATTGGTAATCGGTATTCGGACAGCCTTCTTGTTTATCGTGAGTGACATCGTATGGCAGTTTATGGGATGAAGGCAAACGCTATTTATACGAGTAACTATTCTTGTAGTTGTAGTGGTACGATTCGCCACCCGCTACACCATTCAAAATAATGTTGAGGTTGTTGAAGCGGCGTTCGCGATGCAAAACGTCCAGTTCCTTGAGGGCCGTTTTGGGCGTTACATTATGACGGATCACAAACAGGGTGGCATCGGCCATGGGCGAAACCAGTTGGGCATCAGTGACAATACCTACCGGAGGAGCATCCACGATGATGTACGAGAAGCGTTCGCGTAGTTCCTGAAGGAGCTGGGGCAGTCGAGGACCACTCAGCAATTCCGAGGGATTAGACGGCAGTGGACCACTCGGAATAACGAAGTAGTTCGGGTAGCCCGGAACGGGTTTAATAATTTCTTCGAGGGAGGCTTCTTCGTTAAGATAGTCGCTGATTCCGATATCATTCTGCACATCGAACACCTGGTGAATGCGTGGCATCCGCATATCCATCTCTAAGATGACGGTCGGTTGCTTCATCAGGGCTAGGCTCGCTCCCAGGTTCATGGAGATGAAAGACTTCCCTTCACCACTGATACTAGAGGTAAATAAAAGCACGTGACTTTCGTCCATTCCACCCCGGCGTAAGTGAAGGTTAGTACGGATGGAACGAATCTGTTCGGCGATAATCGATTTGCTGTGCTGAGCGATCACAAGCTGATCTTTCTCCCGCTTCTTCATGACTTCACCCAAGATGGGAACGCGGGTTACGCCTTCCACGTCTACCCGACGCATCACGCGACCATTGAGAACTCCTTTGCTGGCAATTGCTGCCGTGGGTACCAGAAAACCGATCAGACCAAATAGGGCGTAAATCACCACGCCTACGGGTTTCACGGGCATTGCTCCGCTTTCAGCCGCATCGATGGTATAATTCTCGGGCACGCTCGCGGCGAAGGCAACGGCCATTTCTTCGCGTTTCTGTAACAGATAATTGTAGAGGTTATTCTTAATGGATTGTTGACGCGTAATGTCGATCAGTAAGCGTTCCTGTTGAGGAATGTCGCGAATGCTATTTTCAAGCCGAGCGTTTTTCTGTTCATACTGCTTTTGGGAATTGAGCAGCATGGTCTTCATCGTTTGTACGTTCTGGCTGATGTTCTGCCGTGTGGACCGGATCTGATCGTCCATACCTTTAATCATGGGATTGGCATCCGTGGTCGTTTGGCTAAGTTGCTGCCGCTGTAACTGCAATTGGGAAAGCTTGTCGAGTTGTCCCAGCAGTACCGGATCGTTCAGCCCTATCGTGGCGGGTGTCAATCCCTGCTCATCCGATTGCGTACTGATGAATTTCTGTAAATCGTTCAGCGTAGCCAATTGAATATTTACCTGATTCAGCTGATTGTCATTTTGCTGGGTGGATTCCAGAAAAGTAGCTGCCTGCGTACCCAAATCGGTAATAGAACGAGCCGACTTGTATCGTTCGACGCGTTTTTCTACGTTCGACAAATCGCCTGATACCGCCCGGAGTCGGTCTTCAATCAACTGAATGGTTTGCGTCGCTACGCGGTTTTTATCCGCTAGCGTCCGATCATTGTACGCTTTAGCCAGGTTATTCAGAATAGCGTCGGCTTTTTCGGGTACTGCATCTTCGAGTTTCAGGTGTACTACGGAAGAAGTTTTGCTAGTAGCTTCCGCTTTCATATTGCCTAAATAGCCTTTGATGGCAGCATTTCGCGGGAGGAGCTGTACAATCAAGGGCTCGGTCTGAGCGTTGACCGCCTGCCGGGTAAGTACGCGAATCTGACCGGTAGGCAATTGAATACTTGTATTGAGCGGGTAGATCTTTCCGTCGATATTCACCTGCTTCTCATTGACAAAACTCAGCTCCAGCGGTTTTTTATACAGGGCATTCTTGGGCTTCTCGGCCAGAACAGTCACGGGCGATTCCTGAAAGATTTCCCGCTTACCGAATGAGGTTTGGTGATAGTATTTGGTCTGTAGTTGCAAGGCATCTACTACTTGGCCCATGAGCGAGGAAGAGGTTAGGACTTCAATCTCATTTTCAACGGCCTTTTTGGAGGTATAGACGTCAAGTTCTTTAAGCGGATTAGCCTGAACATTACCCTTCTTTTCATCCTGTAATAACAAACTTAGCTCACTACGATAAATCGGCTGCTTAAATAAAAGGTAGACGTATGCTCCTGCCAATGTCAGGACGAGCGATACGACATACCAGGGCCATCGGTTCAAATAAGGAAGTAAGGAAGCCCTAAGATTGATATTCTTAGAATCGACTACTTGATAAGATTCGTAAGGCGGAGTTGGTTTGGCTTGCATACGTATTCAGATGATGTGAGTAGGAAATGATTCTTACTAACAGATCGCTAAAACAGAATGATTAAGATCTTGAGTAAACGTCAGTAAATGAGGCGGGCATGACACGCAACATGACAGACAAGCACTCTCTGATGCTCAAGCATAAATGACTGAGAGAGAAGCTTTTGGCTTGAATGTAGAGAAGTGAAACGCCCATTGCCTGTAAGGTGGCCGAAGCTTATCACCTTTAAGCGGAAAGATTTCGTTTTGATCAAAGACCTAATACGAGCTGCTTTTACAAAAGTCTGGATTGCGGCCGACTTAAAGTTACGATAAGCGAGGGTTGTAAAAGCAGTACGTGCAAGGGTAGGCGTATAGATCAGAGTAGTTTTCCAACCATAAGCATGAAGGGATAAAACGTACGAAATATTTTTCGATAGGCGGAAAAACGATCTACTATTCATGAGTTGACACAATACATTCTGACCTAAAGCAAGGCATATAAACCCTTTAATAGGATGAAAGAAAAAGGATGATCAATAGACAACACGGTACCGATTGAATACGTAGGGTTCGTATTCAATAGAATGTCGAAATGCTGAGTACACGAGGACTAGAAGAACAGGCCAGTAAAAAAATCATTTCCCAATTCCAAGGAAATAGGGAATCTGATTAAATACAGTAGTTAATCTATACACGCGGACTTAACAAATAGCAGGTAGTGGCGAAACTACTAGCAGGATTCGGTACCGGCGGAGCACCAACTACTGGCGGGTAGATAAGGATAATTGGCGGAGTAATGGAATGAAATAGACACTTTTGTTAATGAGCAACTAATGTATTCAGAAAGCTCATTTTGTGTTAACAGGAGTACTAAGTTAGTAAAGGATTTGTAAATATACGTTTGTTCGGAGCGGAATGAACAAACCTAATAAATAAATTTTCTTTACCATTTAAAAAGGCTAAAAGTTCATGCCAACTTAACTACTATACGTAAGGGAGACGGTCAATTTAATGTCTGATTAATGAATTGAATTATTTAAAGAATAGACAAAAGGTTAATATTTAGCAACTTATCACTAATATTCGAAAAAAACGGGCCATATTTCATGCGGAGGCGGCTGTATAAATATAATAGATTTTTTACCAATTAACCGTGATTAGTGAAAAAATAATGTAAAATTGGGAACAATTATTCCCTTTAATAAGGTATTATTTCTACACTCCTATAATTATCATAAATAAAAACAATATATTCCTATTTACACTGATAAATTAAGTATATGCCATTAAGAATCGTTTAATTATTGGATTATAACAATATAATCGATAAAAGTTAACAGATTGTCCATGTTTGGTCTATTAATGACAGTTTCATTGCTGGTAAACATTTGTTCAAATCTGAGACCGCTACCCATAAAAAAACACGTCCATGTAAAGTCTTTGAACTTTATATAGACGTGTAGAAGAAAGATAAAACCTACTGAACTATTCTACCTGATTCATCCTGGTTGTCAGAAGCTTTATAAGTACCTCCATCGGCACCTTCCATATATTTTCCTCCTGGACCTTTCGTGAAGCGATTAGAAGTCAAAACATGATTCAGCGATTTATTTCCGTAAGCCATGAACATAGCCTGATTGGCAGAGGCATTACGGTTGGAAATACTATTGTTAGTAAAACGATTATTGGACGTATTGTCACAGATAATAACTTTACTAGACATACTTTCAATTGTATTATCATTAAACGATCCACCATTGGATGAGTGCGAAATTTCAATCATACCCGTCATATTGAACTTGTTATTCGCAAAAGCGAACGTTCCGCCGTTGTATAGAGCTATTCCTCCCGTACAACGTCCAATGGTTTCGTTACCCGTGATGGTCATTCCTCCTGTAACACTCCCGTTTCCGTTTCCATCATTAGAGCCAATGAAGAACTTATCAAACTTCCCTTCGAATTTATTGCTATTGATTTTTACATTACGTAAAGCACCAGCGATTTCAATGCCGTACAAGCTGCAATTTTTAACAGTATTATTCTCAACTGTGATATTTTCCATAGGTCCCGAGAGGGAAATACCGAAATGACAGTCGTAAAACGTATTATTACTGACCTCGATATTTTTTCCAACGTATTTGTTGTAATTATCGTGATTGAAAATCTCACATCCCATACGTCTAGCTCGTACGACATTGTTTTTAACCACAATATTTTCAGCCGATTTTCCCGCAGGAATTTTCAAGGTTAGCCAGTTCGTACTATCCTTGGAATCATAATCTTTACTCGTACAATTTTGAATGGTTAAATTAGCCACATTAGGACTGTCAATATAAATGGTGCCAAATGTGCCATTTTCCCGCGTCGTAACATTCCAGGACAAGCCATCAATCACCACATTGTTCAAATCTATTTTAGGGTCAATGGCATTGGCAAGCGATACATACGTGGCGGGTAAGGTAATCAGTACCTTGCCCGGGTTAGCTTGTAACTTCATGTTACTCCGCAGCCGTACTGTCGTTCGCTGGCGGTACGATCCATCCGGAATAAAGACATCATCAGCCCCATTAACCGCGTTTTGAAGTTCAGGACCGATATCATCATCGGAGGGGAGCACATCAAACCATAGTGCATTGGCAGGACCCGTATATTCGCGTTTGTAGCGAATTCCGTGGCTAGTAACCAACGTTACACCCAAGTTATCGGCGGTTTTTCGGTCCCCCTGATCTAGATTAAAAAGGCCCTGTTTCCGAGCATCAGTAATGTAAATCCGACTCGGTAAAGGCAGTGAACCAAAGTCTCTTAACTGAGCAATGGTAAGCGTATCCGTCCGTTGTTCGACCGGTTCGTTAAAATTGTCATCAGCCTTTTTACAGGAAGCATTGATACAAAAAAGTATCATCAGGGAACATAGCCCTGCCATATGTGGTAGTTTCTTCATGGTTTTTGAATGGGAAATCGGGACCAGTAAATCCTGTTTCAGGTTGGTAATGAACCGTATATAATCTAGCACTTTTTCTTATAAAAGATTATATACATGGCTTATACCAAGGGATTACGGATCACGTATAAAACCCCTGATCCATTACAGAAAATACCTTAACGCATCCCGGCGTATGTTTTGAGTTTGTTGTAAATACGAGTGACCACGCTATACTTTTGTAAGGTCTTCTGGTGATAATAAGGCGTAGTTTCTACGTGCGTCGAAAGTTTAAATTCCCGTTGCGAACCTTGATCTAGCGTAGTTTTATAGCGGTTGTAAATATTCGTGTGAGTAGCCTCGTTTCCAAAGCCAATATTCTGTACCTTAGAAACCGTTGGGTAAACGGTTAATCCATTCCCTTTAAAACGATTATAACAGAAACGAATATCCCAGGCATCCGATCGTCCTTCCATTTGATCTTCCAGCATTTTTACTAAGTCTGATCCACCCTGATTGAAGGCTCGTTGCTGGGATTTATCCTGACTGAATTCAGAATAATCTACTAATTCCCAATCAATCGACAACCAGCGATCCCGCCAAGTTGCCCAACCCCAAGGACTATGTCTCGGAACAAAGTAGGATTCATAGGGATAATCGCTAGGGCGTTCGAAAGGAAACGTATAGCCCGCTATTGAATAGATTTTTTTATCGTTTTTGTACTGCGTTAAACTCTGGTTCATATAATCCAGAAAGTTAGGAGCAGTGATCAAATCGTCTTCTACAATTATAGCCGTTGGGTAGCGGTTCAAAACATAACTAATGCCACGAATGATAGAATCCGCACAGCCAATGTTGGATTTGGCATAATCCCGATAAATACTTTTAAACCCGGTAATTTCATCAAGCACTTGATGTACTTCGTACACCTTTGGCCAGTCTTCCGCTTTTTTAGGGGCATCTACGAAAATAAATAAATCACTTTCGGAAGCTAAATGGTTTTTTTGCAAAGCTTCGACGGTAGCTCGTAATTCTCGGGCCCGTTTGTAAGCAAATAAAATCACGGGTGCATTCATGGGTATTTTGAAAATTTAGGTTGTTTATCGGGTATAGTCATTACCCTTATTTTACATTCGTACTGGATTTGAAAAGGTATCTATCAACTTAACTTTTGCGTTGAATTATTAGATAGTTATTTGCTAGATAATTATTTAAGTTATTACATGCTTTAATTATTTATTATCGATTAATAAATACACTTTATGTTTATTAAATAGCTATGGCCATATTTAGCCTATGGATGTTTACTTTATTGTTAATTACTAAAATCGTATCTCCGCTCTATTATCTACGTTAAGTTTATCCAGACTCTCAAGTATCAGATGCTGACTATACCTAATTCCGTATTTTAGTTAGTCCTCAGTACATTTTCTAAATCAGTTCCTCAGAGTGGCTATTCAGTACTCTTTTTTTACTTTCTTTAGTTAGATGAAGCTTCATCTGAACTAACTGAGCGACTTGTATTAGACGGTTTTGAAAGGAACGATCTTTTGCGTTTTTAAAAGGTTCTGAGGTATCGAGCTTCTTTGGTTCAACCTCCGCCAGTGTTGTTTTAAGCGTATTCGGTACGGAGGTGAGTATAGGTTGGACCTGTACTTGCTTTTGCTGACAGAAGCTCGGGAACCACTCACATTGGTGCTGATAAGCAGTATACACTCCGAAAAGTAGACCGCTAATTAGTAGTAGCGAGCCACCAATGTACGATCTGCTCAGGGTTGTCCAGCGACTTGTTGGATGAGCGATTAAGGCCACTTCTCTGATTTCTGATTCCGCTTGGATAAATAAAAGGGCAGACTGTGGCTTCGGAAATGATTGACTACTTAAATAACGTATGTGTATATACGTTATTTTGTTGGATGCTTCAATCCGCGAGTTTGCTCGGTAATCGGGGTATTGATCGCTTGCTATCTGGAATAACTCAGGGCGGTCGCTGTGGATAGAAATAGATTTAACTGTTGCGTCAGGTTGTACGGTCAGGAGTGCAAATTCAGGTTTCGAAACCTTGACTGGATGAAAGTCAATGACTGTTGTGCTGAGTTCAAGATGCAGTTTATGTTCAATCAGACAAGGTTTTAGTTGTTCGATTGAAGAATTACGCAAAGCATCTGTCTGTTGTAAAGAACTTATGGGGCACATCCCCGAATGAGTAGCAGGTACCCGTGTAGATTCGGCCGAAAAGCTATGAAAGCTGTTCGGAACAGGGTCATGGGATAGTTTACTAAAATAAGGCTTTCGTATAGACATACTTCTTCCGTATTCTTTGAAACAGCCTTTGCTCAAAAGAAAGCAAGTCTGTCAAAGAGTTTAGTATCGAACATTTCGCAAACGACTGTCCTACTTTTGGCGGAAAAAGTATGGAAAAAAGCGGTTGATGTTATTTCAGAACATTCACCAAGTTTTGTAGCGGTATACCTGGTCAAATACTCAATATATTAACATACAATAATCATGCCAATTCAAAATGAACGTATAGTGGGGAAGTTATCTCCCGTAATCGTTCGCTTCTTTAATTCAACTCTTCCTGGTAGGGTAAAATCCATCCCAACAAAACTGAAAAACTGAGATGCTAGGACCATGCACTTTATATCAGTTGTTGTTGAAACAAAAAATACTATTGTACAATGGCTAATTAAAATATAACTAATCTTATGAGCGGTAAGATTACGGATGTAAAGTGAAGAAAACGGCGGTATATCCTCAGTATGACGGTGTTAAGTTAAAGACTCAAACCAATACTGCCAAATATCTGCCTGTTTTTCTTCGAAAATTTACGTTTAACTTTCACAAAATCTCGACGTAAAATGTACTATTTTGAGTTCGTGACAATTATCCGTAAGGCTTGTTTCGCCTCTAGCTAAGAAGCTTTGGGTTGAAGCATTGCCCGCGTAACTAACCAGATATACGTACTATTGGTGATGGCGTAACGTTTGAATAGGCGACGGGGCTCAAGCATAAAACGGTAAACCCATTCCAATCCGGACGCTCGCATCCAGTTAGGTGCCTTGGATTGTAAGCCTACCATCATGGGCAAGGCCCCTCCAATACCAATCATGGCTGCCTGAACTTTTCCTTTCATAGCGGCCATCCATCGTTCCTGTTTAGGACAGCCTAGTGCTACAAAAACAAGCTGGGCTCCACTGCGATTAATCATGGCTGCCGTTTCATCCTCCTCGGCGGACGTTAAGGGTCGGAAGGGAGGACTGTAATAACCCGCTACCTGCAATTGAGGATGGGTCTTTTTTAAATATCGATCGGTTGCCTCTAGCATTTGGGGCGTTCCTCCGTAGAAATACACAGCAATACCCTTCTTCTCGGCTTCCGCTATCAAGTCGGGCATCAAATCAAGCCCGGCGACCCGTTCCTGATCGTATCCGTGAATGAGTTTAAGTCCCCAGGTAAGGGGCCTTCCATCGGGAGTAGCCATGTCTGCCTGATTCACCACCTCCGCAAAGGATGCGTCCCGATACGCTTCGACCAGCATGTGTACGTTTGAAACGCAGGTATAGGCTGAAGTTCGTTGTTGGGCCATGGCAATCTGACGATCAATGAAACTGGCATAATGACCCGTCGTCAAATCAATACTAATAAGTTTCTTTTTCATGAGATGAGGGTAAACAGCTCAATCCGTACGTTACACAGAAATTCTCTGGCGATCAAAATCGCTGAAAACACTTGGCTAAATGGGAATTCAAAACCCTTGATGACGGATCGAGGGTACTTTTAGCTGCGGCGGTGGCGGCCGACGAAGAGGAATGGAATCCGGTTTGCTCCGGTTAGTTGGCGAATACTTAAACCGACTGCAAACCATATTGTTTTTCGAACTGGAAAATAACGTCCATACAAGTGGGCGAATCAGCCAGACCTCAAGGGCAATCTACTAGGGAATTAGGGACTGAACAGGCCAGGGGAGGGGCGGAGTAAAGTGCTTGTTCAGCGGGGCTAAATTAATCTAATAATATTGTAAATGCCTACTATTCATTAGTTTTATTTTGCAATAGAACCTTATTGTAGGTGTAGATTGTTTCGGATTTAGCCGTTTCACAAAACGAATACTTCTGCAGATATAAAGTTGAGAAAAGTTTGTAAAAGTTTTCAACGGAGGGATTACTGAAATCAAACGTCCCCACCCAGGACTCTTCTGCAATTCCTTCGTTTGTCAACTCCGTCCCTCAAATTGGGGATTGGTCCTCCTCCTGGGCGACCGTTACCTTTGTTGCCACCGGGTAAGGACCGGCAAACGTTCAACCAAATCTATCAATCCTATGAAAAAGCAACAAAGCGTGTATGCGTTCGGAATAGGCATTCTGTTCTTAAGCCTGATGAGCTGTTCGAAAAGTGGTCCCGGTGCTACGAACGCCTGCGAAAACCAGGCGGACAAGATAGCTGCCGCCGCCAATGCCTATGTCAGCAATCCGGGCAAAAATACCTGCGAGGCTTACAAAGCTGCGATTAACGATCTTTTCAAAACTTGCCCCACGTATTACACGGGTGTCTCGAAACAGACCTTGGAGGATTTCAACAATACACCCTGTCAGTAAAGCCGTCCAAAATGATTCTTCAAGCACAGGGCTAGTTTCGCTCGTAAAAGCCTACAGACTCAAGGCAAGGAAACGTTTTCTATTCATCTTTGGAAGGCAGGGCCATTCAGGTTGCTGCCTGGATACCTTCAACCGCTATGCGTAAAAACATCATCATCTGTTGTGATGGAACGGCCAACGAGCTTGACGAGCCGAACCGTACCTCCAATGTTATGCAGTTGTTCTGCCACCTCAAGGATGTTGATTCGCAACGGCAGGTTGCCTACTACGATCCGGGCGTGGGCACTCGCGGGTATTCGTTCTTGGATGGCTGGGACCAGATTACGGGCTGGACGGTAGACGAAAACGTAAAGCAGGCGTATGAATTCCTGATGAATTTTTACGAAGCCGGCGACCGTATCTACCTCTTCGGCTTCAGTCGGGGAGCCTATACCGTTCGCGTACTGACGGGACTCCTCGCCAAATGCGGCATTCTGCACAAACGAAATACGAATCTCATCGACTATGCTTTTAAAATATTCCGGCGACGGAATAATGAGGGGCAAGCCAAAAACTTCCGGGACATTCTCTCGCGAACCGTAGACGTACATTTCCTGGGCGTTTGGGATACCGTAAGTACCGTTTTACGAAAAGGATACTTGAGCCCCTTACCCGACTATTTCCGGGATACCATTCTATCGAGTCAGGTGCGGTATGCCTGTCAGGCCTTGGCCATTGATGATCGCCGTCGGAGTCTGTTCAAACCCATTCGCTGGAGTCCGCCCGAGGGATTAGATCGCATGGAGCAAGTGTGGTTCGCCGGAGCCCATTCAGATGTGGGAGGCGGATACCAATCCGATCCCGATACTAAACGACGCATGGCTAACCTCCCGCTTCGCTGGATGATGAAACGGGCGTATGTGCATGGTCTACTACTGAACGATTTTACCGATCTTGAAAGCATTGCCCGACTCGACGACGCCCTGGCTACTCTTCACTGGCCGCATCGGCGTATGCCCTGGAAACTCTTGCCTTTCTTAAACGGAAGTCGTACGATTCCCGCCGCCGAAGCAACGCGGGACCAGACGAAGCTACTATACCCCCGTTTGCACGAATCCGTTCTGTATCGCCTGCACCATCCCGTTACTAAGTACCATCCCGACAATCTGCCCGTCGAATATGATGTCGTGGACGATGCCGGGCGGGTGCTCCGCCAGGTCAGAGTAACCCGGCCGTCGGTCTCACTGGCGGAAGTGTAAACCAATGGCGGATGCTGGAAACAAGCCGGGCGTTTGAGCGTTGTAGGAGAGTCGCCTTAACTTTTATCCGATCTCATGGCTCAGCAAAACCAAGCAACGTACGCCCCGAACTTCATGGAGAAACTCAAACAGTTTGTCCGGACACGGGGAGCGGATTATTTACTGGACAAGAACATTTCTTCCATTGGGATAGGGTATAAGTGTGTGGATGGAAAAAGAAGCCGGGAAGTAGTCATCCAGTTTACCGTCGAAACGAAAGTACAGCCGGAAGTGCTGCCTTCGCTCGGCACAATACTCATTCCCGGGGCCATCGTAGTGGATGGTCAGGAAGTCCCGACCGATGTACTGGAGCGAAGTTTCCAGGCTTCGTTTTTGGTGGTGGATGAACGGGTATCCAACCCCCGCAAAATTCATCTGGATCCTATCGTTCCGGGAATCAGCGTATCGCATCATCAACTCTCGGCGGGTACCCTTGGGTGCATCGTATACGGACGAACGGACGGAACCCCGTACGTGCTGAGTAACTGGCACATTTTGCAGGGTCCGCTGGGACAACTCGGCGATACGATTGTACAGCCAGGGCCGCACGACGATAACCGGATCGAACGCAATCGACTGGGCCGACTGGTACGCTCACACCTGGGAGCTGCGGGAGACTGTGCGATCGCCAGTATCGAAACGCGGAATTTTGATGCTAGCGTTTTTGAACTGGACGTCGTACCGAATCAACTCGGCGAACCCGAACTGGGGGATACAGTCGTGAAGAGCGGACGAACCTCGGGTGTGACACACGGCATCGTGACTCGGGTGCATACGATGGCTAAAATCAACTACGGATTTCCAATCGGGGAGCAGTCGATTGGTGGCTTCGAAATCAGTCTGGACCCGGATCATGCACCCACGGTTGGGGAGCTGAGTCAGGCTGGCGACTCGGGATCAATCTGGCTTTTCAAAACACCCGAAGGACAACCAAGTCCGATTCTGGCGGGCTTACACTTTGCGGGAGAGTCTTCGGGGAGTCCCGAGCAATATGCCCTGGCCTGTTATCCGCGTTCGGTATTCGAGAAGTTGGACATCAGTTTAGTACCGCCCCAGCACGCACTTCCGCCCGAATTAGGGTTTAACCCTGCTTTTCTTGGACCGGCAGTAGCTGTACCCAAGCTTTCGACGGATCAGCAACTGGATGCGGTTCTGCTCGGGGGTTCCGAAATCATTCCGTATACGCACTTTTCCCTCGCCATGAGTAAATCCCGACGGTTTGCCTATTGGGTAGCCTGGAATATTGACGGCGGAAACCTCAAGAAAATTACGCGTAAAAACCTGAGCTTCGCACTGGACCCCCGCTTGCCCGCCGAATACCAGGTGGGCGATTCGCTGTACGCCAGCAATCGTCTGGATCGGGGACATATTGCCCGACGGGCCGATCTGATCTGGGGCACCATGGCCGAAGCTCAGCAAGCCAATAAAGACTCCTTTTTCTTCACCAACATTACCCCGCAGATGGACAATTTCAACCAGAGTTCGCAGGGTGGAATCTGGGGGAAACTGGAAGATGCCGTATTCGAACAAACGGAGGTGGATCACTTAAAAGTAAGTGTCATCGGCGGACCCGTTTTCCGAACGGATGATCAGGTCTTTCGCGGCGTAGCCATTCCACGTGAATTTTATAAAATTCTGGCTTATGTAGAAGCGGGCACATTGAAAGTCAGGGCATTCCTGCTTACGCAGAATCTCAATGATTTATCCTTTTTGAATTTAGATGCCTTTAAAGTGTACCAGGTAAGTCTGACGGAACTTGAGCAACGAGCGGGTTTTACACTTTCGGACCTTTTGAAAAACGCCGACGATTTTGCTCTGGAGGTGCGTGGGATGCTGGCTCCAGTTGAACGGCAACCCCTGTCGTCGCTTTCGGATATTCAGTGGTAGGAAAAGGAGCGGAAGCACGGCGAAAAAACGAGTAATCATTTCTTAGACCTTCGATACTGATTTGATTATGGAACCGATTCAATCCTTTCGCGAGCTTTCGCTTCCGGCGGTCCTTCGCCCTTCGTACCATCCATCGCCGCTGGCCTGGGAAGATCAGGTCCTGTATTTTCTGTTACTCGACCGGTTTTCCGATGGGCAGGAACAGGACTATTTGAACAATGAAGGCCAGCTCGTTACTACAGGACAAACACCCCGTTTCCAACCTGAAGACGCCGGTAATGCCCTGACGCCCGATGCTGAAGCCTGGCAGCAGGCAGGCGAACGTTTTGTGGGCGGAACGCTCCGTGGACTGAAAAGTAAGATCGGTTATCTGAAACGCCTAGGAATTTCAGCGATCTGGATTAGTCCGGTTTTCAAACAAGTCGCCTCGCAGGAAACGTATCACGGCTACGGAATCCAGAATTTTCTGGAAATCGAACCCCGCTTCGGAACGCAGCAGGACTTAATCGACGTCGTGGAAACGGCCCATGAGCACGGCATCTACGTAATTCTGGATATTATTTTAAACCATTCTGGTGACGTATTTGCCTACGAAACCGGACAACCCGTATACGCCAGCGGTGCGGTTTTTCCGGTACGCGGATATCGAAATGCGGAGGGGCAGCCTACATTACCCTTTGCTCCGCAAGCAGTCGGAGCTTGGCCTGATGGAGCCGTGTGGCCCTCCGAACTCCAGCAGCCCCAAACCTTTACCCGAAAAGGTAAAATTCAGTATTGGGATCACGACCCGGAATTTTTGGAAGGCGATTTCGAATCCCTGAAAGACATTCATCACGGTTACGGACCTCTGGATGCCTACCGGCCTTCCGAGGCACTCCTGCACCTCGCCGAAGCGTATAAATACTGGATTGCCCTGGCGGATCTCGATGGCTTTCGAATCGATACCGTAAAGCACATGGACCTGGGAGCGACCCGTTTTTTCTCTTCGGTCATCCGGGAATTTACCTTAGCAATCGGCAAGGAAAATTTTTACCTGATCGGAGAAATAACGGGCGGTCGTCAGCGGGCATTTACCACGCTGGAACTTACGGGACTCGATGCGGCACTGGGTATCGACGATATTCCCGACAAACTGGAATACCTGGTAAAAGGCTACCGTAACCCAGCGGAATACTTCAGTTTGTTTCGCAATTCAGAATTAGTTCAGAAAGAATCGCACAGCTGGTTTCGGAATAAGGTAGTTACCCTGTTCGACGATCACGATCAGGTACGGAAGGGGCCACAAAAGGCTCGTTTTTGTGCCGATGCGATGGGCTCCCGGCAATTATTGGCGGTGATCGGTTTCAATGTTACTTCGCTGGGTATTCCCTGTTTGTACTACGGAACGGAGCAGGCGTTTGACGGACACGGTGCCCACGACCGCTATATCCGGGAGAGTATGTTTGGGGGAGCCTTCGGAGCCTTTCGTAGCAAAGGAGTGCATTTTTTTCGGGAGGATAGCCCCTGGTTTCCTGAAATTAGCAAGCTACTGGCGGTACGCAAACAGGAAATCGCCCTGCGACGGGGTCGGCAATACCTGCGGGAAATTTCCGGCGATGGCACCCATTTTGGTTATCCGCGTCTTTGGGGAGCGTCCATGCAGTCGGTCGTAGCCTGGTCCCGGATTTTGCATACGCAGGAAGTACTCTGTGCTTTCAATACCGACGTCAATCAAAGCCAAACAGCCTGGGTCACCGTAGATAATGACCTCCATACCACTGGCGACGTACTTGCCTGTCTGTACACTAACCATCCAGAGGCTACTTTTACGAATGTGTCAGTCGCAGCCCGTAACGGTAAGGCAGTTCAGCTTACTCTGCCGCCGGGTGGTTTCGTCCTCTATAAAAAGCAGTAGCGATCCTTTCAAAAATTTACTTACGGAAAGTAATGGCGATCCCCGTCAGCAACAGGATTCCACCCAGCATCATGCAAGCAGAGAGTTGTTCGCCCAGCAGCAGCCACGCTAGGAGGGCGGTCAAAACGGCCTGGCTGAGTAAACTAATGGACACCTGCTGAGCGGGAATATGCGTCAAGGCATAACTCACCGAAAACCAGCCCAGGAGTTGACAAACCAATGCCTGCGTCAACAACGATTCCCAAACCAGAGTGGAAAAGCCGTTTAGCTTCTCTCCCCCTAAAAGGCACAAAAACAGCAGCAAGATACTCCCAACGGTGGTCATGCAGGCCATGAAATTGAGGATGTTAACATTTCGCAGTACTTTTTTGCTGAGCATGAGGTAGGCGGCGTAACAAATCCCGGAGAGCAGGCCTAATCCAAATCCTCGATCAAAGGCCAGGTCCGCAAAAAGTTGAAACCCCATAAAAAGGACCAGCCCTGCCAGGGCGACCACCACACCCAGCCAGAAAAACCGATTAGGCTTTTGCGGCAGAAACAAAAAAGAAGTCAGCCCTACCCAAATCGGAGACAGATTCGTAAGCAAGCTGGCCTGGGTTGCTGAAGAATACTGAATGGAGAGATTCCAGGAGGCAATATCTAAAAGAATCTTAATATATATATAATCTATTGATTATTAATGCGTTAATATAAATAATATTCATAACATGTGAAACAATGCAGAAACATAATTCGTTAACCTTTAATGATCTAAAAAACAAATTTCTGGATCATTAAAGGTTAAGCTAATGAAAGCCCATGTTAGTGTTTCTCACGATTGACATGCATCATGTTGTTAAACATAGTTGCTGTCAATCGTGCCATTTCATCTACAGTATTCAAATTACCTCTCTGATTAGGGGATAATCTGGCATTTTGTATACCTCTAATTGTTCTAACATTAGAATTTGAAATAGAGATTTCATCTCTTCTGAATCCTTCCTGTAATAGGAACATATTTCGTTCAAATTCCTTTCTACTATTCATTATTATTAAATTTGTCTTTATCGAAGGTGTTTAAAGTATTTGCTAATAGCCTAGTAGTTTCATCTATAGTTGACAAATTAATTCTCCTATTTGGCGAAAACTTAGCATTAGATAAACCGTTGATTAGCCTAGGAATTAAAGGCATTTTTAACTTTTTAGTTCTTGCACTTTCAGCAAGTAAGTTTAAATGTTTTTCGAATTCTTTTCTACTATTGGGAATAATCATCATTTTAATACTTTTCGGTCAAATACATTAATATACATGATATTGTAATTTCTAACGACTTTCCAAATCAACTTATAATCTGACTTAATTGAATCAAGTAAATTGAAAGGTATAGTCGTACAAAAAGCAGTTTGCTGGGCTACTCCTTTATACTTAGTGTCCCAATTTCGTCCTCGTCTCCAATACATTGAAGATATACTTTTTGAAAATTCAGGCAAAATTTCATCAATATAAAGACTTAATTCAGAAGGTACAAACTCACTTCCCGTGATAGAACCCACATGCATACTTTTAACAAACAATGGAATGATATCTTTATAATCTTCAAGAAAATGGGGATAAGAATTAGCTGGGAATGTTGGTTCTGAATAATAAATATCAATTTCTTTATATTTTTCAATGGGAATTAGGTAAGATGTAAGTTCTATACTTAAATGTGATTCACTATATGTGTCCACAAATCTACTATAGAATAAATTTAAGGGGAATTCTTTATTAATAGTAATTTTGTCAAAATCAATATATCTTTTATCAAAAATATTATTTAATGCAAGTATTAAGTCATCTTCTATTAGAGTGATATTGACATGAAGTTTATTTTCTGGAAATGTTGGTTGATAAAATCTTAAGATATTAGCTACATTTTCTTTATTTTCAAATAATACACAAGGGCTGATGGCAATATTGATGCAATATCTCAGAATTGTATCAAAATCAGATACTAAATCTATTTCATAGTCATCGTTGAAGCTTCTATTAATATAACCATCAATCTTCTTAGTCTCCTTAATAGGTAGAGGGGATAATTTATCAATTAAATCTAAAAGTGTTATTGCAAATTTTTTATTTAAAATCTCAAGATCATTTAGTTCAACAAGGATGTCCATTACAGAGTCTAAGTAATCCTGATCAAAAAAAACGTCTCCGTTATTTGTATTATTTAATGCAAATAATTGCTCATATTTATTGATTAGTATATCTAAATTCGTATCACTATTGTTTCTTAATTCATAGAGTGAATCAAGAATTGTGTTGTTAATCATAAAATGTTTAACCTTAAATAATTCTGTTTCATTATTGTCTAAAATAATTTTAAATGATTCTGAAAAGCCAGGAGGATTCAATTTAGAAATTTGATGAATAACGGATGCAGATAATTCTTTAGATATACTATATCCATCATTGATTATTTCACTTACTAAAGCAGAAATAATTGTTTCCGACATAGTAGTTCCTAACCATGTTAATATCTCAATCGTTCTATTTTTGACAATTAATGATGGATGATTTAAAAACCATATTAGAAATTCAAGTAAAAGCTTGTCTTCCTGAGATGATAAATGAGTACCTTTGTTATTTATTAACCAGTCATATTTTTTGAACATATGATCTGGCGTTCGAACCATTAAATCTATATGTTCAAGTACAGATGACAACACTAACTGCTTTTCAGATTCATCATCACTTTTCTTTAGAAATTCTATTATTCGATTTGCAATTATCCATTCTTCAGAATAAGGTTCATTAATAATTAAATCTTTAATATCTTTAATTAATTCAGAAGGGCTATCATAGCTTTCAGTTAAAAGATCCCTAATTTCATTTATTTTATGAGAGTAATTGTTTGACCATATGCCATATTTTTGATCTTGTATTCTCTGCAAAGCCTCTATTATAATTATTCTAGCACCATTTTTATTCTCAACATCAAGTTTGCCCTGAGCGGATTTTTTAGCATCAATTAATGAATTTAATGGGTCATCGTCTTCTAAAAGAGACTCTTTATCTAATGTGCTTTCTAATTTATGCGTAGGACTCATCCCAACGGATTCTAAATAACTTTTTAATCTATCAATGTTTGATAAGCTTAGTTCGTTTATAAGGCATTGGAGGTATTCAGTTCGGAGTTCGTCATTCACTTCCGTGATTACAAACTTAGATAGTCGTTTAAATAATACATCCAAATTATCCACTACTTCATTTTCGGAATAATTTAAAATATTAGCTTGAACTTTAGCATATCCGCTTAAATATCGATCATCACCTAGTATGAAGAGTTCACTTAATCCCCAAGCAACCATAGAGCCCTTGCAATTAATATTCAGAAGCATATTCAATATGCCACTCTGTTCTTCAATTGCCTTTGCACCTAATACGTAACCAGTACCCTTATATGGCATATCTACTTTACCTGATTCCGCATTAGTCAGAATTGTTTCATAGTCAGGGAATAATAAATATTTAAAATAATTAATTGAATCATTGATTAATCCAACTTGTGCTAAATCTCCTACAAACTCGGCTTGTTGATCCCTAACATATCTTTGGAATGTCATTTCTCCAGAAGCGTGATGTAAATGAGCAGCGAATTTTTGTAAGTATGTAAAATCTCCTCCCTTTGGAATAATGTTTGAAACTGCAGTATTGATTATTCCTAACTGCGCTTCTTTATACCAAGAGGGACCCATAGAATAATTAATCATTTCTTTAAAGATAGAATTAGCTTTAATGTTGTTATTTATCTGAGCGTAAAGTTCTACTAGTCTTAATAAGTATTCATTTCTCTCCCATCTATTCTCTGTTGTATCTAAAATGTGTTGTTCTAATGTTTTAATTATTTTAAAAGCTGAATGTTCATGCTCAGGATTTTTAATAAGGTCTTTAGCTATAATGAAAAGGCTTTCAATGTATCCCTCAGTATATAAGCCAAGCTGATAATATTTCTCACCAGTGATTTTATCAATAAATATCTTAACTTGCTCAGGCAAATGCTCTACAAGAAGGTTTACTAAATTGTCATATATGTATGGATATATTGTTTCAGGTATAGCATAGCTACGCTCCCAATACATTCTAATTTTTAGATCAGGAATTAAATTTTCGATTAACTGTATTATATTTGATTCAAGTGATTTAATTACGGATATATTATTATCAATTTTATAACGTTTTATTTTACCTACAATATAAAATAAATAATCAAAAGTAGATTTAATATTGATTTCCCAATCGTGAAAGTCATACTTAAAATTTGGTAATGGTGGGTATGAGTTAGTGGCATCAAAAAATCCTAAACATTCTTTATGTAGTCTGTACTTGTGTATCTGCTGATAATTAAGATCTACTCCATTTTCTTCCCTTATCTCAAATAAGATTTCTGTTGAATAAAATTCTTTATAAATCTTTTCTATAATATCAACTCGCTTAGATTTCTTTGTAAGCACATGTAAGCAAATGAAATAATAGTCAGAATGTATACCATATTTATCAATTGAATATTCTAAATCTGTAATCCAATCCAATAAAAAACTATCGTCTACCTTATTAGGACTTTTAGCCTGAAAATTTAAAGCCTCATAAATGCATAGAGCAATATAACCACTGAATCTAGAGTCACCTTTAAGATAATCTTCTACCGTTTTGACGAATGGAGGTAAATTAAGTCTCCATATAAGATAGCCGTGATTGTAAGATCCAACATCATCTTTAAATTTTTCGACCTCTTCTTCATGATTTTCATCGTATTTTATCATTTTAATGATGTTCCCTAAAATAGTATAAAACTCTGTATTTGCAGCTTCAAAATCATGGCTAGCAGATAGAGTAACAGCTTTAAACTTTAATCTAATAAAACGATTTAATGATTCATCATCTAATTTGCTTTCTAATATGTTCTTACAAGTTTGATTAATTACATTTAATAAAATTTCAGCTTCATCGTAGGCTTCATATTCATAAAATTTGTATAATAAGCTCAAAGCGTCACCATCACTTACGATTAATGTATCATTACGAATAATATATCTGATTGCTTCTGCTGGTTTATTTAATGCTAATAAAGCATTAACAAGAAAATATGCATTTTCATAAAATAGAGTATTATATCTGAAATTTACTCGTTTAGAAAGTAGTAATAATGAAATAACTTTATGCGATAAGCCCAATCCAGCTGCAATACTTAAACAAGTTTTTATATCAGCTAAGACAACATCAGGGTTTACGCTATTTAATGTACATTCATCTACCCACTTTTGATTACATTCATCTATCGCCATCTTTCTAAGTTTCTCATCACCATTTGCCAAATGATAAACCCGTTCAGAAATACCAAAACTTGTTTGAGGGTTTTTTATAATAAAATTAGAAATATTTTCTTGAATTATAATATTAATACTTTTACTATTTTTATTTACATAATCAGAAAAAGAAGTATGATAGATACTTAGAGAGTCATTGTCTCTTAGTAAATGTTGTATTCTTTTAAAACTTACAATAAAACTATGTTTAGTCGATTCTGGTAAAAGTTCTTGTAAAGTATCTATTTCAACAGGAATTCTTAATCGTGCTAAAGTAGATACCAACCAAATTTCATCAGTTTGTTCACCAAGCTGTTCCCATATCTTTATATAATAATTTTCAATATCGCCACCGATTGCTGGTATTGAATCAATCCAACTATCTATCGAATCAGATTCAGAGCTTTCTAATAAATTTTTAGTGAGATACCGCATGTATAGCGGATGTCCCTCGGATTTGTGAGCAAGCTGACTTATTTGGGTAGTTTTAAGTTGCTTATCTTTTAATTGTTGAGATAAGAATTTTTCAGCGCTTTGAATTGATAAAGGTGTTACTTTTATAATATTTGAACTCTTTATAGATCCTTTTAACGTTAGAGGTAATATGTCAATTGAAGTGCATGACAAGATTATTTTAAAGTTTGCAGGTAAATTTCCTGGTAGGACAGATAGGTAATCCGCTATTCTAAGTTTGTTTACATCATCTAAACCATCAATTATCAGAAATCCTATTTCCCCTTTCTGATTATAATAACTTGATAGTTGATGTATGATTTGATGTATATTTGCTAATCTTTCATTTAAAGAAATTTCTTTTAAAGGTTTTGGTGGTAAGTTATTAAATAATGCATAGTAGCAAGCTTCTTCTATCCACTTAATGAAAAACTCCTGAGTTGCTCTTATCTGTGTTGGATATTCTTCGTTGTCTGGTACTTTAACAAAAAAACGACCTGCAATTACATGTTTGCTATCCTCTAGTTCTAATTGTGCTGCAATAGTGGTTTTCCCTGAACCTGGATTTCCAGTGATTAAAAAATAACTAGAAGAAATATTTGCTCTAATTACATTATTTATTTCTGATATAACTTCTAGGTTTGGAGTGCTATCGGATATGTCTTTTTCTATTGAGTTTGGTATAGATTGATCTTTATTAATTAAGGTTTGAATGTCATGTTTTATTAGATACTCACTAATGCTTTTTATGCTTGTAGCACCCAGAGTACCTACATTATCATACCCTATAACACCTACAACAAAACCATCAATAATTAATGCTGAGCCAGATAGTCCATCAAATTGTTCAAGATTAGAGTATTGACTGCATTCCAAATCCACATCCCATTTTGTTCCATGATTTATTCTTGAAACTGTACCATTATATCTTCCGCCTGAATTTACTCTTATTACTGGAAAGCCATATGATTCCCAGTTCTCATTGTAACGTAATTCTGTATTTTTTAATGGAAGAAAGCTAATTTTATCTGTTATTTTAATATTAGTATAAAGAAGAGCTACATCTCGACTATCTATTTTTTCAATTAATTCTGCATTTATAATTGTACCGTCCTCAAAGCGTATGCAGATAGGATTTTCTTCAGAGACGGTATGTGCAGATGTTAATAACACCTGTCTTTCATTACTAGAAAATACAAAAAAGGCAGTACCTGTTTTCTTTCCACATGTAATTCTTACAGTAGCACTTTCGATATTTTTTGGATCGAGTATTTTTGGAATCATAATGTTATAGTGTAAGGTTCCTGATTTAAATAATTAATAGAGTAATTCCAATTGTTTTTCCATTCTTCATTATCAAAGTATGTGGAATTTTCGGTGATGTAATTAAAATATAGTTCTCTACATGATTTTGATGGACGACTTATTATATGGGCAATCGTTTCTCTATGTGGGTGATTATGGTTATCTCCATTTGTAGAGAAAATATATTTAGTTGAGTCAATTTTATCTAGTAAGTCTTTATTGATGTTATGAAAACTTCCATGATGAGATACTTTGATAAGATCAAATTTTATTAATCCTTTTTCATCATATTCCTTAAGAGATTGTACTATTATATCAGGATGTGCATCGGCAAGAAATAACAGTTTTTTTTCTTGGATTTCTAAAATAAAAGAAATTGAGCTTCCATTTGTTATAGTTGTGTCGTCGTCGAATGGTTTTAGTAATAATTCTTCTATGGACTCTTTAGTTGAAGAAATATGGGGTGATTTTTTTTTGAGCATGTCTTTTTCCCAAGACATATGCATCTCAAAAGCATCATCATACAATTCAGATTTAATTTCTTCATATTTGGTACCGTATTTTTCTAATTCATTTTTCCAGAGAATTTTCAATTTTCCTAATTTTTCATTATTTGGTGACAATAGAATTATTTGAGTATTTTCATCTATACTTATTTCTTTTTTATAATCTATTGATACTGCATTTCTATCAAAATCAGTATTCCAGTTATAATCACCTTGTAAAATCAGTGCTCCTACTGTTGTACCTTGTATAGCACTAATTTCTTGCTGCCCATACATGTCTCCTTTCCTTACTGCATACCCCTTCTGAGTTATCTGATTAAGTATTTTTTCTTGGCTATTATCAATATATGTTTGCTCATTATGGTGTAGATGTCTAAATGTATTATGCCATATTTCCTTAATTTCAATAAAAGCCTCAGAGTTATTATCTTTTAAAAGCCGTATAGCTCCTTGAATATGATCTTTATCTATATGGGTTATAATCAATTTCTCTATTACTTCCCCTTTCTCAGCAATTCTTATCAAATCCTTTTTCAAATATTTCTTTATGGTATCTACATATCCGCAATCAATTATCAAATGTTTTTTACTATCATTTACCCCCCCGAAGCTTATTAAGAAGCAATCGCCATTCTTAGCTGGATATGTTTTTATATTAATGTTCATTTTATCTCAAGTTAAATAATTTCTTTTATTTAACGACCGTGCTTAAAGGTAGTGAAATGTACTCAACTCTTACGTGTACTATGGCTCGGTGCTGGGGATGATACAGCCTTAGTTTCCATTGTATTGATAGTGGCCGAACTTACCCTCCTATAAGCGACAGCCCCCTTCATAGGCATTTTACTAGATCCATTCTTCTTTTCCAGTAGTTCTCTAATCCAGTCAAGCTCCTTTCTCATGGAGGTAATCATCTCCATGATTTGACCGAGTTCTGGAATATGTATCTCTAAGACGGATGATCTTTTCGATAAGATAATCGGAGAGATCAAGCACCCTTATCAAACAGACTTAAATTCTTCCAGATATTTCTCTAAAGCCTTCCTAGTAATGCGTACGGTCTTGGCATCTTCTACAGATTCAAGTTTTCCTTCCCGTCTTAACCGGTCTATCGCCTGGGGATTGGGCTTCGCGTTTGCAGAATGGAGTCTAAGGAATTCGGCTGCTTCTGTTTTGGTGAAAACTTCCTGACGGGTCGGTAGGGTTTGTTGAAATTTCTGAAGAGCCTGCTCGACGGCTTGCGTGATTAAGGCCTGATGGTGGGATGGCTGTAGAGTAACAAGCGTGATAACAGGTAATAGATGCATAAGTAGAGAATAAACTTCACCCGAATTAGAATCGGATAGATACTGATACAGAGAATGCCCGCAAATAACCACAGGCGGGGAGAGCCGGAAGAAGACGTCATACGCATGGATAACTCAATAGTGCGAAGCCAGCGTGTGATAAGCCCGGGATCGCATTGCCAGCAGGGTAACGATAAAGCCGATGATCCCCGTGAGGGTGAATAAAAGGGCTAAGCCACGGTCCGAGCCGGTACCAAACCAGGATCCGAGCCACTGAACGCCCGCTCCGGTAGTCATGAAAGGAATAAAAATGTACTGGGCAATGGGACCGATCAGTAGGGCCGTAATCGGTGAAGCGGCCTGTTCCAGACTCTGAGAAAAGCCAAACACCCGCCCCAGTCGATCGGGCGGAATCACCTTCTGTACAATGGTCTGTTCGGCGGCTTCTACTACGGGAATCAGACACATGTAGATTAGAAGTCCGACGCTTAGCAGTACAATCGAAGCATGCAACGTAAAGAAAATGCAGACAAACCACATGATCAGATTGGTGAGAAATAGCGTACGTAACGGCTTGCCACCGAGGCCCTGACGAGCAACAATGAGTCCACCAATAATAAAACCCAGACTCAGGAAACCCCAGAGGATGCCCCAAACCTGTACCGACACCAGCGACAGTCCGTAGGCATCCATCAGGGACATGAATACGCCGCCCAGAAAGTTATTAAAGCAGTTGAAAAAGATCAGCCCGAATAAACCGGGGATTTCCTGAATGATAGCAATGGTATGACGAACGTTAAAACTGACCGGCGGAGCTTCGCTATGCACGTGGGTAAGTTCCTGAATAGAAAGGGTAGTGAGATGGAAGACCACCAGTAACGTCAGGCCAATGGCCAGTATGAGCGTCCAGAACATCCCTAGAAAGCCAATTACCAGGCCACTAAAAATGGAAGCGGCCAGGAACGATACGCCATTGGCCGTCCCTACCATCCCATTGGCTTTGTCACGTTGAGATTCGGGAAGAAGAATGGTGACCAGGGTGGAAAGGGCAATGCTGCGGAGGTTTCCAGCAATAGCCCCAATCAAAGCCAGCGTAATAAACATCCAGAGTTGCCAGCTGCCGGGATTCCGGAACGTTGTCTCGGCGGTAGAAAGGTAAATGCCCGCGGCCACGACATACAGCAACAGCGAACTGCTACTCGAAAGGAGCATGGCTAGCTTCTTGGGGTAACGATCTACGAGTGTACCCAGGAAAAAGCCCGTAACGGCGACTGTTCCCGAATAAACTCCTGCCATGATGGAAGTGGTTAATACGGATTTCGTTTCCAGATATACCCAGAAGGTCAGGGCAAACCAGACAAAATTATTGGTTAATGAAGCCGCCAGAGTATTGATCAGAACGGCTAGAAAGGTCTTGTTTTGGAGGGGCTGTTCAGATTCTTTTGACTCGGAGGTATTCATGCCGTATATGCATTTAGAGTGGGCAAAGGTAAAGCAATCCGGGCAAGAGCAAGCGGGGATTTCCGCCAAACGGCAGGGCCGATCGCGACTATTTTTCTTACGGGAATGTCAAACGATCCGTTCCGTCAGTTGCGGAATAAAAGCATCTGGATTTAACTTGACTTTAAATTGATTAGTGAGGATAATGTAACCATTGACCAAGCATACGGAATCTTTTATACCTTTCCTTTTAATTGAGCATTAGCTACGTCGCCTTTAATACACCATTTTTATCCGCATTACTGGCTGGCTAGTACAGTATTCGGATTAAAAAGCAACCGTTTCCGGGGACGAAACGTACACTAAAATAAAAGCACCCATTTCCATGACTTCTCCATCTTCCATCACCCAACAGTTGCTTGACCGCCTCTGGGAACGGTACCAGCAACGCGTACCTTATGCCCGACGTTACGCAGCATTAGTTCTTGAAAAAGGAGGTCAGGTCGTCAATGATCACTGTGCGTTCCGGACGTTCAACACGCGTACGGGCGAACAAACACCCGGATTAGAAGCCATTGGTTTTATTCTGGAATGTTTGGGATACCAGAAAATAAGTCCGTACGCTTTTCCGACCAAACACCTGAATTCCTGGCATTACCAGCACCCCACGGAGGCTCACTTTCCCAAGTTTTTTGTCACGCAACTCGACGTAACCCAACTTTCCGGGCGGGCTCAGCAATTACTTTCGGAGGCCGTTGCTCATACGCCGGATTTGCTGGCGGGCACCCCGCGGGAATCATTACAGCGATTAAAAGATCAGCAGGAGCTTGAAGATGAATCGGCGGTAACGCTGGTATCAGCCCTGGAAAATTTCTTTACGCGACCCTGGCCGGCTCCACCTCGCGATACGGTTTTGGCTTTAAACGAAGAATCGCAGTTTGCGGCCTGGACCCTGCTGCACGGGAATGCGGTCAATCACTTCACGGCTTACATTAACTTTCAGCAGGTTCCTGAATGGCCCGATCTGGAAACAACCATAGCGGGTTTACAAGCCGCGGGCATTCCGATGAAAAGTCAAATCGAAGGAGAGCGGGGCAGTAAATTACGCCAGTCGTCGACGCAGGCCGTCGACGAGGATTGTCCCGTAACCGAAGCCGATGGAAGTACAGGAACCCTCCGCTGGAGTTATGCCTACTACGAACTGGCCGAGCGGGGTCAGGAAAATGGAGTCTGGTTTGAGGGTTTTCTGGGAGATCAGGCTACCAATCTTTTTGAAATGACGAAACGGTAATTTTAGGACTATTCTTCGGCCGTATTTAAAGGACCCAACTTCGTCTGGGTAAATAACGAAGCTTTAAAAAGGACGTTTTCGTTTTGGAAGTTCGTACCCTTGCAACCTTTGGGGCAAGAAAGCGGTTACTGGGTAAGAACTTTATTCGAAGGAACGCTTAAGTTATCCTTCGATTTGCATGAACGTATACGAAGAATGTTAAGTCTTATTCTGAAAGAAGATACCCGCACCTCCCATCAGCAACTTGAAAAACAGGTCGTTCAGCGGTTGAAAGCCATCACGAACAAAGCCGATTACGCTGATTTTTTGAAGCATTTCTACGCCTACTTTCACGCGGTTGAACAGGCCATCGCTCCCTATATTACGCCGCAGGTACTACCCGATTACGCACAACGTCGCCACGCCTCCTTTCTGAAGGCGGATCTGGAAACCCTGGGCAGTACGAGTGACGACTTACCCGCTGCTACGGCCCCGACCATCGCGACGACGGTAGAGGCCCTAGGAGCTTTGTACGTCATGGAAGGTTCTATCATGGGGGGTAGTATTATCGTGAAAATGCTGGAAAAAGTGGGCATTACGGAAGGAATTTCCTTTTTTTCGGGGTATGGACCCGCTACGGGAAGTATGTGGAAAACCTTTACAGAAGTGCTCAACGCTCAGGGCCGTACCGAAGCGGATGAAGCCCAAGCCGTCGCTGCGGCAAACGAAACCTTTACGCGTTTCGGTGACGTATTTGTCGAAAATCGCGTAACCGAATAAAGTCGGTGAGTAAATAACGGGCGTATGACTCGAAACGTATCTATCCGTGTGCCGCATGAAGGTCCCTTTCAGGATTTCCAATCCGTTTACTGATTTTGGCTATTCGCTGGCTCTGTTAGCCTTGTCCTTTGCGTCATTGGCTCAATCGCAGCCGAGCGAAATTACGCTTTCGCTGAATGAAAATCCTTACGGTCCTGCTCCCGGCGTATTCTCGCGACTGGAGGCCGAAAAGGGTCGATTGAGTCGGTACACGGGCGACGAAGGTAAGGCTCTGGTAGAGGCCATTGCCAGACGGGAAGGGGTTTCTCCTGAACAGATTATTACCGGCGAAATACTTGAGCAACTGGGGATTTACCTCGGCCTGAAAGGTGGAGCGGGCGGGGAGTTTATGTATGCCGTGCCGGGCTATCCGGCTCTGGTGAATGCCGCCGCCCGGGTGGGGGGAAAAGTAGTTGCGGTGCCTTTGAATGCAAATAAAAGCAACGATCTGGCGGCGTTCCGACAGGAACTGACGGAACGCACGCAGGCCGTATTTCTGGTCAATCCCCACAATCCTTCCGGTACGGTGACGGAGCGAAAAATGTTTCATGATTTTATTCACGAGGTATCTAGCCGTGCCCTAGTCATTGTGGATGAAGCTTACCTGGAATTTACGGATGACTTTCAGGGACGTACAGCCGTAAATAACCTTCGTGAAGGGGACAATGTGCTGGTTTTTCGAACCTTCGCCAAGGCCTACGGTCTGACAGGACTCTCGATTGGTTATGCCGTAACCACTCCGAGTTTAGCCGCCTATTTAAAAAATCAGGGTTTGGGCAATGTCCATGACCTGAATCGACTTTCGGTAGTGGCGGCTCTGGCCTCGCTGGAAGATCGCTCGTACTTGCCCCGCGTCACGCAGGCTATTCAAAGCGAGCGGCAGCGATGGACAAAGCTTCTGGATGAACTTAAACTGCCCCATACTGATTCGCAAGCTAATTTTGTGTATTTTGATACGGGTAAACCTTACGCGGAAGTGGAAGATGCTTTCCGAAAGGCGGGCCTCCGCATTGGCCGGGCATTTGCTCCGTATGCGACCTGGGTACGAATTACGATTGGGTTACCGGAAGAAAATTCAAAAGCTCAGGCGGTCTTGAAACGAATCGTGGCAAAGCCCAATAGATAAAAAAGCTGCGAATACGCTTCGCAGCTTTTCTGTAACCGTTTGCTTCAATACAGAATCGCCCCTGACGGAGTGAGGTAAGGTCAGAAGACGTGGTAATGCAGGGAGGCTGAAGGTAGAACAGACTGCTCCTGATAGACTTCCCGTAGAATACGGATGACTGAATGAATTTCCTGAAATGTATTGTCTGGTCCCATAGAAAAACGAATGGTTTCCGGTGAGAAATTGGCCGTAAATTCCCGGCGTAAGTTCGCGGGTTTGCTCCAGTCAATGTGTCCATTAGCGGCAGTAATGCCTCGCTGTTGAAGCGTACGAAGCAACGACACTCCCGAAGCAAGCGGCGGAAATGAGACGTGCAACAGGCCGGGTAAACATTGGGTTAAACTGCGACTGGGGCCCAGAAAAGGGGTGGCCGGAAAGAGTCGGGTCAGTTCGTAAATAAAATAACTTTTCAGGTCATTTAAATACTTCATGCGGCTGGCCTGCTGGGCCAGCGAAAGCTCCAGGGCTTTCGTCATCCCCACAATTCCCGCCAGATTTTCGGTGGCCAGTACATTCTCCGGAATAGCCACTCGGGTACTGCCTCTTTGGTTGGGAGCCGTCAGTAACAATCCAATTCCTTCGGGCCCACCAAATTTCGCCGCCGAGGCTGTCGCAAAATCCAGTATACCCAGTGGAACTGAAAGTTTACCGACGGTCTGGGCCGTATCGCTGTGAAAAAGTGTCCGGTACCGCTGACTAACGGAGGCAATAACGTCTAGGTCGAGTACATGTCCGGTTTCATCATTCCCGTGCATCAGGCTGAGCAGACTTTGCGGGTATATTTGTAACAGCCGGATCAGGTCGGGTAAAATTACCCGCCCCTGTTCATCCAGAGCCGTATAATGTATCCGAATAAGTCCCCGCTGTTCGAGTTGCTCCAGTGGACGCAGTACAGAGGGGTGTTCGAGTCGGGAAGTAATGACATGCCGAACCGTAGTCTCCGAGAAGCTGTACTGCAGGGCTCGTTTATTCGCTTCCGTACCGCCGGTAGTAAAGTGAACCTGAGCAGGCATTATCTGTAATAATTCGGCAATATGCTGGCGATAGATGCCAATGAGCCGATCTCGCTCCGTAGCCGACCGCTCGCTCTGGTAAAGCAATAGAGCCTCCTGAACCGCAGGCGATAACGGCGTACGGGCCGCATGGTTGAAGTAATGATTCATGGCGTTGGTTGGGATGAAGTGTGAACGTAGTTAATTATGGACAATACTTACCAGCCGTAGCGGCGAGCCCTGTGTAAAGACTGTATAGATTTTACCTTCCTGTAAAGCAACGGAAGCCGCAGAGAGTAACGGTTTGCCCGCTGCATCACTCAGATTCAGGGTTTTTGTACCCGCGTTGACTTCCACGAAAGGTCCTAACGTATAAGCACTGAGGGTTTCGCCGGAGAGGGCGGAGTTGGCGGCCCGGCCATAAGGTACGTCCCGCAGCAAGACATCGCCTCCCGTCAGTGAAAGGGCCCCCAGATCGGGTGAAAGATTGACAAAGCGTAGTTTAGCTTTACCCGCTGGCGGCGTGGCCAGATTATCGTAAAAGAGAATGAGCGAATCACCGACACTTCGATTTTTACGAACAGCAAAAACCGTATGGTAATAATCCGGAATCGGACCATTCGGACCACCTGAACCCGTAAACGCAGCACTATTGCCAAACTGCTGGGAAACTTTATAACTGGTACCTGATCCTTCGGTCAGGTTGAACTGCACATTGCCGTACACCGTGGGCAGGTAAGCCGAAGCCTCTCCCGTCGCGAGTGGTTTGGTGGTGACTTGGTTCGTGAAAGTCCAGAAATGGACGGGGCTTGCCGAGGCACGGGCATTTACAAAACGGACATAAGCTGCCAGCGAGGGACGTTCGGAAGCATGAATATCCAGGTAATCGGCTTTCGTACAGCCGACGAGCGAAAGCAGCCCGGCCAGACCTGCCCATATAAAGATTTTTTTCATAGGAAATGCGATTAAAAGATGGCGGAGAGGCGGGCAAATGGTTGTATACCCGCACTACCGTTTTGAATGCCTACCACCGTAGGGTTTCGAAGACTAGGAACCTGGGTGTAATCGCCGAGTATGTCGAAGAGATTATTAACCCCCGCCGTAACCTGAATGGCTGATGTAAGGCGGTAACCAAACGACAGGTCCGTTACCCAGATCGGATTCAATTTCTGGAAAAAATAATCAGGTTTTGGGAAGGTGGCATTCTGGGCCGCTGCCGTCGTGACGGAGCCGAAATACACCGTACGCAGCAGGTAGTTGAAGCGACCCTGGTGAAAAAACGCCTGAATGGTTACTTTCTGACTTGGAATATTGGAAGTGACCCGGGCTTTTTCGCCTTCGTTGAAAATGATGTAGCGATACGCTTCTAGTCCTTTCGGCGTATTCACCTTCGTCACCTCGTTTGATACAAAGTTTCCTCCCACCAGAAAGGTTAGCTGGCCGCCACGAAACGGCGTTTTGTAACTGCCCGTAAACTCCAGGCCTTTGGTTCGGGTACTAAACGAGTTATAGAAAAATTTCGCCTGAGTCGTACCCGTCTGTACAAACAGGTTTCGAACTTCCAAAGGTAAGTTGGTATCCGTGGCGGAAAAGTTTCCGGTATTTCCCACGCGATTGTCAACGTCTACCCAGTAGGCATCGGCGGTCAATTCTACCTTTCGTACTGGTTGTGAAGTAAAGCCGATGGTATAGCCTTTCGATTTTTCGGGCGTCAGGCTAGGGAAACCCAGGGCCCGGGTAGCGGCACTTTTGTTGGAAGCCGTAACCTGATCAATCGCCCGCCCCTGTTGAAAACTAGTGGAGGTTTCCGTATAATAAAACTGAGCTAAATCCGGAGCCCGAAAACCGGTATTATACGATCCACGAATATTCAGCCAGTCGGCGAATTTGTAACGGGTGGCTACTTTGTAAGTCGTCACATTTCCAAAATCCGAGAAATTCTCCACCCGGAATGCTCCCGAAAGCAGCCAGGCCGTAGTCAGGTTAGCTTCCAAATCCACGTATCCGGCAGAAATGGAACGGTTGACGTTGACTTCATTGGCCGGACGAAAACCCGCGTGAATCTGAGAACCAGGGGAGAGGCCGTTTAAGGCTACACTGCCCGCATTGTTCAGGAACGGAATTCCCGCTGTCGTGGTGTCCAGGTCGTAAATGGTTCGTAAGTCAGCCTTGCTGTAAGAAGCCTCTTCCCCGGCGATAATCTGATAGGTTTCCACCCGGTACTGAGCCCCAAAGGCTACGTTCAATCCTTTCAATACTCGGTCAAAATAGCGACTGATGTCCAGACTAGCCGTATTCTGGCTCGCATTGTACTTTCCGGCATCAAAGCTTGTAGGGCTTTTTAAACCTAAACTGGCATTAATGGAGTTGGTAATCACGTTGCCGAAATCGTTTTTGCCGTATACGTTCGAAACATCCACGTTCCAGTTATGAATTTTGCCTTTGATGCCTAGCGTTAAGGATTTATCCGTAATGATGTTGTCCATGGCGGGCAGAAAGCCGTCGGGATACAGAAAGGAGTTGGTACGCTCCGTCCAGCCGGGCAAGCGATACACGGCCGTAAACTGCGAGTTCCGGTGACTGATTCCACCAAAAGCATAGATTTCGGCTTCTTCTTTTAAGGGTACGGCCGCATTGAAAAAGAGCAATGCATCTTTCGCCTTATTGGAACCACCGCCCCGCTGGTCGAAAAAATGACGGTCGATTCCGCGTTTGGCCAGAAGGGCTTCATCAATTTCCTTCGTGTAAATTGCGTCATACGCTCGCGTATTGGCTCCACCACCGTAAATAGGACCATTGTACAAACCCGCGTCATTCCGTCCGGGAGTCAGAGAAATACCCTGCGTGGCGAATTCGGCCGTAGCGTTGAAAAATCCACCCCGGTTGCCTAACGCGAAACCGTAATTGGCACTGGTCCGACTGGTTGCTCCATCGCCGCGACGGCGGGTGCTGAGGGTGGAGGTGGCCGTCAGCTCGTCCGTACTTTTTCGTAGCACAAGGTTGATCACTCCGGCAATGGCATCCGATCCATACTGGGCGGCCGCTCCGTCCCGCAGGATTTCTACCCGTTCAATTGCCCCCGTAGGAATGGAGTTAAGATCATAGCCCGTAGCCCCATTACCAAGGCCGCCCCAGTTGACATTCGAGCTTTTATGACGACGTTTGCCGTTGACCAGCACCAGTACCTGATCGACTCCCAGGCCTCGTAATTGAGACAGGTTGAGTGCTGAACCCGCATCTCCGGCGTTGCTGCCATTTACGGAATGAAAAGAGGGCGATACGTATTGCAGCAACTGTGTAATACTCACCTGCGGAGCCGATTCTTTTAAAGGTTTGAGGTCGATGACGTCCACTGCAACGGGGGAATCGGTGCGGGTACGACTGGCGTTTCTCGAACCGACGACCTCAATTTCACCCAACTGATTGGCAGCGGCTTCTAAGCGAACGTTCAACGAGTTTTGGTTACTCAGCAAAATTTCCTGACTTTGAAAACCAATGGCCGAAACGACTAGCGTAGAACCTTTACTAATGGAAAGTTTGAAATTCCCCTGTGTATCGGTTAGGGTCCCCGTATTCGTTCCTTTAACGTATACTGAAGCTCCGGAAACGGGAGCGTTTTCGGTCGCGGAAACGACATTACCGGACAAAATTCGTTGCTGAGCCCGAAGCCCAACACTTACCAGCAAGAATAAGCTCAGGTAAAACAAATGCTTCATATAAATATACTTAGTATATAGATTTAATAGTTTAATTAGTTAAAGAAAACCCGAACCATATTCGGTTCGGGTTACTTATTGCGGGTTAGGAATTGATCGTCTGTTAAGGCGTGTAAAAACGCTTCCAGATCGTTCATCTCCGCTTCACTTAGGTTCAGGGGTGTATTGAGTGAAGGATCTCGATTAAAACCGTTTTTAATAAATTGATCGGGGTGATTGTAGTACTGGATCACTTCCCGTAAGGTTTTGAACATACCATTGTGCATATACGGAGCCGTCAACGCCACGTTGCGTAGGCCCGGTACTTTGAAATGACCGAGGTAAGTACTATCCTTTACAATTTTAAATCGGCCTTGATCAATAAGCGTCTTGCCGTCGAAGAGTCCGATGTTTTTAAAGCGATCGGCCGTAAAATCTTCGCCAGAATGACAGTTAGCACAGTTAGCCTTCCCAATAAACAGATTTCGACCCCGAACGGCGGCAGCAGACATGGCTCCGTCATCGCCGTTGATATAGCGATCATAGGGTGTGTTGCTGGTTTCCAATGTTCGTTCGTAAGCCGCCAGTACTTCCCCCAGCTGGGCCGCTGTCACCTCTGTTTTATAGAGTTTTCGAAAAGCCTTTGCGTAAGCTTTGTCGCCATTAAGGCGGGATACGGCTTCGGCGATGGGCAAGTTCATTTCAGTTGGGTTGGCGATCGGCTCCAGAGCCTGCATTTCTAAAGACGATGCCCGCCCATCCCAAAAGAGTTGCAACCGACCTGCCAAGTTCATCGCCGAAGGCGTATTCCGTTCGCCGGGTCGCTGATGGACGCCTAGACTGAAGGACAAGGTATCGGCAAAGGCAAATTCAGGTTTGTGACAGGAAGCACAGCTGATGGTACGATCTTCGGAAAGAATAGGGTCAAAAAAGAGCTTTTTACCCAGTCCAACTTTTGTAAGGGGTTCTTCCGTATACGTAAAACTGAAGTTTAACACGAGTAACGAAAGCCCCCCTAGTGCGAGCAATAGGGCTTTCATTGGGCATTACGGGGATCAAAGTTAAACGCCTGCCGGAAAGGAACGCATAAGCCCTTTTTTTCGTGACAAACCTGTCCGGTAATGTATCCCGTGAAAAAATAATCGAGTTTATCGATGCGGACTTTCTGCCTAAATTCCGCCCGTTTCGTAAAATAGGAAACGTCCAGATCCCAGGTTTTGTCCTTTTTTGTCAGGGGGTCTACCGGTACGACCGGACCTACGGGGGAGAAGGTACCATTCGATACAAATTCAAAAGCCGTAGGTTGGGGCCCCACATCCGCCACAAAATCCGAAGAGTACAGCAGCCAGCCTTTTTCTACCTTAGCGGTCAGGATCAAATCCACCTCGTCGCCGGGTTGAAGGGCCGTTTTGGAAAGGTGGTATTCCCACGTAATCTGCTTGTTTTCCTGAGCCCATAGTAAAGTCACGCTAGCCAGAAAAAGGGCTAGCCCAGTCCATACTTTTTTCATCTTGGTAGGTGGTTAGCGACTGGCGGTTGCTGAACCGGTGGCGTTGGCTACCAGATTGATATCCAGCTCGAAATCGTTGTGGATGGCTTTGTCACCCAGATTTTCGAAGAAATTGGTTGATCGGAATTTAATGTCATATTGCGTGCGGTCCACGGGAATTTTGGCTGTAGCCGTCAACTGAGCTTTGTCGGCTTTTACGGTTGCGGGGAAGCTAACTTCTTTCGTAATCCCCTTGATGGTCAGTTTGCCTTTCACCTGCACCTGATTGCCCGACTGTGGTGTAACGGAGGTAATCACGAAAGTTGATTTGGGGTGTTTATCCACCGCAAAGAAATCATCACCTTTCAGGTGGTTTACCAGCTTTTGGTTATACTCCTGTTCCTTTAAATCCGTGACGGTCAGGGTACGCAGATCCGTTTCGAAAGTACCGCCTTTGAGTTTTCCATTTTCGGCCGTCAGGGTTCCGCTGCTGAGGCTTACGTTTCCGAAATGTTCACCGGTTACTTTTTTGCCTTTCCAGACAACCGTACTTTTTTGCGTATCGACTTTGTAAGAAACCGTAGCCTGTGGTTTTGTAAACGCCAGCGATGTTAGGGCCAGCAGAGCGAGTATTTTTTTCATGAGAAAGATGAGATGGAATGTGAAACGTTGCGTGGTGAAAGGAGTACCGGATAAAGTACCCGGTACTCGAAATCATGGCAAATCAACTTTGACCAAAGGATTAGCGGGCCGCTACGTCACGGGTAGCGGGAGCTTCTTCGGCAATGTATTTGTCGAGGTCCTTATTCCACTTTTTGACGTAGCTTTTGTAGTATTTTCCGGTGATTTCGCCCGTGTAACCCGTATGAATTTGTTTAACGGTACCATCCCTTCCGATGATGATGGTCGTCGGGAAGGCCATCATTTTATTGAGGGCCGCAAATTTTTCCGAGGCTAGTTTCTTGTCCGCCAGACCCCCGAAAAGGATGTCATACTCAATGCCATACTTTTCCTTGAGTTTGCCTAGGGTATATTTGGCGTAATTGAGGTCGTCTTTCTGTTCAAAACCTACAGCAATGGCTTCAACGCCGCGGTGTTTGTTCGCCTTGAACCAGGGTGATAAGAAGGCCGTCTGGTCGGTGCAGTTGGGGCACCAAGTACCGATGATTTCGACAATTACGACCTTGCCTTTGTATTTAGGATCGCTCAGTTTAACGGTTTTCCCGTTCAGGTCCGGAAACTCGAAATCAAGCTTGTTTTGTCCTTCTTTGAGTTGCGTAAGGGCATAGGGATCAGGCAACTCGGCTTTTTTGTTTTTCGTCCACTCCAGCTTTTGGGTCACGTACAATCCCCGGTCGATTTCAGCCGACAGGGTTTTGTCTTCATTGATTTTTCCTTTGATCAATACTGGATTCGGGCCCGTGAATCCGGAAAGGACAAATTCATTGCCCTGAACGGTCCCTTCCAGTTCTCGAGAATCGCCCACCACGGTCATGATTACGCCCGTGAGTTTGTTTCCTTTCTGCTCAAGTAGTGCTACCTGATTAGCTACGGGCTCTTTACTAATGAGTTTAATCTCCCATTTGCCGGAAAGATTGGCCGTTGGAGCAATGTCTTTGCCTGGTTCTACGAAGCGATAGGTTTTTCCGTATTCGGCCGTGAAGGGTAGTGAATTTCCCCGCAAACTCGGTACCAGACTACGATATTCGCCCGTCAGGTGTCCGTCGGGATGTACCTTGGCCACCAGAGCAGCATCGTAGGTATTCATTTTGATGAACAATGAATCGGGAGCCGTTTGCTTGACGTGGAAGTGATCCCGGCGGGTACCGTTGATGAGCGAGAAGGTCGCATCTTCCGCTTCGTGCCCTTTTACTTCGAAATTAAAAGGTACTTTCTGTTCGTTGATGGTAAATACTCCCCGCCAAACTCCTTCTTTGGGGAAAAGCGTTTGTTGAGCCTGCGAAGTGAAACCACTGAGTACGGACAAGGTAAGGGCAGTCCCTTTCAGCAAAGAAATGGCATTCTTTTTCATGTGAGATGAAATTGGTGGTGAACAGTTGAGCAGAGTACGGCCAAAAGCCGGTACGGGAAGGAAGTACGTTTACAGCGGTGCAGGCAGGGCCGAGGTAAACAAACTTCCAAGATAGGAAGGGTTGGATGTACTTAATTTAACAACAGCAGCAGGTGCTAGTAAACGGTGTCATAACGACGTTGTTGGGTTTATAGTTGGTACTGACCTGGGCCGCCTCGTCCGATTCTAGTTAGAAACGTAGTAGCGATAGCCCACTCCTTTCTTCATTTTTCTATAAGCCGCAACTACTTTTGCAGGGAAGTAATTGATGACGACTCTGCAAAGATAGAGTACCCAAATTTACATATCCAAATAAATCTATAGAATTTATAGACTAATAGGTGTTAAGTTTTTGCCTCTGATGAATAATGTGCTTATTTTTAGATACTTACCTAGAATGAAAAGGAGTGGCATAGTATATAAATACTAAGAAACGTTTAGCCGAAATCAACTGATTTAGAAGGTGTGATCATAAACTTGATACTAAAGGCAAGGTACAGGATAGTTCAGGATAACGGTTTTTCAATGGCATTCCACAGCATTCCCTATCTTTAGTCCGTCATATGAACCTCTAACGTTATGTCTTACCTCTGGAAAGTGGCCCTGCCAATGCTGGTCCTTTCGCTAGCTGCACTACTACCAACGCAGGCTCAGCAAGTCATTCCTCTGTATTCAGGGGCCATTCCGAACGCGAAAGCCTACGCCATGAAGGAAATCGTTAATGCCGAACCCGGCGGTCGGGTTCAAGGATACCGCAAAGTATCTCAACCCACGCTAACAATCTTTTTACCCAAAGAAAATCCGACGGGTACGGGCGTCGTCATCTATCCCGGTGGCGGTTATGTGTCAGAGAGTTATAATGGCGAAGGCGTAAAAATTGCCGAAACCTTCGTGAAGCATGGTATAGCCGCCTTCGTTGTGAAGTATCGCCTGCCCAGCGATTCGATCATGGTCGATAAAAGTATTGGGCCCCTGCAGGACGCTCAGCAAGCCATTCGGCTGGTACGCGAACGGGCTAAGGAATGGCAACTGCAATCCGATCGTATAGGCATTATGGGTTTCTCTGCGGGTGGCCACCTGGCTTCTACAGCAGGAACCAAATTTAATACGCCCGTGATTGAAAACCCCGGTCGTGTTAGTCTGCGGCCCGATTTCATGATTCTGATTTATCCCGTTATTTCGATGAGTGAAACGCTGGCTCACCAAGGATCCCGTACGAGCTTATTGGGCGAAAAGCCGAGCCAGGAACTCATCGAGCGATTTTCTAACGAACGGCACGTGACGGATCAGACGCCACCGACATACCTGACGCATACTGGTGACGACAAAGTGGTGGATGTAGACAATAGTATCGTTTTTTATGAAGCTTTACGGCATCATCGCGTCCCCGCTGAAATGCACCTGTATCCGACAGGAAATCACGGTTTTGTACTCAAATTACCTACGGAAGAATGGATGCAGCCACTCTTTGGCTGGATGAAAAAGAATGGTTGGGTTCAATAAACGTTTACTCCAATTTAAACCATCACCGCGATGAAAATCAAAGCAATCATTACTGGAGCTACGGGTATGGTAGGCGAAGGGGTACTGTTCGAATGCCTGAAGCATCCCGACGTTGAGCAGGTGCTGGTGATCAACCGGAAGCCAGGGGGCTTATCCCATCCTAAACTGAAAGAAATCATCCATAAGGATTTCTTCAATCTGCAACCCATTGCTTCGCAACTGGCCGGTTTCAATGCCTGTTATTTCTGTCTAGGCGTATCGTCGGTCGGTATGAGTCAGGAAGAGTACAGGCGAACTACTTACGATCTGACGCTCCATTTCGCCCAGACGGTCGCTCAATACAATTCGGATCTGACCTTTTGTTACGTTACCGGGGCGGGAACAAATGAGCAGGGTCGCATCGCCTGGGCTCGGGTGAAGGGAGCCACCGAAAGTGCCTTAATGCGTTTGTTTCCCAAAGCATATATGTTTCGTCCTGGTTTTATGAAAGCGGTGCCCGGCCAGAAAAATGTAAAAAGTTTTTATAAATGGATTGCCTGGGTCTACCCGCTGGGGCGAGCCCTGTTTCCCGGGGGCTTCTGTACGCTGGAAGAAGTAGGGCAGGCCATGATTCACGCCGCTCAAAAAGGTTATCCCAAGGCAGTACTGGAAGTGAAAGACATCGTAACACTGGCACGAACGTAAGTAGACATGGGAAAAGCTGAAACGTATAAAAACAAACGGCTGGCGAGTATTTATTATAGGTTGGAGGAAGTACTGCTCTTTGAACGTTCCGTTATTCACCTAGACGGAGTTTAGCACTTCTTACTGGCAGGAAAGGTTTTCATCTTTTGATAGTAGTTAACCGTTTTAAGTTATTACAATCAAAACTCTGCACGGACGCCATACATCCAGGTCCCGGCCTATCGCATTCCATGCGGGGCATCCCATGCCGGAATTCCATTCTGGGACTGAAGCCGCCAACCATTCCATGGGGCCCCCTCGGCAATGCGGTGGGACTGAGCAAGAGGAGTGAGCGGCGGGCGTGCCGGCATGGGATGCCCCGCATGGAATGCATACGGACTACATAACCAGCTGTGCCTGTGGGACGAAGATGGATCTATCTAAAACAGAACTTTCATTACTATAAAACAAATCATCAATTTTAAAATTTCTCACAAATAGTATACTAATTATATAGAGTAAATATATATTTGATGCGGATTTGTAACTATCCGCTGTACAAGTTCTTTTGGTTCACTTGTACCTATCCCGTCTGCTTCCCTATGAAACGCTCTTTATTTGCTCTGTGTCTACTTTCTATACCAGCCTTCAGCCAACGTGTGTACCACGATGACCATCATCACGATCCCGAAGGTCGAACGATGAATCACGATCACCTGGTCCATATTCAGGAGTACCGAAAAGAAACAGTATATATTCATAACCTGCCTGCTCCGGAAATTATGACGGGCATTGGGACTTCCGACCTGAGCATTCAAACCAAAAATCCGCTGACCCAACGGTATTTTAGTCAGGGCGTTGCTCTGCTTCACAGCTTTTGGGATTTTGAAGCGTACCGGGCCTTTAAAGAAGCTTCCCGTCAGGACTCCACCGCTATTATGCCGTACTGGGGTATTTACAGTGCCATTGGTTCGATGGAAGGGGATGATTTTGCTGCCGACCGTATCCGGGCGGTGAGAAAACTGAAAGAACTGAAAGCCAAGGCAAATCCGCACGAAAGACGCTACGCGGAGGCCGTCCTGGCCCGCGATGTACCGGGAGCCAGCGGAAAAAAAGAATACGAGCGAATCCTGGAGTTACTCGTTCATGAATACCCGGAAGATGTAGACGCAAAACTCTTTTTAGCCCTGAGCAAAATGAGCGGCTACGATCTGAAACTCAATCCGCGGGAGGGCACGATGTACGCTGAATATCTGCTCCGGGATGTCCTTAAATCCCACCCTGATAATGCCGGAGCCCATCATTACTGGATTCACCTCAAAGAAAATTGTTGCCCGGCCGAAGCCCTCGAAAGCTGCGAAGTACTGCCCAAACTAGGACCCGCCTCGAGTCACTTGGTACACATGCCGGGCCACGTGTACTACAAGCTGGGGGAGTATCAGAAAGCCTTCGATACGTTTAAAGCTTCCGTTGCCGTCGATTCCGTTTACATGAAAAAACAGGGTATTCAGGAAGTCGATGCCTGGAATTATATCCACAATATCAATTACTTACTGGCCAACTGTGCCGAAGACGGACGTTATGCGACGGCCCTATATTACGCCGAGAAACTACAGAATATGCCCGCTTCCAAAGAGCGGAAACGCAAGTACGAAGGCCGGTTTTTCTATCAGGGTATTCTGGCTCCCGTGAAAATGGAAATCTGTTTTGGCTACTACGACCGGGCTGCCAAACGCTTGCAGGCCATTTCACCCCGCGATAGTCTGTATTCGGTGAAAGCAATGGCTTACAAAGACGGGCTATACTACTTCGCGGCGGGTATGGACGCGATACGCCGAAACAAGGTGGAAGAGGCCCAGAAGTACGTCGATGCCCTTGATGCCACGCTGTGGCGGAATGTGAATCAATTTAATGAAGAAGACGTCATCAATACACGCCGGGTAAATGACCTCAACGTGGCTTCACTTGAATTACAGGGGCTCATCAAAAATGCCCAGGGGCATCGGGATGAAGCCATTGCCTTACTCGAAAAAGCAAAAATCAAGGAAGAGGAATTGGGCTACAGCGAACCGCCTTCCTACGCTCGTCCCGTACTGATCAGTCTGGCCGAGGTCCATTTGCAAGCCAAGCACTACGAACACGCGATTCACGCCTATGAGGAATTACTTAAAAAACACCCGCATTCGGCTAATGGCTTGTGGGGTTTGTATAAAGTGTACCAGAAAAAAGGCGACGCGGCGAAAGCCAAAGAATACGCAGCATTACTGGCCAAAACGGCTCGCTACGGTGAGAAAAGTCTGTATCCGCTTTAGTTCTTAGTACAACCAACCCAATCCTTTATACCACCCAATCGCATGATTTACGTGGCTAACCCGTGAAAGTTAGCCTGTGAGAAAGCTATGTCCTTGTGTGACGTATATATATAATCGTTAACTATTCTTTTTCTCTCTCATCTATCCATTTATTTCATGTATTCAAGGTTAAATCAAGTGGGACCTCGCTGGTTGAAGGTAGCCAGTCTGGCGGCGGTACTGGGCCTGAGCGAAGGTATTCCGCTACGGACCCATGCCCTTCCTTCCGTTACCTCGTTTCGTCATCGGGCGTTTCCGATTCAGGGTCGCGTAACCGATGCCAACGGCGAAGCCCTGCCGGGGGTGAGTGTTCGACAGAAAAACTCGACTATCGGTACCATAACTGATGCCAATGGGCAGTTTAAACTGGACGTGGCTCAAGCCAGTGACGTGCTGATTTTCTCCTTTGTTGGCTACAGCACCCAGGAGGTTACGGTTGGGTCTCAAAAACAGCTATCGGTACAGTTGGTATCCGCCAATCAGGAACTCAATGAAGTGGTAGTCGTAGGGTACGCTCAGGTGAAAAAAGGGGCCGAAACAAGTGCGGTCTCCATAGTCAAAGGCGTAGATCTGAAAAACCAGCACGGCGTTAGTTTCAGTGAACGGGTACAGGGTTTGACGCCGGGTTTACAGATTTCTTCCAACTCGGGCGTCGAAGGCGGGAGCGTGCTGGTTCGCCTGCGGGGGGCTACGTCGATCAATGCCGGGAATGATCCGCTCTATGTGATTGACGGGGTATTTATCAACAGCAATTCATTACAGGGCGTACGGACGGGTGGTCAGACCACCAATCCACTGGCCGATATTAATCCCAACGATATTGAAAATATTGAAGTACTTAAGGATGCTAACGCCACGGCCGTATACGGGGCCCGAGGAGCCAATGGGGTAATCATCATTACGACCAAACGGGGTTCCAAAAATGGCAAAACCAAGATCAATTTTTCTACTTCGGTAGGCGTTGCCAAAGCTCCTAAACTCTGGGACCTGACTACGGGTCCGCAGCACGCCGAAATTCTTAACGAGCAGTGGATCAATGATGGTAATCCAGCGGCTACGCGTCCTTTCCGTCCCGTTAGTGAAGGAGGGCAGGGGAACCCACAAGATCAGGGAACGTACGACCGACTGAGTCTGGTGTTTCGAACGGCGGTACAGCAATCCAACAATCTGTCGATTACGGGCGGGAATGAAAAAACGCAGTTCTACCTGGGCGGCGAAGTCACCAATCAGAATTCCATTCTGAAACTACAGGATTTCCAGCGATTGGGATTCCGGGTCAATGTTGACCATCAGATTAATAAGAAACTACAGGTCGGATTAAGTACCTCCTACAGTGCAACGAAGCGGCAATTGGCCCGTACCGGTGACACGGGCGGGATTTTGAATACGGGATTACATACCCCAACGCTCACGCCCCTCTTCGCGGCGGATGGTTCCTATAACCGCGGGGAACGCTTCAACAACCCCTACGTACTCCTGGAAAATTCCAACAACTACGCGTACGGAAAACACCTGATTGCCAATGCATATCTGAAATGGAACCTTACGAAAGATCTCACCTTCAAAAGCTCCTGGAGTCTGGACGACAACTACTACAACGAAGCCGTTTACTACAACGCCAATCTGACGGAAGGAAGAGCTACCAATGGGAGTGCCACCAACGCGACCACGCTCGACCGTACCTGGATTGCCGAACAATTGCTCAATTACATTGCTCCCCTGGGCGAAAAGCATTTCCTGACCGTTTTTCTGGGGAATACACTCCAGAGGAATGAATTTCAACGTTCCACGATTACCGGTACCAACTTTCCCAGTACGCAGTTCACCACCATCTCAGCCGCCGCCATCACGACGGGCAGTACCACCGGCATTACGCCTTCGGGCCTGATTTCGTACTTTGGCGGAGCTAATTATAGTTTCGACAGTCGGTACAGCGTGGATTTAAACGTGCGTACGGATGCTTCCTCCCGCTTCGGGGCCAACAATCGCTGGGGTACTTTTCCTTCAGCAGGGGTGTCCTGGCGGTTAGGACAGGAGCGATTCATTCGGGAGAATGTGCGATTTGTGAATGATCTGAAACTGAAAGCCAGTATTGGTTGGACGGGTAACCAGAGCATCCCCGATTTTGCTTCGCTGGGGCTGTGGTCGGGAGGTAACAACTACCTTGATCGTCCCGGGGTGTCGCCGGCTCAGCTGGCAAACCAGAATTTGAAGTGGGAAACGACTCGCCAGTGGAACGTGGGTTTGGAGGCCGCTTTGTTTGCGAACCGACTGAAGTTTGAATGGGATGTGTACAACAAATACACCACGGATTTGCTGCTGCAGGTACCGATTCCGGCTAAAACGGGCTTTTCATCGTCCTTCCAGAACTTAGGCGAAATGAGTAACAAAGGCTTTGAATTCCAGATTACGTCCGTGAACATTTCCAGTAACAAGCTCGAATGGACGACCAGCTTCAACGTAGCCCACAACGTCAATACCATTGAGAAGCTGCCCATTTCGTTCACGCAGTACAACCGCGACTGGGTACGCCTCCAGGAAGGTCAGCCCATGTATTCGTTCTGGCTGTACAAACAATTGTACGTCGATCCGCAAACGGGCAATGCCGTATATGATGATTCCCGAACGAAGGATGGTAAAATTACTACTGATGACCGCCAGATTGTAGGCAATGCCTGGCCCGCGTACTACGGCGGCTTACGGAACAGTTTCCGTTTCAACAGCTTCGACTTCTCGTTCTTCTTTTACTTCTCGCAGGGAAATAAAGTCTTTAACATGAACCGCTACTTTCAGGAACACGCGGGTTCACGGGGTACGTCCTGGTCCTTGCTCGCCAGCCAGATGCGACGCTGGCAGCAACCTGGTGACGTAACGGACATTCCCCGGGTGACCATTTTACCCAACGCCGACGGTAGCTACAACCATAATTTTGAAAGCAGCCGTTTTCTGGAAGATGCGTCGTTTATCCGTCTACGAAGCGTAGCTCTGGGCTATTCTCTGCCAACCGCCATTTTGTCGAAAGTACGCCTACAACAAGCTCGTCTGTACGTCAACGCTACCAACCTGCTGACCTTCACCAAATACTCGGGACCTGATCCGGAAATCAATACCGCTCAGGATTACGCGAACGCTACCGTTCAGGGCCTTGATTTTTCCATGCCTCCGCACCCCCGTACGGTCGAAGTAGGTTTAAATCTCACGTTTTAACATGAAAAGAAAATCCTTTTTACATACCTCAGGTTTGGTACTGGTAGCTCTGACGGGCCTGCTGACGACTGCCTGCCGATCTTATTTTCTGGACGTAGAACCGCAGCAAAGCATTTCGGATCAGTCGGTTATTGTTGATGCAGCGACGGCGGAAGTTGCCCTGCTGGGCGTGTACGACAAGCTACAGTCGAGCAATTACTACGGCGGCGACGGCTACCAGGCCGCCGCGTATCTGGCGGGTGGCGATAACCTGTGGGTCGGTACACTAAATTATTACAGCAACTTCATCACGCATTCGTACCGTTCGGACAATACATTGCTCAACAACGTCTGGTCCACGATTTATACGGCGGTCAACGGAGCGAACAATGTAATCGACAAAGTAGAGAAGCTGGATAACCGGGTCATTACCGAAGCCGTACGCAAACAGTACATTGGCGAAGCGTATGTCCTGCGTTCTCTGGCTTTGTTCGACTTGGCCCGGGCCTGGGGCAATGTACCGATCATTTTAAAACCGACGACTTCGCCCAACGATTTCGATGGCATTAAACAAAGTACGCAAAAGGACGTATACCGGCAGGTACTGGCCGATCTGACCACCGCCGAAAACCTTCTGCCCGCCCGCGTGGACCGCAACCGCGTGACCCTGAACACGGTTTACGCCCTGAAGGCTCGTGTGCATTTGTACAACGGTGATTTTCAGGAAGCGGAAACCTACGCATCCAAACTGATTGCGGATAGCAATTATGAACTGGTAAGCTGGGCTACGATCCTGAACGGAAAAAACACCAAAGAATCCATTTTCGAGCTGGCGTACAGTACCGCCGACCGTAGTGCTCACTACGGTTCCTGGTCGAACGATGGGTACCGGAATCAGTTCTGCCCCGGTCCTGACATCTACGCTTTGCTGCAAAATCCAGCGACGGGCGGGGAACGGAAACAGCTCATCAAGGATATTTCTACACCAGCTATTCGCAATTACTTCGTACAATTGCTGTACTGGCGATCTACGTCCGACAATCCGACGTACCTGTTCCGAATCGCTGAACAGTATCTGATCCGTTCGGAAGCCCGTATCAAAAAAGCAACGCCCGACGTCGCGGGTGCTCTGGCCGATCTGAACGCGGTACGGGCTCGCTCGAAAGTGGCGGCGTTGACGGTGACTACGGCAACGGAACTGGCACTGGCTCTGGAGAACGAACGGCGGGTAGAATTTGCCTTTGAACCGCACCGCTGGTTTGATCTGGTACGAACCAACCGGGCGGCAACAGTACTCGGTGTAACGGATGCCAATAAATGGATTTTTCCCATTCCGTACAATGATTTAGCCGCTGATAAGGATTTAGTGCAAAATCCGGGATATTAAATACGATCTTTCCATCAAATCAATGCTCGCATGAATCTGCTCAAATCTTTAACACTCGCGGTAAGCCTCGGTCTGGCTACGCTCGCTCAGGCTCAAACACCTGTTACCCTCACCGGAACCGTAGCCGGCGTGAACACGGGCAAGGTGTATTTGCAACGCTTTCACAACAAAATGTTCTTTACGGTGGAGGCCGTACCCGTCAAAGATGGGAAATTTCAGATTCAGCGAAAATTGAAGCTACCAGAAGTGTACGCACTGACGCTGGATACGACCCGGGGCAATCAATTCCTGTTTCTGGATGCCGGCGATACGCAAGTGGCGATCCAGCTGGATAGTGCTCAATATTACCGGAATACGAAAATAAACGGCTCGCAGGGACAGGATTTATTAGCCAGCTTTCGGCAGGGGAAAGAAGGTGAAATTCAGGCCTTTATCTCGAAACACCCGACATCCATTGTTCCGACTTATATTCTTTACCGTGAATATTCCTATCGTCTGACACCGGATGAAATTGAAAAAAATGTAGCTCTATTGGACGCATCCTTACAGAAAACACCCTACGTACAAACGCTTAAACAGCTCGTTACTACGTTGCGGAGCGTGCAGGTAGGAGAAAAAGCGAAGGACTTTCAGGCGAATACGCCCGACGGTAAACCGCTGCGTTTGTCGAGCTTGTACGGTAAGAGTTACGTATTGATCGACTTTTGGGCGGCCTGGTGCGGTCCCTGCCGTCGGGAAAATCCCAATCTGGTAAAAACCTATAATCAGTACAAGGATCAGGGCTTCACGATTCTGGGCGTATCCCTCGACAAAACAAAAGAAGCCTGGCTGAAAGCTATTGAAAAAGATCAATTGACCTGGCCTCAGGTTACGGATCTGGCGTACTGGAATAGTGCTCCGGCTCAACTCTACGGGGTACGGGCAATTCCCTCGAACGTTTTACTGGATGCGGAAGGGCGGATTGTGGCCCGTAACTTACGGGGTGAAGAACTGGCGGCCAAGCTGGAAGATTTGTATCGAAAGTCAGCGGCTAACAAGTAAATTAATCGATAGGCGAACCGGGATTTCTCAGCCTGAGGGGGTTGGGATTCCCGGTTTATTCATGTTAGTACTATTAGAGCACGACAGGTTTCGCATTGTCTGTATCAGTAAACATTAGGATTATACGATTACTGGCAATAAAAACAGTCTATGCATAAATGTTTTTCATAAAAAATTATATATGTAAGCATTTTTCATAAAAAATAAGTAAATTTCATACGTTTACGATACCCTTTAGTTGAACGTATGACGTATCCGATTATTCCTTCTCTGGTTACCGTTTTTCTGGATCGTACTACTCCTGAACCCGGAGAACTCGCGGGCTACGCGGCCTTGCTACAGGCCTATGAGCTGGCGATTCCCTTACCGGATCGACTGACGATTATTAGTCAAAAACACCGCCAATACCAGACGGAAGAATGGCAGGTCTTTACCCCCAGATATCGACCCGAGGAAACGCTTGCGGCCCACCTGACCTTTGCCCTGAAATACGAAGGTATCGAACTGGGGCTGCTCAAAAAGCTATTCGAAACGCTGGGGCCGCAGCCGATTGTAGAATGGGTAACCCAGGAACCATTGGGGCAGTACAGTCGGAAAGTATGGTTTCTGTACGAATGGCTCCTGGAGGAACTACTCGACGTGCCGGATCTGACGACGGGAAATTACCTGGATGTGGTCGAGGAGCGGCTGCAATACGGAAGTACGAGTGAGCGAATACCCACGAAGCGACAGCGGATTCGGAACAATCTACCGGGCGTGCGGGAATTTTGTCCGATGATTCGAAAAACGCCGGTACTAGAGAGTTACCAGCAACTAGACTTATCCCAGCACATTAAACAGATGATTGGGAAAATTCATCCGGACGTGATGGGCCGAACGGCGGCTTTTTTGCTGTTAAAGGATTCGAAAGCCTCCTACGCCATTGAGGGCGAAAAGCCGCCACAAACCCGGGCCCAGCGGTGGGGGAGGGCCTTGGGACAAGCCGGACAGAAACTCCTGACCGCCGAAGAATTGGTGCGTTTACAGCAGATCGTCATTGACAACCCCCGCTTTACGAAAATGGGCTTTCGGGAACAGGAAGGCTTCATTGGCGAACACGACCGACGGGTAGGCACGCCCATGCCGGATCATATTTCTGCTCGCTGGAAGGATTTGCCAACGCTGATGCAGGGGCTGCTGGAAACTAGTCAAAAATTAGAGCAGGACGTTTCCTTTGATGCTGTACTGGCGGCGGCGGTCGTGGCGTTCGGTTTTGTATTCATTCACCCTTTCGTGGATGGCAACGGGCGTATTCATCGCTACCTGATTCATCACGTGCTGGCGGCCAAAGGGTACGTGACCAAGGGCCTTATTTTTCCCGTTTCGGCCATCATTTTAGAACACATTGAAACGTATCGGCAGGTACTGGAGGCCTTCTCCAAACCCCGGCTGGATAGGATCGAATGGAAACCAACGATCGATCACAATGTGGAAGTACTAAACGAAACCGTGGACCTGTACCGCTACTTCGATGCGACTAAGGCGGCTGAGTTCCTGTACGAATGCGTGAAACAAACGGCCCAGCAAACGATTCCGGAAGAAGTAGCCTATTTAGAGCAGTACGACCAGTTAAAGAGTTACCTGGATGACACCTTCGAAATGCCCGACGATCTGGTAGCTCTGCTGGTACGATTCCTGGAACAGGGCAATGGAAAGCTTTCCGAACGGGCGAAGGCAAAGGAATTTAAGGCACTAACGGCCCCTGAGGTTGAAGCGATTGAACAGGTTTTCCAGGAGATTTTTCTGGATGACCAGATCGGTAGCTAATCAAAGAAACCCGTTTATCCGAAGTACTAGGTTGCGAAAAACAGTCTGGCCTCAAGATCGAGAATAACTAGCGATGATGGGCAATTTTACCCGAAAAACGTCCGTATCCGATTCTACTCGAATGGTTTGCTCGACCAGATGGGTATAACGGGTGTTGATGTTCTCCAGTCCCATTTTCGTAGAAGCGACCTGTCCGCGTTTGATCTGGATATCATTTTCCACGACCAGAAAATCGCTTTCTTCGTAAATCCGGATGTGCAGGGGCTTTTCCAGGGAGACGACGTTGTGTTTGGTACAGTTTTCGACCAGCAACTGAAGCGTAAAGGGCGGAATCAGCGAATGTTGCGTAGCTTCCGATACTTGGGTGGTCAGATCAATACCCGCATCAAAACGGGCTTTCAGCAAAAAAAGATACGACTGAATGATTTCCAGTTCGTCGGTCAAGGGAATCAGATCCAGCTTGCGACTTTCGAGGGTATAGCGATAAAAGTCGGAGAGTTTAAGAATGAATTCTACGCTATGCTCGTCTTCGCTTTCCACCATGGATTTCAGGGTGTTCAAACTATTGAACAGAAAATGCGGGTTAACCTGCTGCCGGAGTAATTCGAATTGAGCCTCCAGGTGATCCGACTTGATGCGTTCGAGCTCAACGCCCACCTGTTGAGTCTGGTAACTTTGATACAACAAATGCAGGAACATGTAGAACATCACGTTGATAAGTATACCCCGCGTTTCTACCATCAACATGACTGGACCAAAATGAATGTGCGATAAAATGAGTTGCTGAACACAGGCCAGTACAAACATAACGACCAGGCCCAACAGCAGACTCATCACCAGATGCCGTACGGAAAATCCGATGGTTCGGTTCTTTTCGTCTGGGAACGAGTACAGATTGTAATACCACACAAAGAGAGCGAATACCAGGGTGATCATTGAATTGACCACGGCTTCTGCCAGCGGAAAGGGCCTCTCGGCAATTTTCGGCACGGAAGACAGCAGGCTCAGCAGTAATGAGCTGAGCCAGATCATCCGCCTGGAAACTTTAAAAATGGGTTTTTTCATGGAATACTAGCAAAGGAGTCCTCCGGAAAAACCGAGGGCCGTTGAGCTAAAATCATACGGATGCGAGCCTGTGTATCCGGAACGGGTTCCGGCGTTGATTGTTGCAATTGGTAATGTAAAATCAATCCTTTGGAAGGCCGGTTTTGGTACGTCAGGGTTTCCACACGTTCCAGTTTACCATTGATAGTGCTACCAAACCAGTACGGGCTCGCCAAGGATTTCCAAGTCGCTAAGGTAAAGGTTTCGCCTCCAACGGGATGAGCATGGCCCGATAAAGCGGCGTCAAAGGCGGCTTGGTTACCGTAAAGCGTGGACATTGTACCTGCTTTTTTGTTGAAGAAAGAAGTAATGACCCGTAAGCCTTTTGAGTCAAATACCTCACGAATAGAAGTAGATGGGGAACGGTCGGGCTGACAGGCGATACTACCAGCCAATAGGAAGATCAAAAGAAAATAAGTTTTCATAGCCAGCGTCATGATTAGTGAAGATCAGCTTTTCGAAGGGGTATATCGAACACATAGCCATTTTTATCGGCCAGTTTATGACAGTTAAAACAGGTGGTTTGAAAAGCCAGCGACTGGCCGTAGGGCTTTAATCCCAAACCATTGAATCGGGCGAAACCCCAGCCTTCCGTATCTGGAAAACGCTGGTCATCCTTGATCATAATCTGGACGTTGTTGAATCTGCCTGTCCGTACCTCGCCACTAGCCTCTTCCAACTGATCCCAGACGACTTTCACAATAACGGAACCCTGGGGCCAGGGCCGGATTTGATCTTTTTCAATGGCTTTTACCGCAATGTCATTGCCATAAATGACCCGCATGGTACCGCTATCGAAACGGGTGGTCGTACTGATGGGTTTCCAGTTTTTGTAATCGTCGAAATAGGCAATTCCATTGAGGGCCACTGGCGTTTGAGGTCGTTGCGTCGCGTGCTCTTTGTACTGTTCAAATTCCAGATCAGCAGCGTGTATTTTCGCTGCATCAGCCGGTTTGGCCTGGGCCAGAGAAATTGCGTACGAACGGAGGGCCTCGATTTCCCGCGGAGTAACCTTTGCCGAAGGATGTACGAGCGTGTACGATTGGAGAGGCATCCGGCCCGCATCGAGCATGTTGACGATTTCGTAAATTTTATTCTGCTGATCGGCGGGACTCAGGCTATCCCAGGTTGAAAAATTTAATCCCGCTCGGGCATCCCGAACGTCCTGAGCCACCAGCCAGGACGCCGGAGCTACACGGTCGTACCAGCGTAAATTCGTTTCATTGGAATGGCAATCGTAACAGGCCCGTTCGAACAGAGCCGTTACGGGAGCCGGGCCTTTAAATTTTCCCGTTACGGGCGGATTCGGAATGGCGGGTGAAGTAACCTGTAAGCTTATTCCAATAAAAACCAGCAAGGCTACTGTCAGAAGGGTGCGTTTGGACCGTTTCATACGTGCATTGAATTTGTAGGTCCAAAACTATTTTTGCCTTCTTCGTTGTAAAAGGTCAACAGCGTCAAGGCCGACATCTTCGGGCGTCAAGTGGACACTTTGCAGGGGCAATCGATTCTTGAGCAGGAACCTTGTTCTGCCTTTTGCTCTTATGCTGATCGTAAGTCAAATCTTTTACCGTTGAAACGATGGCTGCTTTCCTGAGCGTAGAAAACCTTTACAAAAACATTCATACGGATCAGCCTGCCCCTGTTCTGGCAGTTACCGGCCATTTCGATGTATTGAAGCTGGAAGACCTGCACATTCCTCAACCACACCCCTACAACCGACGCGATTATTACAAAATCAGCCTTGTCACGGGTCATAGTTTCATTCATTACGCCCGACAAACCTTTGAGATTCGGGAAAGTGCTTTGGTTTTCACCAATCCCATGCTACCCTACCAGTGGGAACGAAAGAGCGAAGAACAACGCGGCTATGTCTGCGTGTTTACCGAGGCCTTTTTTAATCAATTTTTACCGATCAAACAGTATCCCGTTTTTCAACAGCCCGCGTACGCAGTGTTGCCCCTAACAAGTGACGAGGCGGATCGTTTTGAAAGCCTGTTTTTGCAATTGAAGGCGGAATTACAATCCGACTACGCGTACAAGGACGATTTTGTGCGGACTCAGGTACTGAACCTGATTCATCTCGCTCAGAAAATGCAGCCCGCGGGTAATCCTACCGGCGTAGCAACGAACGCAACCGAGCGACTGGCCACCTTGTTTACGGATTTGCTGGACCGGCAGTTTCCCATCGAAAATAACGACCAACGCCTGTCCCTACACACGGCAGCGTCTTTCGCCGAGCCGTTGGGCGTACACGTTAATTACCTCAACCGAGCCGTGAAGGAAGTAACCAACAAAACCACAAGCCAGTGGATTGCCGAAAAAATCATCCTCGAAGCCCGGTACTTGCTAACGCATACATCCTGGACCATTACTGACATTGCCTGGAGTTTAGGGTTTGAGGAAGCGAATCATTTTTCTGCCTTTTTCAAGAAGCATACCCAACAAACGCCGAATCAGTTTCGGAAACTCGCCCCGGTTTGATTTCGGTAGTTTTGCGTTTGTTTTTCGTACGATGGATGACTTCATTTGCTTCGACCTTTGCGGTATAAATCACGCAAGCGTTATGTGGACGAACGAACAAATCAGTAATCAAAGCGGTAAAGTAGCTTTTATTACTGGAGCCAACAGTGGGATTGGCCTGGAAACCGCCCGGGCTCTTTATCAGGCCGGAGCAAAGGTCATTCTGGCCAGCCGCGACGCCGCGAAAGCTCAGGCGGCTCTTCAGGAAATCGAACAATCCGGCGGGGAGGGGAGTCTGGAAATCGCTGTATTGGATTTAACCAGTCTTGAGGCCGTACGAGTTTGTGCCGAGCAATTCCGTCAGCGACATGCTCAACTCGATATACTCATTAACAACGCTGGCGTAATGACTCCACCGGCTTCGCAAACGGCTGAGGGATACGAGCTTCAGTTTGGCGTCAATTTTCTGGGGCATTTTGCATTAACGGGCTATTTGTATCCTTTACTACAAGCCACACCCGGTAGTCGCGTGGTGACGGTAACCAGTCTGGCGTACCAGAGCGGGCACCTGGATTTCGAAAATTTACGGCTCGAAAAGCCCTATGATGCCGCTCGCGAGTACAGTCAAAGCAAGCTGGCTGATCTATTGTTTACCCAAGCGTTGCAACAACGAATCGAAGCCAAGGGCGATGCAATCCTTTCTCTGGCCGCTCACCCCGGCGTCACGCAGTCGCAGTTGTCGCGTTACATGAGTCCAAAAGCGTATCAGCAGGCTGTTGACCGTTTCGGTGAATTAATGCCTCCGGTCCAGGGGGCCTTACCTTCGTTGTACGCGGCGGTAGCTCCGGACGTGGTGCCGGGGGGCTTCTACGGTCCGGATCAGGACGGGGGCTTAAGGGGTTATCCGATTTTGACCGCAATACAGGCTAATGTACGGGATCCGGAAGTAGCTAAAACCTTATGGGAAAAAGCCGAAAGCAGTACGGGTCTTGTATATCCTTAATCAGTAAAACGCCGATGGGTCGTACTTGTCAAAGTACGACCCATCGGCGTTTTAAAGCTGTCTTTTGTTTTCAAGAGGGAGTAGCCAATGCCGTTTCCAATTGCTCCGGATTGAGCATACCTTCGTATCGCCATCGTTCCATTCCCTGCTCAACGAGTACAAATGCTGGAAAGATCGTCACATTGAAACTACGAACGACTTCTGGATGGTACAGGCTTTCAATGCCCAGTACATCGACGGGTCCGCGACGGATGCGTTCCATTTCTTCTTTTACCTTTTGCACCAATCCTGCCAAAGCCTTTGCCGGGGCTTCTCCAAAAAAAACAAGCAGCACGGGCCGAATGACAGATTCTAGGTTCTGTGAAGGGCCAACGATTTCAAAGGCTTTCATAGAGCGAATTTGGCTCATTCCGCCTTTTTGTCGCATGAGGGCTGTCAGCTTCAGCCCTGATTTTGCTCAATGTTTTTTTTGCCTGAACTGAATTTAATAACTTGCCCGCTCGGATACGGACTGTTTTTTCCGGTTAGTAACGCCGCCTATGCATGAATGACGAGCTTGACTACCATATACTCAGTAACCTTCTTTTCGATGAATCGGAAGATTTAATGGCTCTTTACGCCCTGCGTACGGAGCAGTTTATTCGAATCAATCCGGCGGGTTGCCGACTCCTCGGGTATGCCTCCGAAACGGAGGCATTGGCTCAGGCGAAAGCTCATTTTTCCTGGGGAGCCGCCCATGCTACCGAACAGGAAATTGAATTAATGCGGGCCGATGGACAGTCTTTAAAAGGTCTGGTTCGAATCACAGCTTTCAAAGGAATTTCCGGTGAATACCAATTGATTCGGCTGAAAAACCTGGAGCTGATGCAACACATGCAGCAGCAGTTGGAGGCCAATGATCGCCGCTACGAGGCCGTATTTACCAATGCCACCATCGGGATCATTGTATCCGACCGACAGGGAAAGATAGTCTCGTGTAATGCCCTGGGTTATCGACTGTTGGGGTACGAAGAAGGGGAATTACTGGGTCAATCCATTGAATTGCTAGTACCTGAAAGCAAGCGGGGCTCGCATGTACACGATCGAGAATCTTTTTACCGCCACCCGCAGGTACGGGCGATGGGTCATAACCGCGATCTGTACGCTCAGCGGAAGGATGGTTCGGTATTTCCGGTTGAAATCAGTTTGAGTTATTTTCAGGTGGAGGAAGAACTCTACGCCGTAGGATATATCATCGACATTACCTTCAAAAAAGAAGCCGAACGGGCCCTACTCTTACAAAACCAACGGATTGAACGTCTCAACGAAGACCTGGAGCAGAAAGTAGCCGACCGTACGCACGCGTTGATGACGACCTTAAGCCAGCTGGAGCGTTCTAAAGACGAACTGGCCAAGGCTCTGGAGACGGAGCGGGAATTGGGCGAACTAAAGTCACGCTTTGTCTCCATGGCTTCCCATGAGTTCCGTACCCCACTCACAACGGTACTAACTTCGGCTTCGCTGATTGAAAAATATCCGGCAACGGAACAACAGGACAAACGCCTTCGACACGTTCAACGCATCACGGCTTCGGTGAATCACCTGAATGATATTCTGGAAGAATTTCTATCCGTGGGTAAGCTCGAAGAAGGAAAAGTGGAGGCCCGCATTACGTTGGTGGCTCTGGAACCGCTGATTCAGGAAGTTCTCAGTGATATTCAGGGATTACGGAAAAACGGACAGGACTTTGAATTAGACCTGCAAACGCCGGATTTGTTTCCGACGGATGCTTCGCTGCTACGGAAAATTCTGGTCAACCTGCTTTCCAACGCCGTCAAGTATTCTGGCGAGCATACGGTCATAACCATACAGGCGACTCTGGAAGGGACAGGCCTGTGCCTGGCTATTCAGGATCAAGGGATTGGTATTTCCAAAGAAGATCAAAAGCATTTATTTGAACGATTTTTTCGAGCGAAAAACGCCATTAATTATCAGGGAACGGGCTTAGGCCTGCACATCGTGATGAAGTACCTGGAATTACTGCGGGGGGCCATTACGCTAAAAAGTGAATTGGAAAAAGGGACGCTCGTAACCATTCATTTACCTGGTCAATAGCTCTATACCTATGAAAACAATTTTGTTGATTGAAGACAACTCGGACATCCGGGAGAATACGTGTGAAATTCTGGAACTGGCTGGTTACAACGTCGTAACGGCCGAAAACGGTAAAGTGGGCGTTGAAAAAGCCCTGGCTGCCAAGCCGGATCTGGTAATTTGTGACATCATGATGCCCGTGCTGGATGGCTACGGAGTCTTGCATATTTTTTCGCGGAATACTACGCTGGCGGGTACGCCTTTCATCTTTCTGACGGCTAAAACCGAACGGAGTGAATTCAGAAAAGGTATGGAATTGGGAGCCGATGATTACCTGACCAAACCCTTCGACGAAAGTGAATTGCTCAGTGCCATTGAAGGCCGCCTCAAACGCTTTGAACAACTGGACCAGACGCGTACGGATTACGACCTGAAAAGCAACGGATTGGAAGCTTTTCTGGACGATGCCCAAACGAAGCTCGAATCCCTTTCGGCGGACCGGAAGGTGCATACCATTCCCAAAAAGCAGTACATCTACGCTGAAGGTGATCAGCCGTTGCGTTTGTACTTCGTGAAAAGCGGAAAGATCAAAACGATCAAGACCAATGCCGACGGGAAAGAATTCATTACGGGCATTTACGAAGAAGGATCGTTTTTCGGGTATCTGGCCTTGCTGGAGAACCGGGAGTATACTGACTCAGCCGTAGCTCTGGAAGATAGCCAGTTGCATTACATTCCCAAGGAAGACTTTCAGCAACTGCTTTCGGCGAATCGCTCCGTGAGTCAGGAATTTATTCGCTTACTAGCCGGACACGTAGCCGAACGGGAACAGCAATTGCTGACGATGGCCTACGGATCACTGCGGCGGCGGGTGGCGGATACGCTACTACACCTGCACACCTCCATGGGCGAACAAGTCATCAAGTACTCGCGGGACGACTTGGCATCGATGGTGGGTACGGCTACCGAGTCCCTTATTCGCACGCTGAGCGAATTCAAACAGGACGGACTCATTGAAATTGCCGGTTCTTCCATCCGGATCCTGCAACCCGAAAAATTACGGCGAGCAGGTTGGTAGACATCAGTAGGTGACCGGGGTCCGAGTCCCTTACAACTCAACCTTTGAAAAGATTGCATTCGTCAGAAGTCAAGCCGTATCTTTGAGACTATGTCTCTTTTTATTACGTCTTTAAATTCGGGTAGTAACGGCAATTGTTACTACGTAGGCAACGGGCAGGATGCGGTTTTGATCGATGTAGGGATATCCTGTCGGCAAATCGAATCCCGGTTGCGGCGGTTGAGCTTGTCGGTACATACCATCAAGGCCATTTTTATCTCGCACGAGCATACCGACCACATCAGCGGGACCACCAATTTTGCCCGTAAATATCAGCTGCCCGTCTACCTGACACCGAAGACCTTGCGATCGGCCCGATTGCTGGGCGAGGGCTTAGCTATTCGTTTTTTATCCAGTACCGATCCCGTATGGGTGGGCGATCTATGCGTGAAAGCGTTCCCTAAATTTCACGATGCCGCGGATCCCCATAGTTTCATGGTTTCGTACGAAGGCACGCGGGTTGGGGTTTTCACGGATTTGGGACAGACCTGTACGGGCCTCATTGAACATTTCAGTCAGTGCCACGCCGCCTTTCTGGAAGCCAATTACGATGAAGCCATGCTGGAACAGGGACGTTATCCGTATTTTCTCAAACAGCGTATTCGGGGCGGTCATGGGCATTTGTCCAACCAGCAGGCACTGGATTTGCTGCGTACCCACAAGCCTGCGTACATGAGCCACGTTATTCTTTCGCACTTATCGAAGGAAAATAACTGCCCCATTCGGGCCCGAGAACTGTTCCTGCCGCACATGGATACGACTGAATTGGTGGTGGCTTCTCGTTTGCAGGAAACGCCCATTTATCACATCAAAGCTCGAGAAGTGGAGCAGCCTGTATTTTCTTAATTAGTACAATCTGTCCTAGGTGGTAATGAGTATGCTCAATCATGCCCTGAATGTTCCGGTAATAACTGCCGTATTTTTCATCGGCAAAGGCTTCCTCCAGCATAGAGTCGGGTAATGATTCGACCCGTTGAGCCATCGTTTCAACATCCGACCAGACTTTTGCCAACAGGTTTTCCCAATCTTCCTGCGATTGAATGGGCGGATGGTCAAAGCTGAACCGGTCACTCGCCTGCAGGGGTTGACCCTGCAATACCCGGAGCTGAGCCGCTACGTAGTAGTGAATGTGGTAGGTAAGGGCGGCGATGGTGTTTAACGTCAAAACCTGGGCAGTAGCTTGCTGCCAGCTGAGGTTCGTAAGGTGTTCTTTCAGGCAAACCGTAGTCCAATTACCTCCGAAAAAAACATGGCGTAGATGCTGGGCGAGAGGAGTAGCTGTATTCATAAGGATTTAGAGATGATGTGATTTCTAAAGAGGGCCAAAAGATCAGTACTAAGCCAAAGGGTTAATCAACGGAGCGTATAGTTTAGCACGAAGTTTAAACCGATTAACTTGGAAACAATCTATTCAGCTACCGGAACCTACCTACTGGAATTGAAGTCGCTTACGGCCGAGGCCTTGTGTGTACCCTCGTAATGGTCGGACTCAACTTCTTTACCTACGAAGCCGACGGAATGAGGCCCTTTGTGGCAATAGTCCTTTAGGTCATTCTTCTACGAACACTTAAAGGTTATTCGCAAAGGTCAGATCAATGATCCGAAACTGAACGTCCCTGTACAATTGTCGCAATTTATCGCCAAAAACAAAGGGAAAGCGGATGCTAAGCGGAAAGAATGATTCCTTGAAGCAGGCTTTACCGAAGCCGCCTTGATGGAATTAGTAATCTGGATTACGGTTCGTACCTTCACCCATTATGCCTTTGCCCTAACAGTAATTTCGTTCGCCGAACCCTGAATAGTCATAGAATAGGCGTATGAGTGAAAGGTCCGTAGGAAGTGCCTACGGACCTTTTTGTAATAGTTAATGGAGGTATACCGCTAAACGTCCCAATAGCATGTCTTAACGTTCACCCACCCAATGCGGGTAAATCAGTGTTGGGGAGGTAAGGATAGTTAATTCTGCCAAATGTTCGTCTGATAAAGACCAGCCCACCGAATCTAGATTTTCGATCAATTGTGCTTCGTTTCTTGCCCCAATAATGATATTAGAAACGGTATCTTGCTGCAAGAGCCAATTGAGGGACACCTGTGAAATAGTTTTACCCGTTTCGGTAGCGATCCGTTCCAGCGTATCCACGACCGTATAGAGGTACTCGTCATCCACTGGCGGCGAGCCTATGGCTCCGCCCAACTGGATTCGTCCTTGGGCAATGGGTTGATTGCGTTTGATTTTTCCCGTCAGTCGGCCCCAGCCCAGTGGGCTCCATACCATCAAGCCCGTATGCTGGTCTTTGATCAAAGGCCTCAGCTCCTGCTCATAATCACGTCCAATCAAGGAATAATATCCCTGATAGATTACATATTTTTCCAGATTGTATTTTTCCGAAACGGATAAGGATTTCATCAGTTGCCAGGCAGCGAAATTGGAACACCCAATGTATCGGACTTTTCCACTAATCACCAGGTTATCCAAGGTCCGTAAGGTTTCTTCGAGTGGCGTTTGGCTGTCAAAACCGTGCATGAAATACACATCAATATAGTCCGTACCTAAACGCTTTAAGCTGTCATGGACGGCATTTATGAGGTGAAAACGGGAGGAACCTTTATCGTTCAGGCCTTCACTCATGGTGAACGAACCTTTCGTAGCCAGAATGGTTTTATGCCTTTTGCCCCGTATGGCTTGCCCTAGGATTTCTTCCGAAGCTCCCTGAGAGTACACATTGGCAGTATCAAAGAAATTTACGCCCCTTTCCATACTGATGTCAATCAATCGCGAAGCTTCTTTAACATCGGTCTGCCCCCATCGTCCGAAGAACTCATTGGTGCCGCCGAACGTCCCGGTGCCTAAACTTAAGACGGGTACGTTAAGTCCCGAATGACCTAATTTTCTGTATTCCATTTTAATTGATTTTGTTGTAAATGATGGGAACCATGACCGATTTTTCCAGTACATCTTTTCCCAGGGATACTCGTTAAAAATGGTAGCATCTTTAGGAGATCCGAGGACAAATTTCAGAAGCATTTATGTATTGATAAAATAACTTAAATGATACATTTGTATCAGAAATATAATAGTTATGCAATGGAATTTGGAATGGCTTAGAACCTTTAGAGCCATCTACGAGAAGGGTACTTTATCGGCCGCAGCCCAAGAGTTGTTCATATCACAACCGGGGGTAAGTCTACACCTCAATTCGCTGGAAGCGTATGCGGGGTACAAACTTTTTGATCGTTCGCCGCGAAAAATGGTACCTACCGAAAAAGGTAAAATCCTGTATAATTTCATCCTTGAACCGCTACAAAAACTGGAGAGTGCCGAGCAGCATTTTCACCGACGATCGCAGTCCGAACGGATCACTATCAGTGTAGGGATGTGTTTCGAAACGTTTCAGTATACCTTGGAAGAACATGTAGCGAGTCTACCCTTTAATCTGATTATCAAGTTCGGTTTGTACCCACAAATGCAGGCAGATTTAGACAACGGTTTACTGGACATGATCGTCACCTCTCAAAAGGGTAATCAACAAAACCTGGTTTACGAACCGTTCTCTAAAGAAAGAATTGTACTCATTGCGGGGAGCAAAACCGATATATCTACACTCGCATGCTTATTAGAAGAAGGCAATACGACAGAAACAAAGGAATTTTTGAAGCAACAGTTGTGGTACAGTACGGCCGGCGATATGGAACACCTGAGAAATTTCTGGTCGAAAAATTTTAGCGAACATCCCGACTTCAGTCCTAATTATATCGTACCTAATATCAGTTCCATTATCCGTTGTTTGAGTGACAACGAGGGTTTTTCCATCGTGCCGGACTTTCTTTGTCGGGAGGCACTGGATGCGGGAAAGATTAAACTAATCTGGCAAGGAAACCAACCCTGGGAAAACACGCTCTACTTCGGTACCCGTAAGAAAACCATGCATCAACAAGAGCTAGATCAACTCAAAAAGCTATTTGAAAAAAAGTGGGAAAGAGTATAGAGGTTTTCCCTGAAGTTCACAGAGGTTATTAATCTGGGGTGACGTTTCTGGTTCAAAGGTATGCTCAGCCCTTTCTTCAATACCTTTTTGTGAAACGTTCGATCACGTTCCGAAAAGAATTTAATAGCCTCCTGTACTTAGAACTAGCACGTACAGTATGTTGACTATTTCCTGCTTGAGTAGTACTAAGAGGTTATTCCATGATACTAGCACGGACTTTCCTATACGCCTTTTGCCGGAGTACCACGGTTAAAACGAAGACAGGTCGTATCTATTCCTGTAAATAAATTACTTACTGAATGTAAGAAAAGCAAAACAATGGCGGAGTTGGGTGGTTAGTAAGATTAATAAGGGCCAATAAATCCTGAATGAACCCAAGAACAGGTCATTATAAAATCAGTGTTTTGGGGTTGCTTTGATTACCACCTAAGTCCGCCGCCTTTTCTGCTATCCGTACTTTTCTTTGATCGGTACACTCGTATTCAGTTCCATTCCGTACGCTTTCCAATTCGATAACTATATACCCTATTATTCCGCCGAAGGGTTGTTCAATTAAGCTCTATGAACTTACCCAGCGATGGTCTGTCTACCGTTGTAGTCCCGCCGAGTCGATTTTACGCCTTAGATGCAAGCCGGGCTGTGGCCTTGTTGTTAGGCATCTTTTATCACGGCATTGAACCGTTTATTCAGTATAAACCGGGAAATGCCTACTTCACCCACGATAACACCAGTAGTTCGCTACTTGATTTTGTGTTTTTTACGCTGCATGCTTTTCGAATGCACGCATTCTTTCTGATTGCGGGCTTTTTCGCTCATCAGCTCTATCACAAACGCGGAGTAGCTGGTTTTGTGGAGCATCGGTTCAAACGCGTAATCTTGCCATTGGTACTCTTTTGGCCGCCGCTACACCTCATCTTTCGGGCCTTACGCATTTGGGGCCGCCAGCGATTGAAAGATTTCTCCGAAACACCGGGGCAGCAGGCGGTTTCTCCCTGGCTTACGTCCTGGAATGAATTCTGGAGTGGACAATGGTTCAATCCCGAGGGATTACTTATGCCGCTCTACCACCTTTGGTTTCTGTATTACCTGGTTTTATTCTGCGGTACGGCCCTTTTGGTTCGTCCACTGCTGGTTACGGTGTTGAAATCAATGGGTAAGTTTCTTCCCCGATTCGATTCATTTTTCCGCCAGCTCATGTACAAACCCTGGGCCGCCTGGGTGGTTGGGCTGGTGGTGGCAGTCGCCATGCTGCGAATGAATCAGCTTTTTGGCGTGGATACGCCTAACAATAATCTGATACCCAATACCCGTCCCTTTTTGGTGTACAGCCTTTTTTTCGGACTGGGTTGGTTGTTACGGCGACAAAGCGAAGTACTACCGCAACTCAAAACGCATCGGCACGTAACGCTGTTTTTCAGCGGGTGCTTACTGGCCGGCGTTTACGTATATTTTTTATCGCAATCCGGCCGGGCTTGGGCTGATGCCAGCTCAGCCTTGCTTAGTGACCATGTCTACAAAGCCTGTTACGGGTTGGCCTCTACGGGTCTGGTTTTTGCGTTTTTAGGATACATGTTGCACTTCTTCTCCCGACCTAACGCTACGTTTCGCTATTTGGCTGATGCTTCGTACTGGATGTATCTGGCCCATTTTCCGCTGGTGGTGGTGCTACAAATTCTGGTTAGTGCCCAACCCTGGCCTTGGCTGCTAAAAGTAACCGTCATTTTTGGGGTTTCGATCGTTACCCTATTGTTGAGCTATCACTATCTGGTTCGTGATCGTTGGCTCGGTACGCTTCTTAATGGCAAAGCCGTGCGAAAGGTTAATTAATAACTGGTATGTAAAAGGATTAAACAAAGAAGTTTTAGTATTTTTGATAAATGTGTTAAATTGACGCAATTTTAAAACAAGACCTCTTTAATTACTTACCTGACATGAATCGGTTTCGTACAGGACTACTTATTGGTACGTTATGCACCCAGGCTTTACTCGGTTTCGCTCAGGAACCGGTAAAGTCTTTTCCACTCCGTGAGGTACGACTGCTCCCCGGAGCATTTAAAGAAGCGGAGCAAACGGATCTCCAGTACATCATGGCGATGGATCCGGACCGTTTGCTGGCTCCGTATCGGAGAGAAGCGGGCCTACCCTCCAAAGTAGCCAGTTACGGGAATTGGGAAAATACCGGGCTGGACGGGCACATGGGTGGGCATTACCTGACGGCTTTGTCACTCATGGCCGCTTCTACGGGTGATAAGCGAGTGCAAGACCGACTTACCTATATGGTCGCCGAGCTAAAACGTTGTCAGGATCAATTGGGAACCGGTTATGTCGGGGGCGTACCGGGCGGCGTTGCCATCTGGAAGGACATTGCCCAGGGAAAAATTGATGCAGGAACTTTTAGTCTGAATTCGAAATGGGTGCCCCTTTATAACATCCATAAAACCTTCGCTGGTTTGCGGGATGCGTATCTGGTGGCGGGCAATGAGCAGGCCAAAACGATGCTGATCCGATTGGCCGACTGGATGATTCAGCTTTCCGCAGGATTAAGCGACGAGCAAATCCAGAATATGTTACGCTCCGAGCACGGTGGATTGAATGAGGTATTTGCGGATGTATCCTTCATTACGGGAGATAAGAAATACCTCGAACTGGCTCGCCGTTACTCGCACCGCGTTATTCTGGATCCACTGGTTGAGCAACTGGATCGGCTAAATGGTTTACACGCCAATACGCAGATTCCCAAGGTTATAGGGTTTGAACGCATTGCCGAGCTTAGTGGGGATAGTGCGTACCATCGGGCTGCCCGTTTTTTCTGGGAAACCGTTGTCAAGCAACGTACGGTAGCCATTGGGGGAAATAGTGTGAGTGAACACTTCAATCCCGCCAACAATTTCAGTTCGATGATTAGCCGCGTGGAGGGGCCAGAAACCTGTAATACGTACAACATGCTTAAATTGACCAAGCAGTTATACGAAGCGGAGGGAAAAGCCAGCTACCTGGATTATTACGAACGTGCTTTGTACAACCACATCCTCTCGACACAACGGCCGGGTACGGGTGGGTTTGTGTACTTCACGCCCATGCGGCCCCGTCATTATCGCGTGTACTCGCAGGTACCGCAGGGGATGTGGTGTTGCGTGGGTTCGGGATTGGAAAATCATGGGAAATACGGTGAAATGATTTATGCTCACCGGGGTAATGATCTGTACGTCAACTTATTCATTCCTTCGCAGTTGAATTGGAAAGAGCAAGGAGTGATGTTAACTCAACAAACGAAGTTTCCGGATCAGGAAAGTACCCGGCTGACGCTAACAACGACGCAACCCCGGAAATTTACGCTGAACCTACGGTATCCGTCCTGGGTAGCGGCTGGAGCTTTGAGCCTAAAAATCAATGGAAAGAAGACGGATGTATCGGCTCAACCAGGGTCGTACATTGCTCTGGAGCGTACTTGGAAGAAAGGGGATCAAATCGAGATTACCCTTACCATGCAAACGACTACCGAAGCCTTACCGGATGGTTCAAATTACGTGGCTTTCCTGCGGGGACCAATCGTACTGGCGGCTAAAACGGATACCACCGATCTGAATGGCTTGCTGGCTGATGATAGTCGGATGGGACACATCGCAGCCGGGAAAACGTATCCGCTTCAGCAAATGCCCCTGCTGGTGAGTACCGAATCGCGGATTGAAAAATACCTGAAACCCGTACCAGGCAAATCGCTTACCTACACGGCCTCTGAATTACTGTATCCGGCCAAGTATCGGACGCTGGAGCTTATTCCTTTTTATCGGCTCCATGACGCCCGCTACGTAATTTACTGGCAAAAACAAAGTCCGGAAGGCTTACAGAAAATGCAGGAAGAGTTGGCCCGGCAGGAGGCAGTAGCTCAGCAGTTAGCCGCGATAACGCTGGATGTTGTCTATGCGGGCGAACAGCAACCCGAATCGGATCATTTTGTCAAGAGCGAAAAAAGCAATACGGGGCAAAATCAGGACCGTCACTGGCGGGATGCCCGAGGCTGGTTTAGTTATCAGCTCAAAAACCCGAATCAGCAGGCGGATCGTATACAGGTGACGTATTGGGGTAAGGACCGAAACCGAAAGTTCAAAATTCTCTTAAACGATCAACCTTTGGCTACTGTTGAGCAGGATGGTCAGAAAGGCGAAGCGTTTTATACGGAAGAATACGCCATTCCGGCCTCTCAAAATGCTCAGGCAGGACCGCTAACGGTCAAGTTTCTCGCGGAGCCGGGTTCGGCGACGGGGGGAATTTATGAGGTGCGGCTGCTAAAGAAATAAAACCTGGGGGTGAATGAAAACCCAAGTTAGGAAACTAGTCGAGCCTACGGCTTTTATACATGCGTGTAAGATCCGTAGGCTCGACTAGTTTTAGTAAGGTCGGATTTTAATCCTGCCCTGCTAGGAATGTTTAAGCCCGTAAGGTCTGCAACGCTTTCGTCCAGCGGGCCAACTCTTTGAACATCGCATCCGCCGCTCTTTCGGAGCTATCGGTAGGCTGGAAATTCATCTCATCGTCAAATAGCTTATTGAAAAACGTCAGGGCTACGCTCTCCACGAGCGGTACCATTTTCAGCGTCGTGAGTACTTGCTTAAGCACTTGAGCCGCCCGTAGTCCGCCCGATTGACCGCCGTAACTGACAATGCCCACGGGCTTGTAGGCCCATTCGTGATAGACGTAATCCAGAGCATTTTTTAGGGGAGCCGTAATACTGAAGTTATACTCGGCGGTAACAATTATGAAGGCATCCGCTTCATCAATCTTCGCACTCCACTGCTTGGTGTGTTCGTGTTCGTACTGACGCATGGCAGGATGGGCGGGTTCGTCCATCAAGGGAAGATGGATTTCACCCAAATCCAGTATTTCCACCGAGAAATCAGGATGGCGTTGGGCTACGGAAGCTACCCAGTCAGCAATGCTAGGTCCTTTACGACCCGGACGAGTAGTGGAGGTAATGATTTTGAGCGTATACATCGATAATAAAAAGGGTTTACGGTGGCCAGCGGGTACTGACTCGGAAGTGAAGAAAAAGCAATCGTATGAAAAACGGAAACCCAAGCATTAAGTTTATCTAATTCCATGAAATCAATCAATACAGTTTCTCAAAGCACTAATAGAACTGTAAAAATTTATGAAATTCTGGATCAAATTAATGCATTCAGAATCAATGGATTTTGAAGATATGAGCTAATAAGGCCTCTCATTTTTTTAAGAAATCACTCGCGTATTGATCAAAGTACGAAAAGGTTTTACTTACTTGCGGCCATTAATCTATAAAATCTATAGACTTAATAAATAGTCAAATCTTCCCTGATGAACAAATCTGATTCGCTGATGACTTCTAAATGTTGTATCTGTTGCCCAATGCTTGGGTAGGTCTTGAGCCTGTTAAGTTTTCCCTGTACTCCCCCGATTCTTTCAAACCATCAAATTCTTCGTGTATGAAAACAAGTATACCTCGTTCTTTGGTATGGCTTACGGTTTGGTTGCTGAGTCACGCAACCTTTGCTCAAACCGTATCGCTCCAAGGCAAAGTTCTTTCTACTGATCAGGAACCTCTGGTAGGAGCGACCGTACAAATCAAAGGCACGCAATCAGCGGCATTGACGCAGCCCGATGGTTCTTTTCAGTTGAGCGTTCCGGCAGGTTCAACCATCCTACGGGTAAGCTATATCGGCTTTGAATCCAAGGAAATTACGCTAAACGGTCAGACGCGTTTAACCATCGAGCTTAAACCTGACAGCCGGCAGCTGAACGAACTGGTCATTACGGGTTATAGTACCCAAAATCGAAAAGACATTGTCGGTTCGATTGCAAAAATTTCCGGGGAAGAACTCAAAAACGTACCCGCCGCCAGTTTCAATCAACTCTTACAGGGCAAAGTGACGGGGGTGCAGGTACAGTCAAATTCTGGCGTACCCGGTGGCGGGATTACCTTTCGTATTCGGGGGAACAACTCCATTAACGCCTCCGTCGATCCTTTGTACGTCATTGATGGAGTGTTTGTAAGCACGAGTGAACCCATCCGTACGGGCCTGGGGCAGCAGCAGCAATCCAATCCCTTAGCCGACATTAACCCGGCTGATATTGAAAGTATTCAGGTCTTGAAAGATGCCAACGCTACTGCCATCTACGGTTCATTGGGAGCCAATGGAGTTGTGATCGTCACCACGAAGCGGGGAAGTCTGAACAGTCGGGCTAAAATCACCGCCAATGTGTCGCACGGCTGGTCATCCGCCATTAAAAAATTTAAAGCTACCACCGGTCCCGAAACCGCCACGCTGGTCAACGAAGCCGTTCGAAATACGGCTCAGGATCGCGGTTTGGACCCTACTACCGTTGCAGTCCCTTTTCCCGATCCTAGCACCGTGCCTACGTACGACCGCATCAGCGATCTGTTTCGGGTGGCTTCTACGTCCGCGTATGATCTTTCGGCTCAGGGTGGTACGGCCAAGAGTACCTATTTTGCCGGATTTAGCTATCTCAAGCAGGAATCAATTGTCAAACCATCTGATTTTGAACGATATACCCTTCGTTTTAACTACGACAATTACTTAACCGACAAACTTAAGCTGGGCCATAGTATCAACGTGACGCGTTCGTTTCGCAACGTGAGTAGTAATGATAATAACCCCACGGGTGTCATCAACTCGGCTATTTTCCCACGTTCGTACCTGCCCATTTTCAACGAAGATGGCACCTACGCCCGATCGGGTAGTTTCGATAATCACCTGGCCCTGATCAACAATCTGAATAACCAGGCCGTCGGATGGCGGACCATTGGTAACGTATTTGCCGAATTACATATCCTGCCGGAACTGACCTTGCGAAGCAGCTGGAGTCTGGACAACACGGACATGTACGAAAACAACTACAGCAATACGCTCATTGCCGCCGGGATTGCTACCAAGGGAGCGGCGACTTCATTTGAAACTAAAAACCTGATTTTCACTAATGAACAGGTACTTACCTACATCAAATCTTTCGGGGAAAAGCATCGGATCAATGCACTGGTAGGAAATACGTTCAACCGGGTATTGAACGAAAGCACGAGTGCATCGGGGCAGAACTTTGCCAGTAACGATCTGACGGCGATTTCGGTAGCTGCTACCACGACGGGCTCTTCCGGTCGGAGCCGGGCTACCTTGCTTAGTTTCTTCGGAAAGGCCAGTTACACTTACAATAACCGCTTTACGTTCGATGCCAGTTTGCGGGCCGATGCCTCGTCCAAATTCGGGGCCGACCGCCGTTGGGGGTATTTCCCTTCGGGCGGGGTAGCCTGGAACGCTTCCCACGAATCATTCATTGAGGATTTAAACGTCTTTAGTGACCTGAAATTTAGAGCCAGTCTGGGTCTGAGTGGGAATCAAAACGGCATCGGGCCCTACGCCGCTCAAGGTTTGTGGTCGTCGGGAGCGAACTACCTCGATGCAGCAGGGATTGCTCCTTCGCAGCTCGAAAACCGACAACTTACCTGGGAAACAACCCGTCAGGTCGACATTGGGACGGAGTTCAGCTTTTTCAAAAACCGACTCAGTTTTATCGTGGATTACTACAACAAGTACACCTACGATCTGCTGCTGAACGTTCCCGTACCCTCACGTTCTGGTTTTACGACGTATTTGCAGAACTACGGAGCGGTTCGTAACAAAGGCGTGGAGTTTTCGATTCATTCCGAAAATTTCGCGGGATCAAACTTCCGCTGGTCCACGGATTTCAATGTTTCCTTCAACCGGAATCGCATTGAAAAACTGGCCTCGGATATTGCTCAGGGAGCTTCGGGTCGGAATATTTCCATTCTGCGGCAGGGCTACTCCGTCAACTCGTTTCAGTTGTACAAACAGCTTTACGTCGATCCACAAACGGGCAATGCCGTATACGAGGATGTCAATAAAGATGGACTGATTACCTCCGCGGATCGGCAAATAGTGGGCAATGCCCTGCCGCGTTTTACGGGCGGACTTACCAATACGCTCTCGTATAAACGATTCGACCTGAACTTTCTCTTTTACTTCCAGCAGGGTAATAAAATCATGAGTATGCATGATTTCTTCCTGGTACACGGAGGTACGCAGAACTTCATCGGCTTTATTCCCCGGCAACTCGAACGCTGGCAAAAACCGGGTGACGTTACGGAAATTCCCCGGATGACGACCTACAGTGGCGATCCCACCGTCAACGGCGGAGCATCTAACAATTACAGCGGAAACGTGACCAATCAGAGTACCCGGTATTTACTCGATGGCTCGTTCATTCGGCTGCGAAACGTGTCCCTGGGTTACACGCTACCGGATGCGATTACCCGCAGAGCCCGTTTGTCGGTAGTACGGGCCTACGTACAAATTGCCAACCTGCTCACCTTCACCCGCTATTCCGGACTTGATCCGGAAGTGAACTCGCAAAGTAATAACCAGAACACGTCGGGCTACGACTGGGCGACGGTACCCCAGCCCCGAACGGTACAGGCTGGTTTGAGTGTCACTTTATAATTTTCGATTCATGAAAAGATATATCCTTGCGGCTGTGCTGACGGCCAGCCTGATTTCCTGCGACAAATACCTGGACGAAACGCCCAATAATGCCCTCCCCGCCGCTACGGCCATTCGGGATGCGGGTACGGCTCGGGCCGCCATTAATGGGGCGTATTCCCGCGTGCAGAGCTACTACGCCAGCGGTTATCCCACACTGGGCACGATTACGACGGACAATGTCATTTTTAACGGAACGCTGAGTCAGTACCTACAACTGGATCAGAATGCCGTTACACCCGATAATGCGATTACGCTGGACGTGTACCAGAGTATCTACCGGGCCATCAATACGGTGAATAGCATCATCGCTTACGTCCCGGCCATCAACGATCCGAACTTAGGCAGTACGGAAAAAAATACCATTCTGGGCGAAGCCTATTTCATTCGTGCTCTAGGCTACTTCGACCTGGGTCGGGCCTGGGGTGGGGTACAGTTACAACTGACGCCAACTACTACGCTAGACGGACTGAAGGGCATCAAACGCAGTACCCTGACGCAGACCTACGATCAGGTACTGGCCGATTTGACCAAAGCTGAAGAGTTGCTGGCCGAAGATGCCACGACCCGAAACCGGGCTCAGAAAAGTACGGCCCGTGCCTTGCGGGCTCGGGTGCATCTGTACCGGAAAGAGTGGGCGGAGGCTGAAACGTACGCTAGCCAGGTCATAGGAAATACGAAATATGCCTTAGTGAAGCCGTACAAAACCTTTTTTACGTCGCCGTTTTTGAGTCAGGAGTCGGTTTTTGAACTGAGCTTTTCTACCAATAACCGAAATAGTTACTGGAATTTATGGTACCCCAGCTCACTGGGTGGACAGTATACCTTGAAACCTTCGGCCACAATCGTAGAGAAATTGAATAACCCAGCGATTGGCGGCAGTCGCAAAGCTCTGCTGGCGGGTACGGGTAACAACGTATACGGTGTGCTCTACAATACCTCGGCGACGAGTACGGATCCTTCCTACGTCATTCGTATTGCCGAGTTATATCTGATACGGGCCGAAGCACGGGCTCAGCAAAACAAGCTTACCGAAGCTTTAGCGGATCTGAACACGGTACGTAGTCGGGCGGATGTTGCGGCAGCTACCGCGAGTACGAAAGAGGCTTTACTGTTGGCTATTGAGGAAGAAAATAACGTCGAATTCGCTTTTGAGGCCCACCGCTGGTTCGATCTGGTACGTACGGGCCGCACCGGCGCCGTGTTGGGCCTGACCAACTCACAATACTGGGTATTTCCCTTTCCGTACCAGGATGTCTTGTCTGATCCGGATCTGGAGCAAAATCCAGGGTATTGATCTGGGTGGCGTATGGTTGGCAGTTGGTCTCGTCTGTATAGTTGTTCGTTGTTTCGTGAATAGTTGCATAATCAAATTAAGCCCAGTATCAGTCATCTAAGACTGGCAGCTAAGCCAGTTGTGCGTTCTGTCTAAGGTTAGTTAATCTAGTAGTAGGCGTTTGGATACCTGATTACAAAGACGCTGAAATCAAAAGAAAAATCCTTCATTCACCTCGTATTCCTTTTCCCAATGAACCAACGATTGCTACTCGTTCTCTTTCTTCTGCTAGCCAGTTCTTCACTGTGGGCTCAGCAGTCGTATTACTTCCCGAATACGGGCACGTTTGATTCACGCGTTCCCAGTCCCGAGCAATTTCTGGGCTACCCGATTGGAACGCATTATACCCGTCACGATCAGATTGTTGCGTACTTCAAAGAACTCGAACGAACCTCCAATGGCAAGGCTCACGTGCAGGTCATTGGCAAGAGTTACGAAGAACGGCCACAGATCATACTGACGATTACGGCTCCGGAGAATTACAGTAATCTGGAAAAGATTCGCCAGAAACACCTCACCGTCACTGACCCGGCTCAACCCAATTTGACCAAGGCCGATCCGGTGATCGTGCTGCTGGGCTACAGCGTACACGGAGCCGAAACGTCCGGTGGCGAAGCAGCCCTGCTGACGGCATATTATCTGGTAGCCAACCAAAGTGCCGAAACGGCCCAGTATTTGAAAGAATCGGTCATTCTGATCGATCCTGCACAAAATCCCGATGGTCGCGACCGGGCGGCCAACTGGCATAACATGTACAAGTCGTTTCCGCCCGTATCCGACCCGGCGGATCTGGAACACCTTCAGGGTTTTCCCGGTGGTCGCGTCAACCACTATTTTACGGATTTAAATCGCGACTGGCTGAGTGCCGAGCAGATTGAAAGCAAGAACCGGGTCGATTTCTCGCATCAGTGGTATCCTAACGTGCACATCGATTTTCACGAAATGGGTACGAACAGTACGTACTATTTCGAACCTACGCCAGCGGGTCACCAAAGTCCGCTGTTGCCACAGTCATCTTACGATTTCAATGCGACGCTGGCTAAATACCACGCCGAAGCCCTCGACAAGATTGGCTCATTGTATTTTACCAAAGAAAGCTTCGATAACCTGTCGCCCATTTACGGTTCGACGTATCCTGATTTCTACGGAGCCGTTGGTGTAACCTTTGAGCAGGGGAGTTCGCGAGGACTGGTGCAGGAAAGTACGTCCGGTCCCGTTACATTTCCGTTCACCATTCGTAATCACCTGGTAACGGGTTTGGCTACGCTCAAAGGAGCTTTGGCCGAAAAAGAAAATCTATTTAAACTGCAAAAGGACTTTTTCAAATCGGCCGTTACTCAGGGCAAGGCTAACCCAGCCAAGGCGTTTGTCTTCGGCGACAGTCGCGATGTTTCGCTGACGAATAAGCTGTTATCGCTGGTGTTACGGCACCGTCTGAAGGTGTATACTCTGAATGCCGACGTAACCGCCGATGGCAAAAAATTCGAGAAGGGAAAAGCCTACGTGGTTCCCGCCGAGCAACCCTTTTTCCGAATCGTACACTCCTTGTTTGAAGAAACCCCAAAACTGAAAGACAGTACGTTCTACGATAACACGTCGTGGTCGGTTGTACACGCGTATGGTATCCAACAGGCAAAACTCAACTCGGTACCTTCGCTAGGACAGGCCGTTACCGCCGTGCCGACCGTGCAGGGAGGTGTAGCGGGTGGTAAGGCTCAGTTGGCGTACTTGCTCAACTGGTCGGAATACAATGCTTCACGGGCTTTGTATTCCCTGCTTTCACAGGGAGTACTGGTAAAGACCTCGCTGAAACCTTTCACTAGTCAGACTGCTACGGGGCCGCAGAAATTCAGTTACGGCTCGCTGGTGATTCCGGTAGCTGGTCAAAAAATCAGTTCGGACAGTCTATACCGGGCAGTAGAAGAAGCGTCGCGTCGCTCCAACCTGACCTTTGCAACTACTTCTACGGGTTTTAGTCTGGAAGGCATTGATCTAGGTAGCAATAACATTCTGCCCGTACGCAAACCCGAAGTAGCTCTGGTCACTGGAGCCACGTCGGGACTAGCCGAAGCTGGTCAGGTCTGGTTTCTGTTGAATGAACACCTGCAATTGCCCGTCAGTAAGCTGGATCCGCAAAGTCTGGAACGCGTTTCACTGGATCGTTATCAGGTGCTGGTATTACCCAACGGAACGTACCGCGAGTGGAGCAAGCCAACCGTCGATGCCTTGAAAGCTTGGGTAAGCCGGGGTGGTACGCTGATCACCTTCCGTACGGCTTCGGAGTGGGCCATCAGCCAGGGTTTTGCGAAAGAACGCGTGTTTGTCGATTCTTCGGCTACGCGTCGCAATGCGTCCGTAACCCGCGTTGATTACGCTACCCGGGCCGAAACGGAGGCTCCGCGACGTATTAACGGAGGGATTTTCCAGGCGGACATCGACATTACTAATCCCATTGCGTTCGGTCTGAACGATCGGAAAATTTTCTTCACGAAAACGGGCAATACAATCCTGTTACCCAGCAAAGACAAGTATGCAACAGTGGCCAAGTACCTGCCTTCCTCGTACATCAGTGGTTATGTTTCCCGGGAAAATGTAGCTAAAATCAACAGCACCGCTTCTATTTTGGTTGGACAACTGGGACAAGGGAAAGTCGTTCTGTTCGCCGAAGATCCGACCTATCGCCACTACTGGCACGGGACCAATCGATTGTTTCTGAATGCTCTTTTTTACGGAAATCTGATTCAGTTGCAGTCGGCTTTTCTGGGAGCTGCTGAAGAGTAATTCGATCGTTTATGACTGAATAGTTTAAAAAGCCGTTGTCGGAACTCCGATGACGGCTTTTTTTTACTAATACAGGTTTCCAAACCTGTACCTGCCATCCGGCAGTTTCCAACTGTCTTGGCAATTTTTCCCCGCATTGCATGCTGGGCCATGGATGTTGAACCCCTCCAGGGTTGGCAAGTCGGCGTGCAAGTTTGCATGAGAAAGGAAAGCGATAGCCATTCAACCCACAAGGGGTTCCATTCGATTAGCCATGGGTGCAGCCTATGGTCAATACCTAACGTTATATTTCAATAAACATATCCCGCCCGCCAGTCGTTATATTCAAACGGAAATAACGATTCATGAAATACACTCTACTTTTTACCTTCTTCCTGACTAGTGCAGTGCTCCAGGCACAAACCCGTCTTGATAGTCTTCGGTCGGATACGTCCCGTAATGTGCAGCTTCAGGAGCTGGTGATTACTGCCTCGCGGGTGCCCGAACGGCTGTTGCTGTCGCCGCTCAGTATTGAGTTGCTCAATGCCCGCCAGATTCGGTACTCGGCTCAACCCTCGTATTACGAAGCGATTGAAAATCTGAAGGGGGTGCAGCTACTCACCTCCAGTTTAGGTTTTAAAGTCTATAACACCCGGGGCTTTGCCAATCCAACCAACGTACGCTTTGTGCAACTGGTGGACGGAATGGACAATCAGGCACCGCACATCGGGTCTCCCATTGCCAGTGCTCTGGCTCCCTCAGATCTGGATATTGAACGGGTAGAAATTGTACCAGGAGCGGCTTCAGCCTTGTACGGACTCAGTGCCTTGAACGGTTTGGCCCAGCTCATTACAAAAGATCCATTCACTTCACCCGGACTAAGCATTGGCCAGAAAACGGGCGTGAATCACGTCGGAGAATCGCAGGTTTCACCCCAACTTTATACTGAAACCAGTCTGCGATACGCCCAGCCTTTGAGCAATCGGTTTGCCTTCAAGATCAACCTTACCTACCAGCAGGGGTACGACTGGATCGCTCGCGACGCTGCCGACCTGAATCCGAATGCTAATGTCTCGCTTGGTTTGACGGGTATGAATAATCCCGGAAGTGATCGGGTCAATCAGTACGGCGATGAATCCGCCAATCGGCGTACGCTGACGCTGGGCGGCAAGAAATACGTAGTCTCGCGAACGGGCTATTTTGAAAACGATATTACCGATTTGCGACTTCGAAACCTACGGGGTGATATAGCTTTATACTGGCGATTGAAACCCGGCTGGACGCTTTCTTATCATTACAAAGCCGCCACGCTCAACAACGTATATCAGCGAACCAATCGTTTTCGACTGGAAAATTACCGACTCAGTCAGCAGGGACTGGTACTGCAATCACCAGCCTTGTTAGTGCGATTGTACGGCACCGCCGAGAACACGGGCGATTCCTACAACATCCGTTCGATGGCGGAAAATATGGATCGTTCGTTCAAATCCGATGATCGCTGGTTTAGTGATTTTTCCAGCCAGTTTGCCGCAGCCACGCAAGCCGGACAAAGCGTAGGACAGGCCCTGCAACAGGCTCGCACTCAGGCCGATCAGGGGCGGATTCAACCGGGTACCACCGCTTTTGATTCGGAAGTTAGTCGTTTGCGAGCTATTAATAACTGGGATATTGGGGCGGCCCTGCGGGTAAAATCCTGGCTGTATCACGGGGAAGCTCAACTGGAAGTCAGTCGCCTGCTGGGCCCTACGTTTCGGGAAAAAACAGGTCTTCATCTCTTAGCCGGAGGCGATTTTCGGGAATATGTTGTCTTCCCCGATGGTAACTATTTTATCAATCCCGATGGTACGGATCGGAATCTTCAATATCGCAAAGCGGGCGGATTTGTGCAGGCTTCGCGGATGTTCTGGGGCGAGCGGTTAAAGTTAACCGGCTCCCTACGTCTGGATAAAAATCAGTATTTTACGCCGCGACTAAATCCCTTGGTAACGGCCGTTTATTCGCCCGCGGCCGAACAGTATGTACGAGCTTCGTACCAGACGGGCTATCGATACCCGTCGCTGTTCGAAGCTTTTTCCAATGTTAATTCGGGCGGGGTGAAACGGGTAGGAGGACTGAAGGTGATGTCGCAGGGCATTTTCGAACGTTCCTATTTCCGTACCTCCATCGATGCGTTTCAAACGGCAATCAATACCGACGTTAATACCAATCAACTGACTACCGAACAGGCCATTCAGAAAAACAAGGGCTTACTACGGAAAAACACCTACACCTACCTGCAACCCGAACAGGTGAACAGTCTGGAAGTGGGGTATCGGGGCCTGTTTTTCAAAAAACGTCTATACATCGACGTTGATTTTTACTACAACGTGTATCGGAATTTCATCGCTCAGGTCGAAGCCAACATTCCAAAAAAATCCAATCCTGATTCACTGGCCTATTACCTGGCCGACCGGACCCAGCAGGACCGCTATCGGCTCTGGACCAACTCAAAAACCCGGGTGTATAATTACGGCTCCAGCGTAGGAATTCGGTATGCCCTGGTACGTGAATGGACCGTAACTGGAAATGCCTCGCTGGCTCGCCTGGACCGGACAGATCAGGGAGACGGTCTCGAAGAAGCTTTCAATACGCCCCAATGGATTACTAATGTTGGGTTGGCAAATCCAACCTTGTGGAAGTCATTCGGTTTTTCAGTGAATTATAAATACCAAAGTGCCTTTCTCTGGCAATCGTCCCTGGCAACGGGGCAGGTGCCCGCCATTCATACGTTTGATGCTCAGGTGAGCTATGATTTCTTCTGGTTGTTGGTAAAAGTAGGAGGTACGAACGTGTTTAACCGCCCGTACACCACCTTCAAGGCTGGTCCCAGTGTGGGAGGACTGTATTACACGTCGCTCGTACTAAAAGCCTGGTAAGAAGAAGTGCGTAAACGATGGAATAGGCATTTTCTGCAAGGCTGTACCAAGGGCGAAACTCACCAAAAGGAGGGGATTCATACGGAAGGAGTCCATAGTCCCGAGGCCGCCGTTCGCTCAGCATAGGCGTCAAAAACAATAGGCGGGCGACCCAGTATTTGTGCTACGTCAGGAGTTAGCGAGGCGTTTCGACCGTCGAGTACCTCGCTGAACAGATACGCAAGTAAGGCTATCATTTCGGGCGGCGTACCTAGATCCTGCAAGGCGGACAGGTACGATTCCAGCGGAATTGTTTCGTAAGAGATTGATCGGTCGGTGTAGCGGGCAATCGTCTGAACAGCCTCGGCAAAGGTAAGCAGGCGAGGACCCGTCAATTCATAGACTCGTCCCGTATGCTGGGGCTGCGTCAGAGCGGCTACGGCCACTTCGGCAATATCATCGGCATCGATAAATGGCTCCCCAACGTCCGCTACCGGCAAGACCAGCTGGCCTTGCTGTATACTTTCCAGAAAAAAACTTTCGCTAAAATTCTGATGAAACCAGCTCGCTCGCAACACAGTCCATTCGACGCCAGCGTTCATGACGATTTGTTCGCACCGTTCAGCGGCTTCCTCTCCCCGGCCGGAAAGGAGGACTAGTCGACGAATCCCCGCCTGCACGGCCTTTTCCACAAACGAACGAATGATGTCAAACGCTTCGGGAATGGCCAGATCGGGCTGAAAGCTGATGTACACGGCTTTCACGCCGCTAAGTACGGCGGGCCAGGTGGTAGCGTCATACCAGTCAAAGGCGGGTTGGTTGCGACGCGACCCGATTCGTACGGGAAAGTTCTGATTATGAAGGCGTTCAACGATCCGGTGGCCGGTTTTTCCGGTTCCTCCCAGCACGAGAATAGGATTGCTAATGTGCATGTTTGCAGCGTTTACGAGTGAAAGCTTCCCTGGAGAAGCTGCTTCAAAAGTATCCCATTGAAAAACGCGGCCCTAGAACAAAACCGACACTAGAAGGGCGAACTCGAAAAATTACCGAGAATCTGGCTGTTTTCCCGAAGATATGACTGGGGTGAAAGACCCGCGAAGGTCTGAAAAGCCCGAATAAAATGTGACTGGTCGGCGTACCCGCGATCAAAGGCTACGTCGGAAAGCTTTGTGTATCGATTGTGATTCAGTTGTTCCACCGAGCTTTGAAAGCGGTAAATACTGGCCCATAATTTAGGCGAAAGGCCAACGTAGTGCTTAAACCGGCGCTCCAAACTTCGTTCGGAAAGCCCCGTCTGCTGTTGCAGCACCTTCATGGATAGATCGCCCTTTTGCTGATGAATTAGTTGCAAAGCCTGATGTAGCGTAGGATCAGGAGTCGCGGATGTTTGTTGTGAACGTTGAACGAGGTATGCTGACAGAAGATCAATTTGGTTAAACACCGTTGCCTGAAGCATGAGCTGCTCAGACAGATGCTGCGTTTGAGGAATGGACAGCTCTTCCAAACCCAGACAGCGGTCCGTTAGAGTCGAAGCATCCAACTGGAAAAGGGTTTTCAACGCGTGCGGATAAAAGCAAAAGCCAATTACGCGAAAGCTACCGGGAAAATGCAACTGCGTGTACTGCGTAGCCGGTCCATAGAGGTACAAGGGGGGGAGGGGCTTCTCGTATTGATAGAATGAACCACTTTCGGACTGCTGAAAGATGAGGCCGGGACAGCCATCTGCCAGTACGCGGAACGTCGGCCCGGATACCTGCGATACGGGCGTTTCGAGGTACCAGATCGCCTGCACATACGCAGCAAGGGCGGGTGGGGGAGCGACAAATTGATAAGCCATACGAACGAAGAATAGAAGTACGCGAATCCGTAAGAAGGCAGGGAGTACTCCTTATTTATAAGAAAGGAGTACTCCCTGCAATCGTCGGGTCCCAGACTTAGTAGTTCAGCGAGTTTCCTAAAACCTGTGCGAGATACGGCTTAATCCTAATTCTCAAAAGCGAAGTCGGATGAACGGAACTTGAGGCCAAGCTATTAAGCTTTCAGTAAGCTTACTGGCATTCCGTAATACCTCAAATTTTCAGCGTTAAAAAAAGCACTAAAAACAGATTCAAAAACGGCGTTTATAAAGTCAAACAAAGCTCTGCTAATCTTTATTTTATTAATTTCTTGATGTACACTTTGCCCTCGCGTTGAATCTTGACCAGATATGTGCCCGAAGGTATGGCCCCAATCTGTACGGCTACCTGCTGCGTAGGGGAGCTGATAAAAGTTTGTTCGGGGATTACAATCCGACCTTGGGTTGTGAGAACACTGACTTGTACCGGGGTTGAGCGATCTTCCTGGAATCGCAAATGCATCAGTTGCGGGGCCGGGTTCGGGTACAGGTCGATTTGAAGGATGTCCTGGCAAGCCTGTTGCAGGGATATAATCGAACTGTAAGCGTAGGATTGATCTTCATCCAGAATTTTGAGGCGGAAATAATTGATTCCTTCGCTGGAAATCAAGGAGAGCATGGAGTAATTGTTCCGGGATTTTCCGGTGGGCAAAGCGAAAGTAAAGGGTACAAAATGCTTTCCGTCCGCACTCTGCTCGATGATGAATCGATTGATGTTCCGTTCATCGGCCGTTTTCCAGCGAAACCGAATATTACAATTTTCATCAGCAGCTGAAAAATGAAGCAGGCGTAAAGGCAGGGGACCACTTATCTGTTTTTGCAAAATAACTGAACTGAAGGGTAACACCGTGTAAGTTCCTGTGTACGTCGCTCCCCGTACATCCGTATAGGTCTCGCCGCCTAAATTGACCGTTCGACTAGTACTATCGGCGTTTACTTCAAAACGAACGTAATTGGTCGGATCATTTTCCGTGACTTCGAGTTCGCTGAAAACGATATTATCCAGCCAGATTTTGCTTTGCGGATCGTGTAAAGTTAAACTCAGAAAGGTATTGTCGTTGGTATAGTTAGGGCTAAGCAATAACTCGACTTCCGTACGTGTAGTTGACAACGTCACTGTTTTTAGTTTACAAACGCCAAAATTTGAAGAGGCTGAAGATAAGAGAGCCACCTGTAACGCCGTAGTATCCCGACTGCCTTTGGCCGAAAATCTCAGCCGGTAGTACTTGCCAAAGGTAATCGTACCAACATTGATAACGGCCCGGGATGATTTCGTTGTCGTGGTATCCGTCAGGTTCAACCGCAACGATCCGCCATCTAACTGTCCCGTATTGTCCCAGGCGGGAGCACTGGTGCCACTGGCGGGCGTAAGCGTATAAGCTGTTGTTCCGGTGGTAAGTCCGGTATTGAACTGGCTATTATTGCTGACTGTAATGCGGTTAGGCCCTTCGGATTGTACAACCACGGGCGACTGGTACGTCTGTCCATACACCCCATGAGTATCATACGAAAGCTGCTGCCACTGGTTGAGGGTCAAGGCTTTCGAAACGCGAGGGGTAGTGGCCGTCGTGACGGTTTGCACAAAGGTGGGGTCTTTCTCGAAGGGTTGGCTGTAATAGTTGCTGTCCAGCGTACCCACTAAAGGCAGATACACCGCACTGCCGGTTTGTACCAGTCCACCCTGCTGATTGAGCGACCGAGCGTAGAAAATATTACGGACTACCCGATGATTGCGGGAGGCGGGTTTGCTATCGGGAAAATAGCCGAAGCCGTACATGTTGTCGTAAAACGTATTGTTGCGTACGGTATGACCTGACGTAGTAACGTTAAGCATCAGTCCGGCTCCCATCACCTGATAGACGGTATTGCCCTCCACCAGATTTCCCAAACTATTCCCATCCATATAAATGCCACAGGCGTAATTGGAATTGACAACGCGGGACGTAGTACCAAAAAGGTTGGGATACGCCTGGCTCACGACATTTCCAATCACCCGGTTGTTGCCGTAGCCGTACGTAGCCGGAGCAAAACCCTTGAACGTATAGATACCGCCTATGTCGCACTTGACCCGGGCAAAGTTGGAAACCTGATTGTTTTGAACCAGGAGATTAGTGCCCTCAAACCGGATGCCGCAATAGCCCACGCTGTCGATGACATTATTGGCAGCGGTTGCGTTTCGGCCTACTAGATTGATGGCGTTGTACTGATTGTTGTTCGGCTCACCCATACCCGCCCGCAGAGCCGTATTCAGGATGGTATTTCGGTTACAAACATAGTCGCGAGCAGTAATGAAAATGGCGTTGTTGTTAGTCTGGTTAAACGTATTGTCGGAAACAAGTACCTGTACGGCCCGGTTAACCAGCATCGCATTGTGATTATTATTAAACTGACAGGACTGAATGCGAATGTTTTGGGTAAGGCTACCCGCGGTACTATCGATCCGGATGCCATACTCATTGGCCTGGGTGAATACCAGTTGCTGAATGCTCAGGTGACTTTTTCCACTGGCAAAGAACGTACTACTCACCACTGGAGCCTCCGTCTGTAATTGATTAGGGTTTGTGGTAGAATAGAGGTAAACCTTTTTAGCCGATTGGTCGAAGTACCATTCGCCGGGCTGATCGAGTGTAGCCAGGTGATTTTGCAGGAAATAACCGTAACCCGCATTAATGGTATAATTTCCTACCCCCGGAGCCACAAAGGTGAGCGTACTTCCGGTATGCGACTGAACCACGGGTTTGTTAAGCAAAAACAGATTTACCCGTACCACGGCGGTAGCACCCGTCCAGTCCTGTCCCGCCAGCGAGTTATCGTTCAATATAGTATTGCCACTGCCGGACTGAATACGCAGATAACCCTGATTAGTAGCGTCAGCATTGGGGTAGCGACCGATCTGTTGGGACGTTCCATTGATGAAAAAATTATTCATGGCCGTAATCGAACCGGCGTAGTCCGCAACCCAGACGTTGCCTTGAAAAACGCTCCAGCCCGAAAGAGGCTGCGACCCGTTGATGATTGGTCGCGATCCCGTGCCGTAGGCTCCGTATGTAATCGAAGCAGTAGCAGTACCGGATTTTTGTGGTAACAACTCACCCCGGAATACATCTCCCCGCCGGAATAAAATGCTGTCGCCGGGATTAAAAGTAGCGGCTATGGTATTGACTTTCGCCAGGGTTTTCCAGGGACTTTGTTGACTGAGCCCCGTGTTACTGTCATCATTGCCATCGGCGGAAACGTAATAGTTGACCTGAGCCTGGAGCAGCGTACAACTGACCAGCAGGAGTACCCCTAAGAAGTAATGCTTTTTCATAAAAAAGGGTTTAGAGTGATACCGACGATAAAAATGACCGGGTCAGCAATTTTTCCAATTGTGTACAAGACCCTTACTGTATTTTCGACAGGGTACTTATATCGTCTTATTTTGTATTGGAATCGTTCAAATATGCGGTGAAGTAACGCATACCCGCTGAATCAGAACCCGTGGAGATGGTGCAGATGTACTGAGAAATGTTGCAACCTGTGTTTTGAGGAGCTTAGACTTTCAAAATACTCGGAGTTTAATAGAATAGAAGCTAGGTAATGAAAAGATCAGGGCATGTTAAAGCGGTAAAAACGGTGTCTGCGGGAAGGTTACATCTATTACGGAGCACAAGCTCGCTTAGTCGTACGTCTTATCTGAGCAGTCAAATACTACACTGTTTATGAGGCTCGAATTTGCCTTTGTTAGGTCCACTATAATAATCGGCTATACGTATATCAATAAACGTCATGCTTATTATTCCCACAATAGAACGCCAGATAGGAAAGGTGAAAGGCAGTGAAACGTAAATAGCGAACAAACGCGGGCAATCCATCCAAAGCTACTCGGGTAAGAAGCGTGACAAGACTAAGGTTAAACGAGAAAACTGGAAAGATAATTCGATAAGAAACGGGAAAGCTTCTCTGACAGCCATTCCGAATACACGCTTTTTTTATTATTTTGTATAATTAATCGTTTGGAACATCGTGCATATCATTCAGAAGCTAATACTTTTTGGTCTACTCGCTCTTTTCGTGGGATGTTCCTCTCAGGAGAAAGCAGAGAAATTTACTATTGGCTTTGCTCAGTGTACCAATGGCGATGACTGGCGGAAGGCAATGCTTGAAGGCATGGAAAAAGAGCTTAGCTTTCATCCGGAAGTAAGGCTACTTATGAAAGATGCCCGCGATAATAGTGAGCTTCAGGTGCGGCAAATTCGGGAATTACTGGCCGCCCACGTGGATCTACTGATCATCTCTCCTAATGAAGCTCAGCCCATCACACCGGTGGTAGAGGAAGTATTCAATCAAGGTATTCCGGTCATTATTGTGGATCGCCGAACTACGTCTAAACTATACACGGCTTACGTAGGGGGAGATAATCATCAGATTGGTCATACGGCTGGGTTGTACGTGGGAGAATTACTCCAGAAAAAAGGCCGAGTGTTGGAAGTTACGGGTACGCCCAGTGCTTCAGCCGCCAGTGATCGGCATCAGGCCTTCGCCGCTACGCTGAAAAACTATCCGAACATTGACTTGGTAGCGAGTATGAATGGCGATTGGGAACAGGCTTTTGTCACGCAACGCTTACCCGATGTACTAGAAACGCACCCTAACATTGATTTAATCTTTGCTCAGAATGATCGCATGGCGTTGGGCGTCTACCAGGTTTGTAAAGCGATGGGGCTGGACAAGCGTATCAAAATTGTGGGCGTAGATGGGCTATCGGGCCCTAAGGGTGGATTACAGTTTGTTGAAGACGGCCTGTTTAAGGCTACGATTCTATATCCTACGGGTGGAGAAGAAGCCATTCGAACGGCTCTTAAGGTGTTGCATCAGGAACCTTATGGGAAAGAAAACATCTTGGGTACCATGGTCATCGATTCGACGAATGTGCACATTTTGAAGCAGCAGACAGAAAAGATCATTGATCAGCGGCAGGACATTCAGCAGCAGCAACTTCGAATCGAACAGCAAAATCGGATCTACAGTAGTCAGCAAACGGTATTATATATTTTAGGGGCTTCTCTGCTCACGGCTGTGGTCTTTGCCGGTATTGCCTATACTTCGCTCCGCTCGAATCGCCGGATTACTCAGCAACTGAAGGCACAAAACGAAGAGATCTCCAACCAGAAAAATACGATTGCCGACCTTGCCGAGCAGGCTCGGCAGTCGACGGAAGCAAAACTCGGCTTTTTTACCAGTTTTTCCCACGAATTACGCACGCCGCTAACGCTGATTTTAAGTCCAGTACAGGAGTTACTTGCCGCCTCTGCTCCGGGAAGCTCCCAACGGAAAGATCTGGAAGTTGTTCAGCGTAATGCCCATTGGCTGCTTAAACTAATCAACCAATTACTCGATTTTCGAAAAATTGAAGTAGGTAAGATGCCCATTCAGGTGGCAGAAAGGGATCTGGTGGCTTTTACGGGTAATTTAGTACAAGCGTTTGAGAAAACGGCTCGGCAGCGAGGGATTGATTTGCGTTTTCTACCTTCAGAAGCCAGCATCATGGCTTGGTTTGATAATAATTTGTTGGATAAAGTGATTGTAAACCTATTATCCAACGCTTTTAAATTTACGCCAGATCAGGGTAAAATCACGGTAATCCTTCAGGTAGATACTCCCAAAGAAAGCATTCGATTGACCATTGAAGACAATGGGACCGGAATGACCGAGGAGCAGCAAACGCATGTATTCGAATGGTTTTATCAGGGTACTACTGCAGCAACTGGTGGCTCGGGCATTGGACTGGCCTTAGCCAAAGAACTCATTCAACTCCACAATGGTACCATTAGCGTTCGCAGCCGAATTAACCAAGGAAGTACTTTTGAGATCAGTCTTCCTACCACGAAACCCATACTTGGTGAGAGGAGTCTTTTGCCTAGCGTGTTACCTGATCCGTTAGATTGGTTAACGGAAACCTCCGCAGAAACCATAGCCGATGGCAACGCCGAAGCGGCTACGATATTAGTGATCGAAGATAATACAGAGCTTTTGGCCTTTTTGAAACGAAAGCTAAAACCCTCTTATCAAGTTAGTGAAGCATCCGATGGTACGGCCGGTCTACAAATGGCCTTTGATACATTGCCCGATGTGATCGTATCAGACGTAACATTACCCGGAATGCAGGGTATTCAAGTGGTCGAAACCCTTAAACGAGATTGGCGAACTTCCCATATTCCAATCATTCTTTTGACAGCCCGTACCGCTCAAGAGCATCAACTCGAAGGCGTGCAGTCGGGGGCTGACCTCTACCTAACGAAACCCTTTGATCCGGCGTTTCTACTGGAAAGTATCAAAACGCTCTTAAGGAATCGACAACTGGTTCGAGATCATTTTCGGCGGGAATTATCCATCGATACCGCTGTACCTATTGCACAGACCAGCGATCGCAAGTTTATTCAAGATCTGACGGCTCTGATTGAAAAAAATATGACAAGGTCTGATCTGAGTGTAGAAGAATTAGCCCGGGAAATGGGCCTTTCTCGCGTACAGCTCTATCGGAAAGTAAAGGCCTTGCTAGATTGTGGAGTAACGGATTTCATGCAAAACCTTCGACTAACTCATGCCCGGGAATTACTAGCCACTAAACCCATGAGCATTGCCGACGTAGCCTATCAGGTGGGCTTTTCATCCCCTACGTATTTTTCAACGGCCTTTAAAGCAAAGTACAATATGTCGCCCTCAGAGTTTAAGAATTTGAACCAACGTAAGTAACGATGTAACCTGAGTGAAAGTGAGGTTACGTGAGTGAAAGATTTATCGGTACAATTTAAGATTGAAAAAATGCAATTTGTCTGATTTTAAGCTAGTTAAATCTGCTCGTCTGCTGCGTAACAAAGTTTAATTTTTTTGATATTAAGTTTAATTATCATAGGGGATCATCTGGCCAGTTTTGATCAAAAATTCCTCTATGAAAAAAGTTTTTCTCTGGTCGATTGTCATTGCATTGGGAGGCTTTCTCTTCGGCTTTGACACCGCAGTGATTTCGGGTGCGGAGCGAGCCATTCAGGTACTCTGGAACCTGAACGTTTTTGAACATGGTTTAACCGTTTCCATTGCTCTGATCGGGACCGTCCTTGGAGCCTTACTGGGTGGTATCCCTTCCGATCGACTAGGAAGGCGTAAAACCTTGATCGGCGTAGCCGCCCTTTACTTGATTTCATCGCTAGGAGCTGCGTTATCTCCAACCTGGATTCCCTTTTTATTCTTTCGTTTTCTGGGAGGTTTAGGCGTAGGGGCTTCCTCGGTTACGGCTCCGCTGTATATATCGGAAATTTCACCGGCCAAATCCCGGGGACGCATGGTGGCCCTATTTCAGACGAATGTCGTTTTTGGCATATTAATCGCCTACTTATCCAACTACGCCTTTGAAGGCATTGGCGAGCATGCCTGGCGTTGGATGCTAGGTGTACAGGCCGTACCTTCTTTGTTGTTTCTGCTTTTATTACTGGGCGTTCCCGAAAGCCCTCGCTGGTTAATTAGCAAGTTGGGCAAGGTGAATGAAGCCCGTCAGATTTTACAAATCATTAATCCAGATGGCTATGAACAAGATGTACAGGCCATCCTGATCGGACAATCCGTACAGGAGCATCAATCCGAAGGGCTCTGGGCTAAAACGAACCGTTTTCCGGTGATGCTAGCCCTGGTGTTTGCTTTCTTCAACCAAGTCTCGGGTATCAATGCAATCATCTACTACGCCCCCCGCATTTTTGAAATGGCCGGTTTTGAAAAAGGGTCTTCTCTTCTTTCGACGACGGGCATTGGGCTAGTGAACTTCTGTTTCACGCTACTAGCCATGAATTTTATTGATCGTTTTGGCCGCCGTACGCTGATGCTGATTGGTTCTTTTGGGGTGATTGGTACGCTGATCTTAGTAGCCCGAGCGTTTTACACGCAGCAGTTTGATGGCGTTCCCTATTACTTATTCATCTACATCGCCTTCTTTGCTTTTTCGCAGGGAGCCGTTATTTGGGTCTTTATCTCTGAGATTTTCCCCAATAGTATTCGGGCGAAAGGTCAGGCTCTGGGAAGCTTCACGCACTGGTTCATGGCAGCGTTAATTGCGTTTACCTTTCCCTACTTGTCCGAAAAACTAGGCGGCGGACACACCTTTTCCTTTTTTGCCATCATGATGGTTCTGCAACTGCTGTTTGTCTGGCGTATCATGCCCGAAACCAAGGGAACCAGCCTGGAGCAGATGGATCGAACCTTAGTCATTCACTAATCGGTACGGAGGAACAACCCTTTGTATCAGACAACACCTATCCATATGAACGCTAAACTTAGCATGGTCTGTTTCGGAGAAGTACTCTGGGACATATTGCCAACCGGACGGCAGGCGGGCGGAGCTCCTTTCAATGTCGCCGTTCACGCTCATCAATTGGGTTTTAACGCAAAACTTATCAGTCGGGTGGGCGAAGATGAACTGGGGCACGAATTACTGGCTTTCATGGAGGAAAAGGGTATCGAAACCTCGTCGGTTCAACGCGGCAAGACGCACTTGACGGGCGTGGTGAAAGCCAATGTGAGCAACCGAAGTGAAGTCACCTACCAAATTGTGCAACCCGTAGCCTGGGATTACATCAGTTATGATTCAACGGTATCGGAGTGGGTAAAAGAAGCAAACCTCTTCGTATACGGGAGTTTGGGAGCCCGGAGTGCCCGGAGTCGGGAAACCCTTTACCAATTACTCGAAGAAGCTAACTGTAAAGTATTTGATATTAACCTACGTCCCCCGCATTACACGCGAGCGATCGTGGAGCATTTGATCGAAAAGGCGGATATCGTTAAAATGAACCACCACGAATTAGCCGAAGTGACTTCCTGGTATGAGTATCCGGGTGAACCCGAAACGGCCATGCGGCATTTAGCCGAACGGTATGATTTACGTACGGTATGTGTAACGCGGGGTGAGAACGGAGCCTGCCTCTTACACAACGATCTCTTTTATGAAAATCAGGGCGTCTACGTGGAGGTTCAGGATACCATTGGCAGTGGAGATTCCTTTTTGGCGGCCTTACTTTATCAATTACAAGTCAATTCATCGATTCAGGCAGCCCTTGATTTTGCCTGTGCCACTGGCTCTTATGTAGCTACGCAGCACGGAGCTACACCCATTCTTTCCCACACAACGGTTGAATCCTTTATGCAGATGGTATAATATAATCTTAACACTTTCTCTAAAACCTCTATGAAATACTTTTTATGGCTCGTACTGCTATTCAGTACGATCGGGGCTACTATGGCCCAAGACAAAATACCCGTTTCCGGAAAAATAACCTCAAAGACCGATGCTCAACCGATTCCTGGGGTAACGGTTTTAGAAAAAGGAACCACTAATGGCACCACTACGAACGAAAAAGGCGAGTATACACTACGGGTTTCGCCGGGGGCAACTTTGCTTTTTTCGTTCATAGGCATGGTTTCCCAGGAAGCAGCCCTTGGTAATTCCAGTGTGCTGGATATGATCCTTGAGGAAGATTTGAAAAAGCTGGATGAAGTCGTCGTCACGGGTTATAAAGCCGAACGCAAGGCCGATCTTACGGGTGCTGTTTCGGTGGTTAAACTGAGCGATATTAAAGATATTCCAACGGCGGACCCCATCAAAAATCTACAGGGACGCGTAGCGGGTATGCAAGTTACGACGAGTGGCTCGCCCGGAGCCACCGCGAGTGTCCGCATCAGGGGTCAGGGAACGCTCAACAATAATGATCCTTTGTACGTCATTGACGGAATTCCTACCAAGGAAGGGCTTCAATCGATCAATCAAAATGATATTGAATCCATTCAGGTACTCAAAGATGCTTCGGCGGCTAGTATCTATGGGTCACGGGCGGGAAATGGCGTGATCATCGTTACTACCAAACGGGCCAAAGCCGGATTTAGTCGTATTGACTTTAGCTCCTTCTGGTCATTTCAACGATATCAATCCAAACTTAGGGTACTTAATACGGAGCAGCGGGCCCGCGTATACTGGCAAGCGGCGGTCAATGACGGCGTTACGCCCTCCAGCCCCTTGTACCAATTTAACTCGCATTTGGACGCTCAGGGAAAACCTGTCCTGGACGGCGTAAGCTATCCGGAGTTTATTGACGCCGCTCAGACGATGCGTCCGGCCAATACTCGCTGGTTTGACGAAATCTCCCAAACGGGATTGATGCAGTCGTATAACCTTAACTTCTCGAATGGTGGAGAAAAAGGGACGATGCTTTTTTCACTCAATTACCTAGATCATGACGGGATCATCAAGGAAACGAATCTGAACCGCCTGACGCTCCGACTCAATTCAGATTATAATTTCCTACAAGGTAAACTCAAGGTGGGTGAAAATCTGACTTTCGCGAAAACCAGACAAACCTTGCTGCCCGAGGGAGAGATCATGAACATGGCCTTGATCCAGCAATCCATCGTACCCGTTCGTACGCTCACGGGTGGTTGGGGCGGGCCCGTAGCCAGTATGAGTGATCGGCAGAACCCGGTACGCCTCATCGCCGATAACCAGCAGAACAAGTCGTATGCGGGTCGCATTTTTGGGAATGTGTACGCTGATTTAGAAATCCTGCCCAAACTTCAGCTTCGCACCAGTATTGGCGTGGATTATACGCTCGGCAGTCAGCGAGTCCTTTACAAAGCCTACACGTCAGGATTTTTATCCGACCCGATGAACCGGGCGACAAATACAGAAAACTTTTATGGAAACTGGATTTGGCAGAATACGTTGACGTATAGTTTAGAGCGTAATAAGCATCGGCTTGACTTTTTAGCGGGTACCGAGCGTATTCGCTATAACAACCAGAGCTTCTGGGCCAGTCGCCAGGGCTTTGCTTTACAAACGCCCGAATACATGTACCTGGACGCCGGCTCTGCGAACAAAGACAACGGTGGCTCCGCTTTTGGTTACGGCCTCATGTCTTTCTTTGGCAAAGTAAATTACGCCCTAGCCGATCGCTATCTGGCTTCGGTAACCGTTCGGCGGGATGGCTCTTCCCGTTTTGGAAGCGACCAGCGGTACGGAACCTTTCCGGCGTTCTCGCTAGGATGGCGATTGAGCGAAGAGAATTTCCTAAAAGACCACGTAACGGCCATTTCCGATTTGAAGTTACGCTTTGGCTGGGGAGTCACGGGAAATCAGGATTTTGCCAACAACGCCATTTATCGCTTGTACGAGTCTAACTACGGTATTGATCCAACCTGGGATTTTGACATCGGAACCGCTTACGATATAACGGGAGCAAATACAGGTAGCCTCCCTTCCGGTTATCGACTCATTCAACAGGGAAATGATAAACTGAAATGGGAGTCTACCACCCAAACCAATTACGGCATTGACTTCAGTTTATTCGAGTACAAGCTTACCGGATCAGTCGATTATTTTGTGAAGAAAACGAAAGATATTCTCGTCAGTCCGCCTTACCTGGGCGTCGTGGGCGAAGGAGGGAACCAGTGGGTAAACGGAGCTTCCATGGAAAACTCTGGCATTGAGCTGCAACTGGGGTACCAAGGGAAAATTGCTAATAAGGTCAACTTTAACTTGTCGGGTAATATTTCTTCCTACCAAAATAAAGTGACCTACTTGCCCAGAGAAGTCGTGAACTCTTACGGCGGCAATGGTCGGGATGTCACCATTCTGGGAAGATCGATCAATTCAATCTATGGCTACGTCGCCGATGGAATTTTTCAAACCCAGGAACAGGTAGATTCCTACGCAACCCAGATCGGAAAGGAGGTGGGCCGCATTCGTTACAAAGACCTGAACGGAGATGGCGTAGTTGATGACAGAGATCGGACCTGGATCGGTAACAGTAATCCGAAATTCATGTACGGACTGAACGCTGATTTTTCCTTTAAAGGAATTGATGTGGTGCTTTTCTTCCAGGGCCTACAACGGGCGGACGTTTACAATGATAATAAGCTCCTGACGGACTTTGCCTCGCTGGCTTCGGGCGTAAACTGGGGGGAGCGTACCTTAGATGCCTGGTCGCCGACCAATCCTACATCTACGATTCCTGCCTTAACCCTGACGGATAAGAACAACGAACAGAGAAGATCTTCCTATTTTGTCGAACAGGGTTCGTATCTGAAACTCCGAAACGTACAGGTCGGCTATACCATTCCGGCAACACTTCTCAAGCGGTACCGCATGCAGCAAGCCCGGTTGTATGTACAGGCTCAAAATGTTTTAACGCTTCGCAAGAAAACCGGCAACTCCGCCTACACAGGAGTAGATCCCGAAACTCCGAATGCGACCTATCCCATCCCAGCCGTGTACACACTGGGACTTAATCTATCCTTTTAACCTCGAAATCCGTTATGAAACTAACACGCCTTTTACTGGCTACGCTCCTGATCGTAGCCGGGAACAGCTGCCAGCGAGCCTTAGACGTTGCTCCTAATGCCGTGATCGATGGCGATGCACTCAATACCCCGGAGAACATTGAAAAATTATGCACGGCTGCCTACGCAGCCATCGGCAATGACCATTACACCGCACCCTTCACCCTGTGGCCCTACGGGAACCTGCGTTCAGGGGATGCCTATAAGGGAGGGGCGGGTACGGCTGATATTAGTGCCTTCCATTTTTACGAAACCTTTTCCTATATCCGGCCCGATCTAAGCGAGAGTGATGTGATCTGGTATCGTTTATATGTATCCATTTCTCGGGCGAATGATGCGTTGAGACGCCTCAATGCGATGAGTGAGGAGGCTTTCCCGAACAAAAAAGTACGACAGGCCGAAATGCGTTTTTTGAGGGGTCATTCCTACTTTGATCTGAAAATCCTGTTCAAGAATATTCCCTACATTGATGAGAGTGTGCCGACTCAGGAGTACGGTAAGATTTCCAACGTTGACTTATCCAATGAAGAAAGTTGGAACAAGATTGCCGATGATTTTCGGTTTGGGACGGAAAATTTACCCGTAGCTCAACCCGAAAAAGGACGGGCCGATCAGATTGCCGCCAAAGCTTATCTGGCCAAAGTGTTACTGTATCAGGCGTATCAGCAGGATGTGAACCATAACGTAACGGGTATCAATCAAGCCAAGCTAACGGAAGTGGTGACGCTTACCGACGCCGTAATCACTTCCGGACGATACGGGCTGTTTGATGACTTCAGCAAGAATTTCCTCTATGAGTACGATAACGGTACCGAATCGATCTTCGCCATTCAACGTTCCAAGAATGATGGAACGCCCAAAGGTCGGCTGGACTGGAGCAGTGCCTTAAGTTATCCCATGAATACCGAGTACGGATGCTGCGGGTTTCATCAGCCCAGTCAAAATCTGGTCAATGCGTTTAAAACGGATTCGCAGGGCTTGCCCCTCTTTGATACGTTCAATCAAAAAGACGTCAAGGAATTGAGCGATTTTCAACAAAATACGTTCGATCCACGGCTGGACCATACGGTAGCCATTCCGGGTCATCCCTATAAATACAAGCCCGACTTTATCTACCAGGCCAGCTGGGCACGGGCTCCGGACATCTATGGTTCGTATGCTTCCATGAAAGAAACGGTAGCATACGATAGTCCTGGTTTTCAGAAGGTACCGCCGTTTATGGGAAGTGCTAAAAACAATATTCTCCTCAGATACGCCGATGTGCTTTTGTGGAAAGCAGAAGCATTGATCGAACTCGGTCGGGAAAATGAAGCCTTGCCTCTCATTAATCAGATTCGGCAGCGGGCGAAGCGAAGTACCGCTCTGCTAAAGGATAAAACGGGGAAAGATATTTCTTCCTACAAGTTAGAGACGTATCAGCCCGGTGTGAACTGTACCTGGAATCGGACGTTCGCTCGACAGGCCCTGCGTTGGGAACGACGACTGGAGTTTGCCATGGAAGGAAATCGATTTTTTGATCTGGTTCGGTGGGGAATCGCAGCTGAATACTTGAATGCCTATTTCACGCAGGAAAAGACCAAGCGGGAATACCTGAAAGAAGCCCGTTTTACCAAAAACAGGGATGAATATCTACCCATTCCTTTAAACCAGATTAACTACACGGCTAATTTGTACCAGCAAAATCCGGGCTGGTAATTCTGGAGCCTTTGCTATTTTATCTTTACCGAACTAACGGGGTATGTACCCTATTTACTATGAAAAGTTATCTAGTATCGGCCCTTGCTGCCGCATTGATCATAATGGATTCCAGCGTGCAAGCCCAGAGTCCTGCTCCCGCTACTTCCACCGAAAAGTACCGCCCGGCCTTTCACTTTACTCCTCAAAAAAACTGGATCAACGATCCCAATGGGCTGGTGTATTACGACGGCGAATATCACCTGTTTTACCAATACAATCCCCAGGGAAATCGCTGGGGCCACATGAGCTGGGGACACGCCGTGAGTAAGGATTTACTGCACTGGAACGAACTGCCCGTGGCACTCAACGAGTTTGCCAATCCAGATGGGAAAAGTGTAACCATGATCTTTTCGGGGAGTGCTGTCATCGACTATGGAAACACCAGTAAGCTTTGCCCGACGGGCACGAAAGATTGTATGGTCGCCATTTACACCTCGCACGTCGATGAGAAAGGCAAGGCTTTGGCCCAGCACCAGAGTTTAGCTTACAGTGCGGACAAGGGTCGTACCTGGCAGCAGTATGCGAAGAATCCAGTACTGGAACTGAACACGAATGAGTTTCGGGATCCTAATGTATTCTGGTATGAACCCCAAAAAAAATGGGTGATGGCTGCCGTCAAACCGGATGAATACAGCGTGCTGTTTTTTGAGTCGAAAGACCTGAAATCCTGGAAGCAGATGAGTCGGTTTGGCAAACAGGGGGATCAAAGCAAAATCTGGGAATGCCCTTCGCTGATTCAGGTACCTATTCTCAATGAGCCGGGTAAAAGCCGCTGGGTATTATTTATCTCTTCGGGACATCGCCAGAAAGGATACGTGGGCATGCAGTACTTTGTCGGCGATTTTGATGGTACCAACTTTAAACTCGATCAAGAAAATCCTAAACCTGCATCACCCGAATGGGGTAATGTGGTTGATTACGGAAAGGATTATTACGCGGCCATTCCCTACAATAATCTACCAGCTTCGCAAAAACGACCCGTTATGATAGGTTGGGTTAATAACTGGGAATACGCGAACGATTTACCGACTGAACCTTTCAAAGGAGCCATGTCACTCCCTCGCGAAGTGGCTCTGAAGCGTACCGACGAAGGGCTCGTACTGATTCAGCAGCCTAAAATCTCAGGCTTACGTAAACAAGTACGCTACCAGCAGAAGTCGCTTACGTTGAATACTACTAGCCAAGTAATCCCGCAAACGGTGGCTTCGCCGTTTGAACTGGAAGTAACGCTAGTGCCCGGTCAGGCCGAGTCCCAGGGTATCCGTCTGTACAAGAATGGTTCAGAAGAGACGATTCTTTCCTACCAAGCGGGGAAGATTCAGCTGGATCGGCGTACCTCCGGTAATGTCACTTTTCACCAGCGATTTCCCAGCATAGAGGAAGCTCCGGTAACGCTTCAAAATGGAGCGATAAAACTACGCCTTATTGCCGATGCTTCGGTACTGGAAGTGTACGTCAATGATGGAAAAGCCGTACTGACGGATTTAGTTTTTCCCGAAAAGACCACTGGACAATTGGAGTTGTTTACGAAAGGCGGCACGGGTGAATTCAAAGATTTGAAAATATCATCCCTTACGGCCAAGTAGTACGAACAGAGAACGGGTTGACTAACGAAAATCTTCGCAGTCAACCCGTTCTCTGTTCGTAAAAGCGTATCGTTTGGACCTGTTATGTTCAGGAACAGGGAAAGAGCTTACGTTCGGGAAGCAATCAAGCCTTCCTGTACTAAAGCCTCCCAAAATTCGTCTGGAATTGTTTTCGTCGCCATTTCAATATTAGGCTTCACTTTACTGGGTTTGGTAGTACTCAACGCTACGCTATGGACGCCCGGAACAGTAAAACCGAAGTTAAAACACGCCTCGGCGGGCTTGATATCAAACTGTTCACACACCGCCCAGAATTTTTCTCGCCATTGCAGCAGCTTTTTGCCTTCTTCAGTAGTTTGATCGACCAGGCGATAGTTGTAATAGTCACTGCCAATGAGAAAACCTCCGTTAAACACGGCTGAATTAATGACTACCACTCCTTTTTGATGCAACTGTTGGATAAATTCAATCAGTGCGGTTGGGTGATCATAAAGCGTAAGGCTATTGGCAATCATAACCCAGTCCAGCTGTACATCCTTCGAGAGTCGTTCGATGATCTGCCATTGTTTGGCTCCTACGCCCACGCCGAGTACTTGCCCGGATGCTTTTAACTCGGAAAGGGCTCGATACGCGTCTAAGACATCCTGATATAGAGCCTCTTCCTCCTCTTGACTCGTGGCTCTGGCTAAGTATTCGTCGGGATCGTGTACCGAGGCCAATTGGGAGCTATACCGACCCAGCAATTCATTTCCCTGGTGAAAACATTCCAAAATACCCTCGTAACTAATTCGCTGGATCGCATCATTTTTGAGATCCTTCCAAACACCGGGCTCAAAGGTAGGTTCATCCGTAGTAAGTGGCACCTGGTACCAGCCTAGCTTATTACTAATGAGAACATCTTTGGGATCTACTTTTAATTCTTCCAGGCATTTCCCCAATGATTCCAGGGCTAAGCCCGCACCGTACTTGCCGGCTGTATCAAAAACGGCCTTCCCGGGTGAGTTTTCAACGCAAGCTTGCACAATGCTACGTTTGGTTTCGAAAGGAGTGGCTTCGTAAATATTACCGAGGCAACTGGTTCCGAAAATGACGGGGGGAAGATCGAGACCTGTTGAAGAAAGGGCTTGCATGAAAATTCGTTTAGAAAGCGAATACTAGACTGGAAAAGCAAAAATGGCAATCGAATGATGAAAATGAAAAGGAACTCGTGCTTAAACCATAGACTTTATTTCAAGGGCTGGAACCTATCAACAAGGTATAAATAATTGCTTTTAGCCCTCTCAAAAGTGGATACATCTTCTGAGAGGGCTAGGAAGTTTCATTAATACCCAGGGTTTTGGGTCAAGTTTGGATTAATATCCCTTTCCGATTGAGGTACGGGCCATAACTCATTTTTGCCCGCCACAAAATTTCGTTTCTGATACAGATAAAATCCCTGACTATCCACCGGAAAAGCGGTGTAAGTAGCTGGTGTATTGGTCAGTTTCATGCCCGTGAATTGGCGATTAAGTTCCGTGGCTGCCGTTCCCCAACGTTGAATATCAAAGTAGTGCAGTCCTTCAAAAGCAAATTCCACTTTTCGTTCCCGACGAATAATCGTTCGCAGGCTGGCTGGATTGGTGGTAGAGACGGCCGGCATGGCTACCGTACTGCGTCCTCTTACCTGGTTGATGGTGGCGTTGAGCAGGGTCTGATCAATGGCTTCTCCGGCTTCCAGTTTTGATTCCAGATAACTTAACAACACTTCCGGATACCGAATGAGCGGGAAATTGCCCCCGTAATTGGTCAGGCTTCCCGAAAAAGTAGGGTCCATGAATTTGTTGATACAATAGCCACTCCAGTTATACCGGGTAATTCGATCCGGAGAAGTAGAAGTAGGGCTGGCTTCGTAGGTAATACCTTTAAATGTAGTACGTCCTGAAATCATAATGGTATAATCCAGACGTGGATCGCGATTGGCGTAGGGGTCGTTTGAGTTGTAAAGCGGCGACTCCTCCACGGTTTTGCCATCCGTACATTCATATGATTGTACCAACTCGTTATAGGGCGAAAACTGATGCCATCCGCCGTAGGCCTCGGGATAGAGGTATTGCAGCATAACTGTACTCAAAAAATCTTCCAGGTACTCGTGAGCAAAAACGACCTCCTTACTATTTTCTCCGGTTTGTCTGAATAGTTGAGCAAATCCGGCTTGATCCACGCTGTATACGCCACTATCTATGATCCGTTTGTAGGTAGCGGCGGCATCACTCCATTTTTTCTCTGCCATTTGTAAACGACCCAGAATAGCCAACGCTGCACCGGAGGTAATCCGACCGCGTTCATTAGCCGGACGCGTGGAGGGAAGGCTAGCCACACTGCTTTTCAGATCATTTTCAGCAAAGGCCCACACTTCGGCTTTCGGGGTTCTTTTGATGCTATTGGCTTCCGCAATCGTCAGCGACTTTGTCGGTAAAGGAACGTCTCCGAAGTACAAAGCCAGATTTAAATACAGGTACGCCCGGATCGTTTTTACTTCCGCAATCATCGTGGCTTTCGTTGCCTCATTAATCGTAATTTCGTTGATATGATCCAGGAAATTATTGCAACGGGCAATGGTTACGTAGGAGTTGCTCCAGAAAGCAGACGTGAGCCAGTACGCGGAGTTTAACGTACCATTGGTTACCGCATCGGGGATAAGTTCTTTTTCAGAACCCAAACCCGCCATCATGTCCAGGTAAATCATGGACATCCCGCCGAAGAAGTCGCCCGAAGCCCATCCGGAACCGAAGTTATAACAGCCCACCAAGGCCAGGTTAGCATCTTTTTCGGTCTTCCAGAAGGTGGCATCCGAAACTGCATCGAGGGGCTGCTTATCAAAAAAGTCCTTCTTACAACTGGGTAAAAACGTGGTAAGGGCTAGCAACAGCGTCGTTTTAACGACTCGGTTGAGCGTCAGGTAAGGTATGTTTTTCATAGGAATTTTCTTGTATAAAAGAGATCACTAGAGGTTTAGATTGATACCAAACGTATAGACTTTAGTAATGGGATAGAACTGACTGCCATCGCCCGTGGCATTGGTCATCTCAGGATCCCAGCCTTTGTAGAACTTGTTGAGCGAAAAGAGATTTTGCCCACTGAAGTACAGACGAAGACGGCTGATCTTCCATTTTTGGAGTACTTCGGAAGGAATACTGTATCCAATTTGAAGATTTTTCAAACGAGCAAAGCTACCATCCCGATTCCAGTACGTAGAGGTTTGGATCGTGCCACTACCCATTTGAAGGCTAGTCAGCTTGGGGTACTTCGCGTTGGGATCGGGGTTGTCGGTAGTCCAGCGATTATCCACCTGCCACCGCTGGATTTGTCCGCCATTATAGAAAGCAAAGGCCGAGTACGAGCCGATTTGTTTTTGATAGCCCGCCAACCCCTGAATCAACGCAGAGAAATCAAATCCTTTGTAATCAAGGGAGAGGGTAGTGCCAAACGTATACTTAGGAACGGTGGTGCCGATAACTTGGCGATCATACGTAGCATCCACTTGTCCATCGGGAACGCCATTAGGTCCGCTGATGTCTTTGTAGCGAACAAAGCCCGGTTGAGCGGCGTAAGGTTGGGCAGGATATTTGCTAATCTCATCTGTACTGGTAAACAACCCATCGGCTACGTAGCCATAAATAACACCAATAGGCTGTCCGACAAATAAGCCGCTACCGATGTTTTGCTTCAACCCATCGGCTAGACCGGTAATCCGATTTTTGATGTAGGAAAAGTTAGGGGAAATGGCCCAGTTCAGTCCGTTACTTTTGCCCCGGTAGGTCAATTGAGCTTCAAATCCACTGTTTTTTACACTGCCGATGTTCACCGCGGAAGTCCCTAAGCCTAGTGTAGAAGAGGTGGCAATTGTATACAAAACACCCGTTGTTTTCTTATCAAATACATCGAGTACCAGACTTAGTTTTCCCTTCCATAGACTCATATCCAGCCCTAGGTTAGAAATAGCCGTTTCTTCCCAGGTAATGTCGCCATTGCTAAGCCGTGTCGTCGCAGCTCCCGTAGCTAAGGCTCCGCCGAATGAATAATTTTGACCCAGACTCACCAGGTTTTGATAGGGGTACGTTCCCACATTCTGGTTGCCTAAGACCCCCCAGGAAGCCCGCAGTTTCAGGTTATCCAGCCAGGAAGCCGAGCTAAGAAATTCTTCTTCCGAGATTCGCCATCCGGCCGAGAAGGAGGGGAAAACGCCCCAGCGACCTTTGGCGGGAAAGCGGGAGGTACCATCAGCTCTTAAGTTAGCCTCCAGTAGATAACGGTCTTTAAACGAGTAGTTGAGTCGTCCAAAAACTGATCGGATGCCCCAGGAGGAGGCCGAACCTGAACTACTCATCCCCGTGGCCGAACCCGCGTTGAGTTCGTAGAGTAAAGAGGTCGGAAAGTCCTTACGGAATCCGGATATATACGAATCACTGTATTCCTCCTGCGATACTCCTGCCAAGACCGTAAAGGAATGATCCTGAATAACTTTAGCATAAGATAGTAAAGATTGCAAGGTCACCTGCGTACCCTGGCCGGAGTAGACGTTAAGGGTGTTAGGTCCTACGTATTTGTTGGCATCGAACTGAAAATCAGAAGCATATTCTTTATTATAACTACTCCAGAAATTGTAACCGATTTTCCCGCTTAGATTTAAACCGGGCAGGATGTTCCAGTTCATTTCGGCCCCGCCTAAAAAGTATTTGTTCGTGCCTTTGTAAAAAGAGTTACTGGATAACCAGGCTTCGGGGCTATAGTTATCCTGGTAGCCATAGGTGCCATCCGATTTACGTCCCGCGTAGATAGGTCCCTGGCGAACGGCAAAATTGATTATACTATTCATCCCACCGCCGTTTGAGTTAGGTGAATGATTTTCAGCGGTATAGCCCTGCAAACTCACTTTTAGCGTCAGCTTATCACTGAGCTGACTGTCATTGTTGAAGAGGAAATTGTAGCGAGTGTAGCCGTTTTTAGCCACAATACCGTCCTGTGATAAGTAACTGGCGGAAAACAAATTGCGACTCCGCTCGGTACCACCCGAAAAATTCAACGAATGGGCCATTTGAAAACCACTGCCCGAGGTCAGCAGGTTTTTGAAATGCGGTACGTTGGGATAGTTATCCGGATCCGATTGATTGCGGAAGGTTTCAATTTGAGCGTCCGTGTAGGAGGGCGACTGACCGGAATTAACATTGGCTTCGTTTCTGAGCTTGGCGTATTCCCAGGAATCCACGAATTCGGGCAGGGCGGTGGGCTTTTGCCAGCCCAGGTAATTATTATAGGTGACTTGAAGTTTACCACTCTGGCCCCGCTTGGTTTCAATCAGGATTACTCCATTCGCGGCTCGACTCCCGTAAATGGAAGCGGAAGCCGCATCTTTAAGCACCGAAATACTTTTGATGTTATTAGGGTCTACGTCATTGATGGAAGTAGCCAAACCATCGACGAGGATGAGGGGGCCTCCACCGGCCCCGTACGAGCCAATCCCCCGAATGGTGATACCCGCTCCATCGTTACTGGGCTGACCCGATCCCTGGGAAACCACTACACCCGTTACCAAACCAGCCAAGGCCTGAGAGGCCTGCGTAATGGGACGGTTTTCAATTTCTTTGGTGGAAATACTGGAAACTGAACCCGTTAAATTCACTTTTTTCTGCGTACCATAGCCTACTACTACAACTTCAGTAAGGGCTTTGCTATCGGTTTGCAGGACAATGTCTACCGCCGTCTTAGTTGAACTAACGGCAATACTCTGACTGACGTACCCCACTGAAGAAATAAGCAGAGTACCCGTAGTGCCGGGAATATTTAGAGAAAATTTTCCATCCCCATCAGAGGTCGTACCGACGTTTGCATTTTCCTCTAGTCGAATCGTTGCTCCGGGTACTACGCCCCCTTTTTCATCCTTGATCTTACCCGTGAGGATGAAGGTAGGGGCAAGGGTTTTCTCGCCTAGCGTAATGGATGAGCTTGCTATTGAACGCTTTGAAAGTGGTAATGTTGGGGTTGATTCTGCCTGAGAAGAACCAGCCACACAAATAAAGCCGAGTAGGATTGCTCGCTGGAACATCCTTTGCGGAGGAGGTAAAAATGAGGTTTTCATAGTAAATTGTATTAAAGAGAATAAAGGTTTGAACCAGCCCCGGCTAAAGAGCTGTATTGCGTGTATGGAAGCAGAATTTTAGCCGAGGATCAGAGGGTATTCATCATAGGCTTAGCGTGGTAAGTATCAGTAATCTCAAATCAAGTACAATCTCAAGGGGCAGAAAATGAAAATCAGTACGAAAGGTGTTATTTGGTTACCGTTTACCCTTGATAGTACTATCAAGGGTAAACGGCAATCCAACGAGAATAAACTAAAATAACGATAATGTATATACGTTAAAAATAGAAGAAGGTAAAACTTAGCCTAAACATCAGTAACGATTAAGCGGGGATCAATGTAAAGATGCGAGCCATTGGTGACCATTTTTCGTTTTCAGCAGACCAGTTGAGCGGTAGCTGGAATTGCGACATGAGTGATTCCCATTCTATTACTTTGGCATTGCTGCGATCCATTTGCTCTTTGAGGCGGAAATCAAAATCATCGCTGGTTTCCATGATCATGAAAAGTCGGTTTCCGGTGCGATAGATTTCCATATTTTTTATGCCGCTATCCAGGATGCTTTGCGTAACCTCGGGCCAGGCATTTTCGGGCTTATGATACGTTTCATACTGATGAATAAGCTCGGGATCATCTTTTAAATCCAGAGCAAAGCAGAATTTTTTCATACTCGGATCTAGACAATTTTCAAAGCGTTAGCGTAGGGCAGCGTGGCTTGATGGTCGGGCAGCTGCACCACCAGACCCTGACTTGTTTGCTCAAAGGACAGCGAGTCAGAACCACCCAGCAGTGAAACGCGGCGAACAGGGATCGGGTGTAAACCCTTCTCGCTAGCCAGCGACTTGATCAGCACTTTTCCCCCCTCGGGCCAGCCCATCACTGTGGCATACAAAACATCCCCCTTGCTGGTAAACCGAATATCCGCCCCGGTGAGAGCCTTGCCTTTGCCTTCGTTGAACCCCTGAGCCGACAGCGGAGCCGCCCCTTCCTGAGCCGGACCCTCACCAAACACCTTCCAGGGACGAGTACCGTAGATAGCCTCACTGTTCACTTTCATCCATGCCCCAATCTCGCTGACGACCGCCCGCTCCTGCTCATCAATACTGCCATCCCCCCGCACCGGAATATTGAGCATCAAATTGCCGTTCTTGCTCACCACGTCCACTAAGGTGTGAATTACCGTCTTGGCTGACTTATAACCCTTGCGATCGTACACCGCCCGGTTGTAGTGCCAGTCCCCGATGCAGGTATCCGTTTGCCAGGGCAGGGGTTCAATGGCATTGCTCTGGCCTCGTTCAATGTCCCAGATCATACATTTTCGCTGCTGCTCATCAAGCACTTTGCCAAACACCACCGCCTGTTGATTGCCCTGCTGGTCTATATTCTTGTTATATAGGTGAGCCGCGATCTTTAGCCCCGCGTCATCGATGGGCCACAGGGGCAAAGCCGTATCATCGAAGTAGATGAAGCGGGGGTTGTACTGATCGATGAGATCCAGGGTTCGCTTTAGAAACTTATCGCAGTAGGCTTTAGTGGGTTTAGCTACACCGTTGCCCCAGTTCCACTGCCGGTGGATCATGCCATCGTCCCAGCTGTTTTCACTTAAGGGGTGGTTTTGAGCGTAGAGCTCCTGGGGGTCCAGGCCCTGCCACCATTTTCCTTTTCCATCTGCTTTGGTCACCTTGCCGTCGTAGGGTACACCCTTTAAAGGTCCTTGTTTATCGCTTCGCTGGGCCGTTTCCATCCAACTCCAGGCGTGAGCGGCGTGCACGCTCACGCCAAAGGGCAGGCCCTGGCGGCGGGCGGCTTTCTCCCAGCCACCGATGATGTCTTTTTTGGGACCTACCTTGGTGGAGTTCCAGGACTGGTGTTTGCTGTTGTAGAGATCCAGGTTATCGTGGTGATTGGCCATGGCCATGAAGTACTGGGCACCGGCCTGCTTGTAGAAGGCCACCAGCTCCTCGGGGTCCCAGCGTTCGGCTTTCCACTCATGAATGACGTCCTTGAAGCCGAATTTAGAGGGATGTCCGTACTTGTTGTGGTGATACTTATACTGGTGGCTGCCTTCCTGATACATGCCCCGGGCGTACCAGTCGCCAGCTTCGGGTTGACATTGGGGACCCCAATGGGCCCACATGCCAAACTTGGCATCTTTGAACCAAGTCGGCGTCTGGAATTGCTCTAGGGATTGCCAGGTCGGTAGAAATGGTCCTTTCTTGGTCTTTGCTAGTTCAGCCAACAGAGGATTAGAAAGGGCTAAGGTGGGTAATAAACCAAGCGTATTCTTAAGAAGGGCTCTGCGATTCATAGTTTAATGCTTAGGCAAGCGTATATCGCTTTAGATAAAGGTAATTGACTGTTACAAATGTATAGTTTAATAAAATGTTTGAATTGTACAAAAAGGATTTTAATTTTAACAAATCGGGTTTTGAATGGTTATGGTAAATTCAAGTAAAATAAGGGAAGGAGTGAAATGTATTAGTAGTCAGTTAGTTATGTACAGCATAGGATTTAAGACTAGCTTTTCGCTGTTGCATACGGATTGCCTATAGTTGAACAAATCGTGGAATGATTGGGAGGTGATGAGTCCGTTTTAGCAGATTTATCTCATCGATAGGGAATGTTCGCTGAGAGATAATGGTCAAGGCTTAGTCCTGGGAAGTGGCTATTTGCACTTCATTTCTAGCTTTACCCGCTGCGATCACGCTTATCAGAATAGGCTACGTTCAAAAAATAATGACATACCAGCCTTGCCACTAAACGTTTTTAGAGTAGTTGGTTTGATCCCTCTCTATACCGAGTACCCCCTTTTGTTTATTCGCAAAGGGGTTCGCTCAAAATATCGGTAGTATACGCGTACGATCACGAAATCAACAGATCAATAGAAGAAGGGTTATCTTATCAATGTATAAGATGACTCTTCTTCTATCGAATCAGTATATAAAAACAGTATGAATAGGTGGATGCTTAAACCGCTATACTTGATCTTAATAGGGTAATGAAAATAGTAATAACTAAAAATAAAATGATTGAGAATTAGGATTTGATAGTGTCCTGTATTCGTTTTTTAATCCGGCTCAGGGATTGGTTTTTTATTCCTAAATAAGAGGCGATATGATAAGCGGCTATTCGCTCTACAATCTTAGGGTGCTCATTGATTAAATTGAGATAACGTTTCTCATTGTTAAATAATAAGAGATCCTCGGTCCGCCCTTGTGCTTGGTGAAAAAAATGCTCCGCCAGTATTCTTCCGAAACGTTCCCAAGACTTATGATTCTGATATAAATTCTGTAAATCCTGGTAAGATAGGTACAATACGTCTGCATCTTCCAATGCTTCAATGTAGTAAACACAAGGACATTGGTAAAGGAAACTACGGAAAGAAACAATGAATTGTTCTTCTGAAAAAAAGAACATATTTTTTTCTTCATTCGTAATTGAATCGCAGTAATAGACTCTAAAAAGGCCCTTTATAACAATCCCTAAATCCTGACATACAATATTTTGCATATTGTAAAAATCTCCTTTACGTAGGTGCCGCTTTCGCCAGAAAGGAAGGCTAACGGATAGGTCTTCTTCCGTTAGCCCTGAGAAGGGAGCGAGTATATCGTGTAAAAATTTTGATGGCTCTATGTTCATTTTCTTCGTTCATGAAAACAAGAATCTTCGCAAGATAAGCATCTTCATTGAGAAGCCGTAGTTCTAATGCCTTGTAATTGAGGTGAACAGGTGGCTCTGATCAGCATTAGTTCTTTTCCTTTGTAAAGAAACATACAATCTCATACGTTAGGCTTCCTTTCATATTGCTTTTATGATCTGTAAATTTTAGCAAATCAATTATGGAAACGTTTTATTGATTTTCCGTTGCTTAACGAATTGATAAATCGAACCAGCGATAAATAGTACGAAGAGAAAAAGTAATGTTTTAGCGATCACCGGATCCGTAACGTTTTTAGCCCAGGGGTGTCCAATTGGAACACGCGTAAAGGTTTCATTGACGGTAGGAACAAGTGATAGAAAAAAGCTGAACGATAAGATAAAATTTTCGAAGTAACGAGCTTTAGTATTTCCTCGTTTCTTACGAGAAATAACAGATGACAGCAGAACTAGGATAAAAATAAATATGGAAAAAACGTGTCCCGCATTAAACCCTCCGTTTTTAGAAATTCCTAATGCTGTTAATGAAGTAATGATTGTACAGTACAAATAAATTTTACCGGCTACCTTTGTTAAATTAATTTTTCCGTATTGGACAAAGGATAAAAGTGCGGAAAGAATGGCGATTACACCAATGGCTGTGTGGAAAATTCCTAAATTTGAAAGTCGCATATCGTTGATTGTTTCTGCAAACTTCTAAAAGAAGGAAATAGCGAAAATTCACTTAAGTGAATTTTCGCAACCTATTTTATTTTCTTGGCTATTCTTAAGAACAAACTATAGCTCCTGCTACGCATCCTCAAATTCTTCACTTGAAGCCTGCAACCGATGCAGTTTAGCGTACTCCAGGGGAGACATGCCATAGAGTTGATGAAAGGCTTTACGGAAGTATTTTGGGCTTTCAAAACCAACCTGCATCATGACCTCCCCAATGCGTACGTCATCGCTAGCCAAGAGCTGAGCCGCCCGTTTCAGACGAACATCCCGCATCAATTCCACCACAGTTTTCCCAGTAATCGTCTTAATTTGACGGTAAAACGAAGATTGACTCATTCCCATTTGCCGAACTAAGACCGGAACCGTAAAGTCTGCATCCATCAGGTGTGCTTCGATGATGGTGATGGCTTTTTCCAGTAGACATTTTTGTTCATCTGGAATGATGAGATCCGTTGGCTGAAGCAAAAGCTGTCGGTGATAATATTCCTTTAATAAAAAACGATTCCGTAGCATTACGGTCACTTTTGTTCGCAACAGATCTACATTAAAAGGCTTGGTCATGTATTCGTCAGCACCCGTTTCGAGTCCTTCCAACTGATGCATAGCCGTGGCACGAGCCGTCAACAGAAATACGGGTATGTGCAGTGTTTTGGGATGCTTTTTGATTTTCTGACACAAATCCAGCCCACTGCTGTGGGGCATCATCACATCGCTAATGACCAGATCGGGTAGTAGTTCCAGGGTTTTATTCCAACCTTCGACTCCATCCGTAGCGGTACTTACCTGATAAGTTTTAGCAAAGGAATTATATAGATACTGCCGCAATTCGTCATTGTCTTCGACAATTAGCAAGTGGGCCGATTGAGGAAGAGGACCTTCTGAAAAGCTTTTTTCTGGGTCAATTGACGGTGTTGAAAGCGTAGTTTCTTCCCGAATAATTTGGGTTTCTGCGGGTATTTTGAGAAGTGTATCTGCGTCAAGGTGTGCTTTGCCAAATGGTAACCGCAAAAGGAAGGTAGTTCCGGCTCCCGGTTGACTAGTAACGAGCACTTCTCCCTGATGGGCATCTACGTATTTTTTTACCAGCGATAACCCGATACCCGTTCCCATTACCTGAATTGACTTGGTATGCGTGGCCTGGTAGTAGGGATCAAAGATTCGGCTCATCTCGGTCGTATTCATACCTGCCCCACGATCCTGTATAGCAATCTGGAGATAATGATTGGTCAGATGCTGCTGTTCGTACACGGCCGGATGGTCCGATGAGCCAACTATAGTGACAATCATATGAATACAGCCACCTTCGGACGAATACTTAAAGGCATTGGAAAGTAAATTAACCACTACGGATTCCAGCTTAGCCCGGTCAACGTACAGGAAAATAGCTTGTTGGGGAACATCAATGGTATAGTCTAAATGAAGCGTTTCAGCCTTTAGCTTAAATATCAAAAATATTTCCGTTAGAAAAGGTACGATGTTCGTCGGAGTAACTTTTAGTTGAATACGGCCTGATTCCGCTTTTCTGAAGTCCATGAGCTCATTTACCAGCTCCAGCAGTTTACGGGTTTGCTGGTGCATGAGCATTATCTTGTCCTTTACCTGATGAATCGGCTCATGACTCATGGCTGCCAACTCTTCGACCGGTCCGAGAATCAGCGTAAGAGGGGTTCGCAGCTCGTGGGAAACGTTTGTAAAAAACTGTAACTTACTATCGGTCAGTTCTTTTTCTTTTTCAACCTTGTAATGCTCCAGCGTTAATTCGCTTTTTAACCGCTGCTGAATGAGACCATTGCGGTGATACAGCAGAAAGGCTACCCCAATGCCAGTCAGGTAAAGCAGGTAAGCCCACCAGGTTTTCCACCAGGGAGGCAAAATGGTTACATACAGCGTAAAGGGTTGTTTGGACCATACACCGTCGTCATTGCTGGCTTTCACCTGAAACCTATACGACCCGGCGGGAAGGTTGGAAAACGTAGCGGTTCGCTGTTGGGCACTCACCGGTACCCAATCCTGATTGTAACCGACTAATTGATACGCATAGTGTTGCTTGTTAGGATTGGCGTAATGTAATCCCACAAATTCGATGGAAAAGTCGTTCTCGTTCGAGTGAAGTTCAATGGAGGAATGGTTCGCCAGGGGGGCAGGAAGCAAGGGCCGGCCATTGAGCGTATCTCCGACAGCAATGGGCTGATTATAAATACGCAGTTCCGTAATCTGGATTTTGGGCAGTGACGTATTGGTTTGAATGGCCTCCGGACGGAAATACGTAATTCCGTTAGTACCGCCCATAAAAAGTGTATGGTCAGTAGCCCGGTAGGCAGCTCCAATTTTGAAGGAATTGCTCTGTAAGCCATCGGTTACGTCATAATGGAGTACTTTTTTGGTCCGGGGATTCAGTTGATAAATACCGGACCCACCCACCCAAAGGTTACCGGATTCATCCAGTAACAAACTTTCAATATCGGTTTCCGGAAGCCACGCCGCCCAGCGTTCCAGGCGTTCCTCTCCGCTAGGGGTGGTATATAGGCGATGCAGTCCCCCACCAATGGTACCAATCCAGAGCTGACCCCCACGATCCTGTAGTAAAGGCCAGGTATAGTCGGTGCTGAGGCTATTAGGGTTGTTGATTTCGTGTTTAAACTGTTTTACCAAATGAATAGACTGGGGCGTGACGGCAATTTTGAGTAACCCGGCACTACGGGTACTGGCCCATAAGAGGGAACGCTGTGGATCATAAGACAGATAGGTAAAATCGTTGGTTGGCAAGGTACGCTTATCAGCCGAATACACTACACCTTGTTTGCTAGTACGATTTAACCGATAGAGTCCACCCGTGAAGGCAGCCAGCCAGATGTAGCCGTACTGATCTTCGGTAATGCTCTCAATACTAAGGCTAGACCAACCCGTTTCTCCCGGCAAGCCGGGGACGGATTGCAGCGTATTGGTCTGAAGATCGAGCGTAAATAAGCCGCCGTAACGCGTACCAACCCACAGTGTGCCATCGTCGGACCAATGAAGTGCGGAGACATCCATACCGTTCACGCTACCGTAATAGGAATGTTCCAAAAAATTTACGTACGTTTTGGTCTTTAAGTCATAACTCGCTAATCCATTTCGCGTACCAATCCATACGCGGTTGCGGGCTTCATCTTTCCAGATAGCGTTGATGTAATTGGTAGCCGGATTGGTGGGCCCCGCAATTTGTCGCCGGATGAGTCCAAAGGGTTTTATGTACGGTTTCAGTACATTGAGTCCGCCCGCAGAACTGGCCATCCAGATATTATGAAACGAGTCTTCCATGATGTCATGAACTCGTATGGAATTGATACTAAAAGCGTCCGTATCGGAGGGAAGAAAGCTTTCCATATCCTCATCCCGAATGGGAAGAACGGGGCTTGGGGTCGTAAGCTTTAGTAGTAATAAGCCAGATTTAGTGCTGATCCACAGGCGTTTATAGGAATCGCGAAACAGATGTTCGATTTCGGCAAATCCCCGGCCTAGTGATTGAAAGGAAGGTGAAGTAGGTAGTTTGGCGTTACGGAAATTGGCCCAGTAAATCTGACCATCGGTACCAATCCACAAGTTTCCTTGTTCATCGGCATGTAGAGCCCGGATATTATTCTCATCCCTCAAGGGAATGTGCCGAGCCTGATACGTAGGCGAGTTAAGTACCCACAGGCCACTTCCCAGGGTCCCAATCCAGATATGATCAAATCGATCGGCAGTGAGCTTACGAATTAGGGGCTGAACGGCGGCGGCTGGCTTTAGCTTCCGGTGATCCACCCGGTTGATCGTTCCCTGCGAGTCAAACTGAAGCATGAATAAGCCGCTCTGACTCGTGCCAATCCATAATCTTCCGGCATGATCAGTGGTAAGGGTAGGAACATCAGCAGTGGCTATTTGCTGAATCAGGGTTTGGAACGAAGGATTCACGGATCGTTCGGTAATACTTTCAAAACGATCCCGATTAGCATTGTACCAGAATAATCCCGGTCCATCGACGCCCACCCACAATGTACCTTGAGCGTCTATGTGCAGAGCACGAATTCGATTGCTAATAATTTCATTTCGATTGTTGTTGGGTAAAACGTACGTTTTTAGCTGATAGCCATCGTAGCGATTAAGACCCTTGTTGGTACCTACCCAAATGAAACCCCGATGATCCTGAGTAACGCAAATGGCATCACTGTGTGACAGCCCTTCATTCACCGTGATGTGATTAAATCTCAATTGCGTAGGTTCTCGTTGAGCCTGGCTGATTTGGGGTACGAGCAAAAGCAAAACCGAGAGCCGCAAAAAAGCCCATAGGAATCGAGGTAGGGAAAGCATTGGCAGTAGGATAGGTTTAAGTCTAGTCAAGGGGTGATATAATGGGATATTTCCCAGGAAATGGATTTGTACGTACCAATTCTCTAATTGGATAAGAGGCTAGCTTACCTGAAATACTCTCTAGATCACTATTTTTTAAAGCAAATTATACTAATTAATCATGGAATTATGAAATAATAAGGGAGTAGAGAAAAGCTTGCAAGCACTTCGACAGAAATAGCAGATCCCTTAAACGTGTACATCCCCTAGCTGCTGACCACACGGGCCGAAATTTCCTGTAGGTATGCCGCTGCACAACAGCTAATTACTTTAAATCAAAATAGTTGATCACGCATCTCCTGCTCATTTGTGAGCTTGTTGCTCTCCTCCATGGGTGGGCCAAAAACTCTTTTCTGATTAGTTAAAGCAGTTTTTCCTAAAATGAGCCCCCTTTTTGACCGAAAAAGAACCCATACTTCTCTTTCAGATGCTCTTATTTTGTACAATAGGAAGTTGCTTTTTGATCATTTTAATATACATCCCAAAACTTAATACTTACCCCAAAACATCTACCCTTTATGAAACTAGCATCCAACCAGCTAGTCCGGCTAGCCATGCCTATCTATTACACTTCCTAACACTTCAGGGCGTACACGCTAAAACCTGTATCTTAAACCTCTCTACGTATGATGTATTCTAGACCTTCTTTTTTCTTTCTTTTTACTTGGCTTATGAGCTTTTGGAGCATTCAAGTCAACGCTCAATCCTCAAAACCCCCTACTAGAATTACCCCTAATTCGAAAACAATCCTCGGTCGTACCAGTGCTCAAAGTAAAAATTTTTCTTATAAAGGAAAAGCTTTGTTGGCAAAGAAGGTCTCGACTGTTGTATTAGACGATGCCTCTGAAACCAACCCGGTTGATGTAACCTCTAAAATCGTCAATCCGAGTTTCGAATCTAGTTTTGCGGGCTGGATTAACGAGGGTTTTTCTACGCAGAGCAATAACGATTTCAACCCTCAGAAGCAGGGGAACACCTACGCGGAAAGATGGGTGGGTATTGCACCCTTACCCAACGTAACGCTGTCGCAACGAATAAAGGGCTTGCCCTACGGCAAATATACCCTCAAGGTAGGGGCTCAACACATTACAGAAAATCCCTTGAGCGGACAACCCGGAGCGTATGTATTTGCGAACACTATCCAAAAAGAAGTAACTGTAAAAAATGAGTACACGATCGACTTTTTGGTGATGGACAGTACTACCGTCATTGGTTTCAAAACAGACAATTCCAAAGGAAACTGGGCTGCCTGTGATAACTTCCGTTTGTATTACAAGGGTGTAGCAACGGAGGCGATGAAAGAAAAACTACAGGCTTTGATCGATTCGACCCCGGCCGTGTTGGCTAAGAAAATGCAAAACGCGACTCGTACTGCCCTTGAAAATGCCCTGGCATCCGCTAAACAAAGCATATCCCAAAATGCTGGGGGTGATGAACTGACCGAGCGAGTCAAGCAACTGGAGACGAGCCTAACGGCAGCCTGGGTATCTAATGATGCCTATACTCAATTGCAAACGGCTATTGACGCGGGAACGGCCGCATACGGCGACGGCAGTGGCAAAGAGGCGGCTACGTTACTGGCGGTCATCAATCAAAAAAAGACCTTAGTCGCTAATCTGGATGCCGCATTAGCGGATTTACAAAAGGCACCCGACGAAATCAATGCGGCCATTTTAGCCTATCGTTATACCAACGCATCGAATGCCACGCCGCTGGACCTGACGCAACGAATGGCTAACCCCAGCTTTGAATCGGGTTTTACGGGCTGGAACAATACGGGCTTATACACGCAAAACAATGCAGACTTTAATCCTCAAAAAGCCGGCAATACGTACGCCGAGCGATGGGCGAGTAGTCCTCCCGTGCCCAACGTAAGCGTTTCTCAGCAAGTAAAAGATCTGCCGAATGGAAAGTATACCCTGACCATTGGAGCACAGAACATTTCCCAGAATCCCGATACAGGGCAACCCGGCGGTTTTGTATTCGGTAACAACGCCCAAGCGGAAGTAAAAGCAAAAGGCGAGTACTCGGTTGACTTTTTGGTTGTGGATGGTACCGCCGTTGTGGGTTTCAAAACCGAAAATTCCAAGGGTAACTGGATGGCCTGCGATAACTTCCGGCTGTACTACAAGGGTGCCGCTACGGACGCCTTAAAAGAAAGACTGCAAAGTCTGGTGGATTCAGCTACGATCGTACTGGGTAAAAAAATGCGGAGTACCAATCGCACCGCTCTCGAAGCTGCCCTAGCCGCTGCCAAAGCAACGTTGGATCAGAATGGAACGGAAGTAGCCGAACGAATTGCTCAACTGGAGACGAATCTAAAACCGGCTCGTATATCGGTTGATGCGTATGGGAAATTGCAAATTGCTGTAGATTCAGTCCTTGGCGTATACGGCAACGGTACCGGGAATGGAGCGGCTGCGTTCAAAGCGGCGATTGACCAGAGTACGACGTTAGTCAACAACCTTGACGCCGAACTGAGCAATGTACAGAACGCTCCCCAGGAACTCTATGAAGCCATGCTGATGTTCAGAGTTGCTAACGCAACCGGTTCCGCTCCGGTAGTAGTTACGGACCCGCGTTTCGCTCGTGGAGCTACAATGGCCTTCGGACGTAGTACGGTTTCCGGCGTTGCTCAAAAGGATATTATTGAGCAGGGTTTCTGCTGGAGTACATCAACTGATCCCAAAATTTCAGATAACAGAACGACCAAATTCTTTTCCAACAATGGAGCGATTTACCGGCTCGAAAACCTGCAACCCGCCACCGTTTATTACATGCGGGCCTACGCAATCGGGCCGAATTTTGCGGTGGGCTACGGTAAAGTACTGAAAGTGATCACGATTCCTAAAGGCACTGTTACGTACGAATTGCGGGAAAGTGTGATAAATGGGGGAGATAACTACCCTCGCATTAGGCAAGCCGTGGAATCAGGGGTATATTACTACAATAACCTGACCAGTGTTAAGGATCATCATTTGTCGGTTAATTACCATGCAGGTACGCCTACTGCAGAGGCTAGTTATGGGGGATACATGCAGTTTGGTGCCAACCCGAGCTATCAGCGAACGGGAACGGCCTTGCACGAAATGAACCACACCATTGGGGTTGGACAGCACTGGATCTGGTATGGCCCGAACTCGCCACTGCGGGCGGAAGGCAGCCGGGGCCGTTGGCTAGGTGAACGAGCTAATAAATTAGTACAGTTTTTGGAAAACAATACGGATGGCTCCATGACGGGCGATGCCGTACACATGTGGCCCTTCGGAATCAACGGTGCTCATGAAGACACCGGCAACGAGTTCCTGTATACTGCCCACGCCCTGGTTACGCAGGCCTTGGGTGAAGATGGACTGGCTAACCCTTCACGCGGCTTTACGACCCCTGCGTACACGTTCGAGCATACGCCTTCCCAAAAGTATTACCTCAAGGTAGAAGGTAATAAAGTAGGACTCAACACCTCGTTCCTGGCAGAAAGCGAATCCGGACAGCTCGTAAACAAGAAGGCTTCTGGGTCAAGTATTCTGACCGATGATCGGGCGGCTTGGTACCTTGAGTTCGATCCTGCTACGGCTTATTATCAACTCCGTAACACCGCTACAGGTAAGCTTTTCACGTACCAGGAGAGCACGGGCATTGGACTAAAGACCTCTGCTTCGCTTACCGCAGCTGAGTCGTTCCAGTTTATGGGAGCCCGGTACGATACGAAGGTCGGTACCGACGAAAAAAGCTTCAGGGCAAAAGCGTACTGGATTATCTCACCAAAGAATAATTATACATCGCCGACCCTGGCCGCCAGTTCCCCAGAATCAATCACTACCGTACCGTTCGATCTTACGGATGCTGCTACTGCTCAACGCTGGTTGATCTTTACGCAGGAACAGGTTAAATCATTTGACTCCTTGCTGGTAGCTCCGACGGCCGTAAAAAATATGTACGTCGCTTCGGGTGATAATAAGATTACGATCACCTGGAATCCGGCCTTTAGTACGGTTTACGAAGTGTTGCGTTCCGAGTCGGAAAATGGTACATACACCAGTTTGGCTAAAGATTTATCCTCTGGTCGTTATGAAGACCCCACCGCGTCAAACGGCAAGCAGTACTATTACAAGATGGTCGCTTACAATGAGCTTGGAACCAGTCCGGCGTCGGCCAGCCTTGCGGGTAAACCGGTCAAAGGGCAGCACTTGCACCTGGCCTTCGATGAGACGAGTGGAACGACTGCCCACGATGACTGGGGCGGCTACCACGCTCAGCTGACAAATGGTGCAGCCTGGACGGCGGGTATGAATGCCCCTACGGATGTAGCAACGTTGTCCGACATGGCAACTACGGCAAATGCGGCTCAAACGGATGGGGCCGTCGCTCTTTCCCAAGCCGCTGCTTCTTACCTGGAACTGCCTCCGGGGGTAGTCAGCACCTTATCTGATTTTACGCTGGCCACTTGGGTGAGGATACCTCAGAATATAAGTGACAATACCCGTATATTCGATTTTGGTACGGGCACGGGTGCCTATATGGCCCTATCACCTAAAGCTGGTCAGAGTTTGTATTACGAAATTACTCACGCTGGAATTAATTATCGGGCTACCATCCCCTATACTCTTCCAAGGGATCAGTGGATTCACGTGGCTATTTCACAAAAAGATACCACCTTCAAGTTCTTTGTGAACGGCCAGGTGATCTTTACCGATAACAAGGCTACGGTGAAACCTTCAGATCTGGGCGTAACGACGCTAAACTATCTGGGTCGCTCTATGTGGGCAAACGACCCGTATGCTGACTTAACGTACGGTGATTTCCGCATCTATAATTACGCTCTGGCCGATAACAATGTAGCTACCCTGGCCAACGCAAGTGCTTTACCCGTACAGCTGGTTTCCTTCGAAGGAAAAGCAAGCCATGAGGGGAACCATCTTATCTGGAAAACGGCTCAAGAGTTGAACAACGATCATTTCGTTCTGGAGCGGGCCTTATATACACCTACCCACTTCAAGGCCATTACCCAGATCAAAGGAAACGGTACGACCCGACTGCCGAGTACCTATCAGTTCCTCGATCCGCAGGCAAAGGGACGCTTGGCGTATTACCGACTGGTACAGGTAGACACGGATGGTAAAACCAGCGAAAGTCGAATTATTTCGGTAGATAATCGGACTTTACGTCCCTTAGTTGGATTCCCTAATCCAGTATCCGCTCAGCTAACCATTGAGCTACCCGACCGTGAGATTTCTTCCGTTCAAATTCATGTGTTAAATACGACTGGACACGTAGTTTACGAAAGTAAAAATCACCATCTGGATAACGGCAATTTGCAACTTGATATGAGTGGCTTGACCATCGGCGTTTATCGGGTTATTATAACTCATCCGATAGAAAATTATGGATTAACGATTATTAAGAAGTAATACTAAACATAGAAAAGCACGAGGCCGCTTACTTGCTACAAGTAAGCGGCCTCGTGCTTTTCTATTTACTTACGTCAGTAATAGGAATGCATGGCTTTTTTCTGAATCCACTAGCTTACCTCATTCGAGCTTTTACACATGTCATCCTCCCATGTAAGCGCTAGTTTTCTCTGTTCTAAAGATTTAATATTTAAGCTTTTATCCTTTCGATAACGAACGCAGGTACGTAATACCTGCGGTACCTGCAACAAGAGAAGCTAACAGGATACCATATTTAGCAGCATCTACATGTTCGGCATCCGAGAAAGCTAAGTTGGACACAAAAAGGGACATGGTAAAGCCGACGCCGGCTAGTAACGCTACCCCTGTAACGTGTTTCCAGTTGACCAGAGCTGGTAAGTCGGCTAGCTTGAGCTTAACCATCACATACGTAAAGCCAAACACCCCGATTGATTTTCCCAGCACTAAACCCACGCCTACGCCGGCACTTACAGGATTCATCAGCTCTGAAAAGAAATTACTTCCAATGTGCATGCCCGCATTAGCCAGAGCAAACAGGGGCATAATCAGAAAGGCTACGTAAGGATGCAGCGTATGTTCAATTTTTTGTAGGGGCGTCTGGGCATCTAAACTTAGCCCCTTTATTTCTTCAATAATCTCGTGCTGATCGGCTGTCATCAAAGGTCCGTGCAGAGGAATAGCTACTTCAAAGCGTTTGAGGCGGGATTTAATTTGTTGTAAATACTCCTGCTCATGAATTCGCGTGCGGGCAGGGATCGTAAAGGCTACGAGTACGCCAGCAATGGTAGCGTGAACGCCCGAAAACAGGAAACAGCCCCAAACAACAATCCCTAGAATCAAATAAAAGAGACTACGCCGGATACCGAGTAGATTTCCCGCCAGCAGAACTCCCAGAAAGCCAAAACCAATCAGGAGAAACCCAAAGTCGATTTTAGCCGTGTAGAAAAACGCAATGACTAGCACGGCTCCCAAATCATCGGCTACCGCTAAAGCGGATAAGAATACCTTCACCGAAGACGGAATATGATTACCGGATAAGGAAAGTAGCCCTAAAGCAAAGGCAATGTCAGTAGCCATGGGGATGCCCCAGCCGTGAATTGAGGGCAAACCGTAGTTGAACATTACATAAATGAGGGCAGGTACGAGCATACCGCCCAGAGCGGCCACCATCGGCAGAGACGCTTTTTTTAAGGTGGAAAGCTCGCCCGCCATAAACTCCCGCTTGAGCTCCAGACCTATGACAAAGAAAAAGATGGCCATAAGTCCATCATTGATCCAGATATGCAGGGGATAGTTAAAAGAAAAATCGCCGAAGCTTAGTGAAAAGGGAGTTTCCCAGGTATGATGATAAGATTCTGCCCCCGGCGAATTAGCCCAGATCAAAGCGACTATCACGCTTAAAAACAAGACGATACCGCTGGTATACTCCTGATGAATGAACTTATTTACGGGCTGAATGAGCCTATCAATGGGGGCTTTACTCATGAATTAGTCGCATTAAATTGTAGTAATAGATAACTCTGGAGCAGGTCTGTTGGTTATATCTGAACATTCAAAGATTCAACTTGCCTGCAGTGAAGATGGAAAGGGACTGACAAAACTAGACTTCTCCCGAAAGACATCGATCCTAATTAGAAAAAAATAATGGTTTGCCTTTCATTTTTTGCGTAAGCTCTATAATCTTTCCTTTCTCTTACTCCGCTTATTTGAAATACCAGGGCATTTTCCCCTTTCCATTTCAGGCGATTAGCTGAGCGAAAACGCCTGGAAAAGTGGCTGCTTACCCGAACCCAAAGTAAAACCATCAAACTCATTGTCGACGAATGAAAGAGATACCCTTTCTTTATGATATGCCGAGTACAGGGTATTAGAAAGAACAAAGTGCATAAAAACAGGTTCTTTATATTATCAATTCTTAGGCATATAAAATTATTCAAATATGAGCAGGCTGCCCTCATTTTTAGCTCAGACTACCTTTCACAAAGGGATTATTCTGCCCAGTTTACTTTTTATATTTTTTGTTACGTTCGTTTCCAGCTTTTTCCCGGATTCAACGGCTTCCATCTTAGGGCAAATTCAGGATTGGATCTTTATTAACTTAAACTGGGTCTATGTATGGTCGGTTACGTTGTTTGTCTTTTTCCTGCTGGCCCTCGTCGTAAGTAAATATGGCTCGATCACCTTGGGAGACGATGATGCGGTACCTGAATACTCATTTCTTTCCTGGATATCAATGCTTTTCGCTGCTGGCATGGGGATTGGTCTCATGTATTTTAGCGTTTCAGAACCCCTTGCTCATTTCTCCGATCCAACCTTTGCTGAGTATAGCGAAATAAAGCGGGCCAAGGATGCTCAGCTGTACACGTTTTTTCACTGGGGTATTCATGCCTGGGCCATTTATGGCGTTGTAGGCTTATCACTGGCTTACTTTACGTATCGCTATAAATTACCGCTCTCACTTCGCAGCTGCTTTTATCCAATCCTTAAAAACCGAATCAATGGCGTAGCTGGTAACGTCATTGATTCGTTTGCTTTGTGCAGCACCTTCTTTGGCATTACGACTACCTTAGGTTTTGGTGTCGTTCAGCTTAATGCAGGGTTAGTCGAATTAGGCCTAATTCCGGAGAAAGGTTTTAGTTATCAAGTCGCGATCGTCATGGCGATTATGGCGATTTCTATTTTCTCAGCTACCTCAGGCGTAAACAAAGGCGTCAAGTTTTTGAGTCAGCTAAACATCTTCAGTGCAGTACTCCTGATGCTCTTTATTTTGATTACAGGTCCGACCGTATTTTTGCTCGGTTCTTTATCGGAAGGCGTAGGAGACTATTTAAACCAATTTTTAAGCCTCACCTTCAATACGCACGCCTACGAGCCTTCGGTTCAACCCTGGTATTTCAGATGGACCATTCTGTACTGGGCCTGGTGGATTTCGTGGTCACCCTACGTGGGTCTGTTCATTGCACAAATATCAAAAGGCCGGACGATCCGTGAATTTATCATTGCCGTACTACTGATTCCGACCGCCTTCAATTTTCTGTGGATGACCGTATTCGGCAATAGTGCTACCTGGCTGGATCGAAACGTTGCAAACGGATCGCTAACGGACATCGTAAGTAAGACCGATGAGCTACTCTTTCAATTCTTAAACTATTTTCCAGCCAGTGGACTTACCAGTAGTCTGGCAGTATTCCTGATTTTTGTCTTCTTTGTTACCTCCGCTGACTCGGGCATTTTCGTGATGAACAGTATTTCAACAGCTAATGCTGCCCGCTCTCCTAAATGGCAACTGGTTGCCTGGGGCATATTACTGGCACTGGTGGCTTTGGTGTTACTAAATGCGGGGGGGCTGCAATCCCTGCAAACCATGACTTTGATTACGGCATTGCCTTTTTCAATAGTCATGCTCTTGTTTTGTTATAGTTTACTTCAGGGACTGTTGGTAGACAGCTATTATTATTCGAAAGCCTTTTCTCCGTCCGCTCGTAATTGGTCGGGTGAATTCTGGAAGCAGCGTTTGCAACGCATCCTTTCCTTTAAAGATCAGTCGTACGTAGAAACCTTCATTCAGCAAACGGTAGAACCCGCTTTACAGGAACTGGCTTCTGAATTCAACAGCCAGCGAATTTCTACCGCGGTTCGTAAAAAGGAAAATCCAATGGAGATTGCCCTTACCATCGAGCATGAATCGATTGAAAACTTTACTTACGGAGTACGCACCCAACTCAAGACCATCTCTACCTCGTTAGTTGCTGAAAAAAATATTCCGGGTGTTCGGGGCACGCAATCTTACATTCCTGAGACTTTTTTTGGAGATAATCGCCCCGGCTATAATATCGAATACTTTACCGAGAAAGAAGTGATTGCGGATGTACTCAAACAGTATGAACGGTTCCTCGAACTGTCTTCGGAAATAAAGAATGAGATCTTTACGGATACGACGTTAAGACGTAAAGAGTAATACGCAACAGAGGTTTAGCCCATAATCCGACGAAACTCTGATTATGGGCTGACGCATACAAAGCTTGAATTAGGCCTGTCTATGATTTAATCTCCTGATGCCCTACTTTTCAATCGTGTGTTGGGCATAATCAACATCAACCGATCCTTTTTCGGCTTCGTTGTTGAAGCAGTAAATACCGATTCGATCCCCCCGGTAATAGCCCCAGGCTAACGCGTAAGGCTCGCCGAAAGAGGTATATTTTTTCCCATCCAGGCTATACGAAAAAGTAGCTTTTCCCTCTAATCCCCAGACCGACCGAAGCCAGATGGTTGATCCGGTTAATGCATCACCCTTGAGAACTGCCCCATTTTTTCGATATTCAATCCAGCGGGTACTGCCCTCCTGAGCAACCCCAAGAGTGGCGTGTTGTTCCGAGAAATGACACAGCCCACTTCGCTGACCTGAAGCCATCCGCGAAACGTCCAACTTTACAATCATTTCATTTTTAGAAGTTCTGAAACAACGCTGCGTAAGGGTATTGCCAGCGGTTAATAGTTCATTGTTTTTCAGGGGTTTAAAAGCCTTGAGCCGCAGCCATCCCTTCCGCTCACGGAGCGAATACTTGTCGTTCCGGGGCTGATAATTCCATTCCCATTGCTGGGCCATGACAGGTGCATTGAATTCGTCGCTTCGGGCCAGAGTGTAGCCGTCGGAATGGGTATAAGGCATTTTACCCTCCCAGGTCATGGTTCCAATCGAGTCTCCGACTACAGTACCAATGATCGGCCAGTCCTTAATCCAGGTAATGGGTAGTAAGCTTACGATGCGTCCTGACCAGTCTCCCGAGCCATGATGAGTCAGAAAGTACCATTTCCCATCCTTGCCCGGAACAATGCCTCCCTGATTGGGCTCCATGGCTTCCTGACTCGTCAGAGCAAGTTGCTTTTCTTCAGCATACGGGCCCGTAATCGTTCTGGAGCGTTTGGCCATCACATACCGTCCTTTATCAGGTTTGTGTTCACTAAAGACGAGGTAATACCAGTCCTTAACTTTAATGAGCTTACTGGCTTCTCTTCCTGACCCGGCATTTACTAATCTGGCTGATGGCCGATCAATGGACTTTCCATCGGCCGATATGTTGAAAAGATAGGTTTTGTAACCATCGGCAAAATGCGTACCGATGAAATAGCCTTTCCCTTGTTCATCCCAGATTGCCGAGCAGTCATCCCAGCCGGGTTCCCGGAGTAGGGGAGTTAGGGGTTCCCAGGGGCCTTCCGCTTTCGCCGCGGAGGTCATGAAATATCCTTCGTCGGGCGTTCCAAAGAAAAGGTAAAAGCGATTCTTATGATGTCTTAACGAACCGGCCCAAATGCCTTTGCCGTACCGATTCATTTTCTTCCAGGATAATTCATCGGAGATTTGCGTAAGATCCGAAACGGCATGACCACAGATTTTCCAGTTTACCAAGTCCTTAGATTCCAGGATAATCATACCTGGCGAGAACTGAAAGGTAGAAGAAATGGCGTAATAGGTGTCGCCCACCCGGATGCAATCCAGGTCGCTGTAATCGCTGGGAATGATGGGATTGTGGTAAGTACCATCTTTCTGATCTCCCCAATGCCTCCAGGCTCCCCATTCCGGCTGATTCTGGGCCATACCTGCGAAAGCAGCCAACGTTAGGCTTATGGTAATTAAAAAGGTTTTTCTTACTACGTGTTTCACTGCATGAATAAGTTTGGATTAATCATTACCTGAATAGAGTTAGGGACAGGATCTAAAAGTCTTCGGGGGAGTACTAAAAGTCGAGAAGAAACTGGGCTTTTTCCCATCCCTGAAATCCACACTGTTTGTTATTCATACTTCTCCTTGAGGTCGCTTCTCTTGTATGAACTCCGGGATGACTGAAGGTAATCTTGCCCTAAGACGCATGGTCTAAAAGAGTATTATTAGTAAGAGAAAGAAACATCAAGTTGCTCCGTACCTGATTTAGAAGGAGTCGATTTATAACGTTCCAAATCGCGAGCAAAGCCCATTATTTGACAGTCAGTAAGTGAACTCATACGTTATTAAATTGAAAAAAACAGGTTAACAAGACAATACACAAGCGTCTGGAACGAAGACGTCGTATCACAGGAGCTTATATCTCTCGCTTTTACTAAGAGCTCAAGAAAAACCTAATAGGGCTAAGGCCTGAATGCTCTCCGATATATATCAATCAGCTAGGATCAATAAGCGGCGATAAAATCTGTCTTGTGCTTTAGGATTTTATCCTAGGCTAGTTGAAATACCCCTGTGTAATATACGTTTACGGAAATCAGCTACTGCTATCTTTGAATACCGGGAATACAGTGAAGCGTGTTCAGGGTAAAGTGCAATTCATTCGTAATCATTTTTACTTTAACCCTTGTTTAAACCATGAGTCAGGCAATTCCCAGGATGGTGGCATAAATTAGATTGGGGTTTGATTTCCAGTATCTGAACGATAAGTCCTTTTGGGATTTATGCTTTTAAGAGCAGTTCTAAAATTTATAAGTAACGCCAGAGTAATGCAAAACATCTTCAGTGGCACTTGTAATACTACAAATGTATTGTATAGTAAAATATTTAAATTGTACAAAAAGGCTTTTAATTTTAACAAAAAGGGTTTCATAAATAGATACTAAATAATTCCTTGTAAACAAACGTTTGCTACTTTATCGGATTAATTTTAGTGTTTCAGCCGATCAATTTCCTCAGGGTTGCTATTGCGTTGATTAGTTAAGACCACCTTTGAACGGCCAAACGTGTAGTTCAGACTTATCCGTACCGTGCGGCTTTGCCACTTTCGAACGGTCTTCTGTCGAATGTCCTCGTAATGATAAATCGTCTTGGATCGATCACTATAGAAGAGATCATTACCCTCCACGGCTACAAAGCCTTTTCCTTTCGCAATCCCTTTTTTCAGTCCCATGGAAACGGTGCTGACCGAGAAGATACGGGATAACTCATACAAACTGGGGGACGCATACTTAGCGAGTAACCAGGCCGACCAGCCCTTTTTGAATTGCCAATCGGAATTCAGCAGAGCCGTCCAGCTCCATTGTCCCAGATGCGTGGGCTGGTCAACGCGATTGTACAGGACCGCCAGATCCGTACTCAGGGACCAGCCCTTAGCGAGTTCCAGGGCTTGACCAGTCGCGATATACCAGGTCTGTAGCTGGCCCACGCTTTGGGGCCTGGATTGATTGACTTGCTGATGCGGGTCGTAAGTGAGTACATCAAGTGTCGCATCTTTCAAGTAAATGTAGTTGACCGTTAGAAGCCGGGTGTTTTTGAAGACGTAATTGAATTCCCCAATCTGAGCCAGTGCCGGATTGAGTGCTGGATTCCCGGCCACCACATTATAAGAGTCTAAGTAGTAAGCGAAGGGGTTTAAATTTGTGTATAGGGGCCGCATGATACTCTTGCGATACGAAAATGTCAGTTGATGAACTCTGCACTGGGCCGTCAACGAAGCGGATGGAAACAGATACTGATAGTGGCGATGCACGAGTTGACGCGTATAGTCAAAGCCCAACGTGTATTCATAACGTAAACCCGTCTTAAAGTTCAGATGCCTGAACGGTTTATGGATGGACAGGTAAATCGCCTGAATCCGCTCCCGGTACGTAAATGCATTGGCGTAGCCCGGTGTAGACTGTTGGTCGGCTCCCAGTAGCGAATCCTGATTTACTGTACTACGGTTTGCAACTGAGCTGGTCTTAAAGCCCGATTCTAGGGTAGCAAACGCCATTTTTTTAATCCAATCAACTTTGAAAGCGTAGATAGCAGAAGTACGCGATTGATCTTGCTGCGAATCAAACTGAAAATCAGGTACTGAGTTTTGTTTGTAAAGATTACTGAATTGATCTTCCTGATGCGATCCGGTGCGGTAATAGTCTCCGTCCAGACTTAGACTGGAACCCAGCGTATCCAGGGTCCAGACATAATATGCATGGAGTGCTTCACTCTGGGCTTGTGCATGATTCGTACGTTGCAGGTAAACCTGCAGTGGTATACCTGATCCCATTTGATATAACTGACCCTGGGTTCGTTCGGTAGTCCATCGGAGCATACCTTTGCCGTCTATACCAATGACCTGGTGAGAGGACAGTTGGTAGCTGATGCCGAGCATGCCCGAAAAATCCCTTGGCTGAGTGTTTTGCCGATTTACCTGGTGAAAACGATCGCCTGCGACCTGTCGGTTGTTGGTTTCGATCTCATAGGTGGGGCTATGATCCAGACTAAATTGACCATAGCCCTGCCATTTCCCCTGTCGCATGGTAGCCATCATGGTTAGGCTGGATCGGGTTCTGGCCAAGGGGGTTACCGAAAGCGTAGTATGTACCGAATAGCCATCTTCGCTACGCTGTTTGAGGTGAATGTCTATGACGCCCCCGAGCCAGCTGCATCGTAGGAAGCAGAGGGCGTCGGCAGGAAATCAATCGAGGCGATATCGCTCGCCGGTAAGCTCTTCAAATAACTTAGCAAGGCATTGCCCGTCAGGTAGCTTTGCTTACCATTGATGTATACTAAAACACCGGTTTTGCCCTGTAAGCTCAACTCGCCATCGCGATCCAGTTTTACCCCTGGAATACGGCCTAAAAGATCAATTCCCTGGTCTCCTCGCGTATGCATGGCCTGAACATCGACCCGGAATCGATCCGACTCATAATGAATCACTGGCTTTTTTGTCCGAATCACTACTTCTTCCAACGCTTGCTGACTCAGGGCAAGGGTCAACTCACCCAGTTCGATTCGCTGCTGATGACAAGCAATCGAATCTATAACTAAGGTTTGATACCCTACGTGTGAGAGCGTGAGTCGGTACAGTCCTTTGTGCACATTTTCGAAGGCGAATCGTCCTTCGTTCCCCGAAACAGCATACTGGGTAGTGATTGGAGCCGAATAGGAAGTCAGGACGGCATGAACGCCTACTAATCCCCGGGTTTCGGTGACACTATTGACTTGACCGCTGAGCAGGGAGGTCTGACTGAATGCGGTACTGAGTGACAGAATTGCTAAACCTATCACACCGCATAGAAAGTAGAAAGTAAAGACAAATCGGGGCGTTAATAGCATGAGAGAGACGTTTGTAGCAAAGATTTTGCTCTAGCCGGAAGCATGCCAATTTGTTATTTCAATGCCCTTTTTGAGTATGTCAAGGTGGGGGAGCTGGCATTCACATAATAGATGAAGCCATTCACATAATCTTTAGCTGTTGGTTGGGTTAAACCGTATTTTTGAGTGATGAAGCGAAGTCAATTACCCCTAATTTTCGTGCTGGTCTGGTTTGGCTCTACCTTATATCTATTGGTAGGAGCGATCGTCTTCAATCGGGTATCGCTACAAAGTATCTCACTCATTGTAAGTTCGCAGGTATTGCAAATGGGCGTTATTTTACCTTGTGCCCTCTTTATTTTTCCTCGGTACTGGAAACGGAGCACCTGGTTTCAGCTGGTGGGTAGTCTGAGCAGTCTTCTGGTGGGTTTTGTCTTGACTCGGTATGTAGTGGAGGAAATTCTCTTTGTTCACTGGTTAGGTTTAGCGAAGCAGGAGCGGATCGATTTGTTCTTTTTCATCTACGAGAACATGTATTACTCGTTTCCCGGCGTCTTTATCGGCTTCATCATTTACCTATTGACCAAATCCTATACCACGGAGGCCCAGAACCAGGCACTGGCTCAAGAGCTTCGGCAAGCGGAACTTTCCTTGTTAAAATCGCAACTGAATCCGCATTTTCTTTATAATACGCTGAATTATCTCTATGCAATGGCCTTACCCATGCCCGGTCCACTAGCTCCCGCAATACTAAAGCTTTCAAAGACATTACAATACACGCTCACCCAGAACCGGAGTAGACTAGTAGCCTTGAGCGAGGAGATACAGTTCATCCAGGATTATCTAAACTTATACCAGCTACGCTTTTCACCGTCCTTTTATTACCAGTTACAGATCGACGGACCCGTTGAATCTGTGGAGTTACCGCCCTTATTGCTGCTGCCGTTCATTGAAAATGCTCTCAAGCATGGCGTTACCAGTGACCCTACTTGCCCCATCTCCATTGAGCTATCTACAAACGATTCCCAGCTGATTTTCAGAGTTACAAACCGTATCAATCGGCAATCCCGCATACCATCGACGAGTATTGGACTAAAAAATTTGGAACGACGCTTAACCTTACTTTATCCCGACCGGTATACGTTGACGATTCAAAACCAGGCAGATATTTTTGATGCGTCCCTGATTCTTAGCTTATGACTAATGTAACTCCTTACCGTTGCCTGGCACTCGATGATGAGTTGTATGCCACGCAAGTCATTGAGACGTACTTAACTCAAACTCCTGACTTTACCCTAGTAAAAGCAACCACGGATGTCTACGAGAGCATACGCCTGGTCAACGCGGGACTCATTGATCTGGTCTTTCTGGACATTCAGATGCCGGAGCTGACGGGACTGCAATTCATGAAAATTTGTGGGGAGACGTGTAAAGTTATTTTGACTACCGCTTACCCTGATTATGCCTTAGAGGGATTCAATCTGGATGCGGTGGATTACCTGATCAAGCCAATTGAGTTTGAACGCTTTCAAAAGGCTTTGTCTAAGTTTTTAGCCCTTCAGGGCAGCTCTTCACCTAATGCCAGCCAGGCGAAAACCCATATTTTTCTTAAGGGGGACGCCAAACATACGTTTCACCGGGTAGCCTTCAGTGATATTCTTTACATCGAGGGCTTGAATAACTACATATCGGTATATACTACACAGCAACGCATTGTGACGTATATGGCCCTGAAAGACATCCTGGAACTACTACCGGATACGCAGTTTTGCCGGGTCCATCGCTCCTATATAGTCTCACTTGTCCATATTCGACTTATCGATGGAGGGATGGTATACATTGGCTCTAAAGGAATTCCTGTCAGTGATAGTTATAAGGCCAGTTTTTATGAATTAATCAATAGTCGGTAACGTGGCTTTATTAAGGCTAGACTTATGTAATCAACGGAAATGGTTTTTATTAAGAAAATTCTAGAAGTGATCATACATCAGAATTCATTTTTGAATGACTGATATATTTTTGATCACTTCTTTAGTTAGCTAGTTTTACATAACATTTGATTATACAACACAGCTATGTTGTCCAAATTAGCGTTTTCCAGCATGAAATGTATCAGAATTGTCTACTTGATCGCTGCTTTGCACCAAACCTGTTATGCTCAAAGCCCAAAGCTTCCCCCCCAAGCAATCCAGCAGATTGATTCGTTGTTTGCTCCTTATGCTAAAGTACCCGGCTTTTCTCTAGGCATTTTCACCCCATCTAAGGTTCTTTTCAGCAAAGGATATGGACTAGCTAATTTGGATTACAACCTTCCCAATACTTCAGCCACGGTTTTCAACATTGCTTCCCTTTCCAAACAGTTTACTGCGGCGTGTGTAGCCCTTTTAATCTTGCAGGACTCACTTTCTTTGGAAGATCCGGTAGCGAAGTATCTACCCCAAGTCGGTCAATATACAGATACGATTCGAATCAAACACTTGGTTTACATGACCAGTGGTATTGCGGAGTATCATCGCTTACCTCGTAAAAATGGCTTGCACTGGAATCTTTATGATTATTTCACCGTGGACACTGCTATTCAAGCTTCTTTAAGTCAGCCCAAGCTTGATTTTGTTCCTGGTATGCAATGGGCCTACAGTAATGTTAACTATATGCTGCTGACCAAAATTGTCGAGAAAGTCAGTGGCAAACGCTTTAGCCAATTCGCCAGAGAGCACTTATTTCTACCGCTGGGCATGAAGAGTACTCATGTGGATGACGATGTAACCTTAATAGTGCCTAATCGGGCTACGGGTTATATGCCACTCACACCAGCACTGATCGAGCAGACCCGGCAAGCCGGGTATTATCTGGAAGATCGGCATGGTTACGCTCAAATGCATCGTAATGCCCCGCACCACGGGGGAAGTGGCGTATTCACTTCCATTAATGACTGGTTTTTGTGGAATCAGAATTTTTACACCCACAAAATAGGTGGTCAAGCTTTCTATGACTTGATGCACCAACGCTTAAAATTCAATCACCCGAAGGATAATGATGCCTTTGGCTTAGTATTTGGCCGTTTCGAAGGGGAAGAAATTATTTGGTACTCGGGAGGGGATATTGGCTTTAATAGCTACTTCATGCGTTTTCCCCAGCAGCAAGTAACCGTAGTGTGTTTTTCTAACTTTGATTCAGCAGGACTAGCTGAAAAACTAGCTCACCAGGTAGGGAATATTTTAAAGAAAAACAAGGTATTAGTAAAGCTAAAGTAACTATTGAACCTGTAGTAGCAGAATTTTAAGCTATCGCTCTTCTTAAATTTCCGCTTATAACGTTTTACAAACGACCGTTTATAAAAGGTTATATTTGTATGTTTTCCCCCCGTGGAACACTAAAAATGTAAAGAGTCATTTTGTCATGCTTCAATCGTACGTAGCGTACTTCCGGGTTTCCACCCAAAAGCAAGGGCGTTCAGGCTTGGGACTGGAAGCCCAACGGTCCACCGTAGATTCCTATTTAAAGGGGCGGGGTGTGATGATTGCTAACTTTACGGACATCGAATCGGGTAAGAAAGCCGACCGTCCCCAGTTACAGGCCGCTATTGCTTACTGTAAAGAATACCGGGCTGTCTTGCTGATTGCCAAGCTCGATCGCCTCACCCGGAATGTAGCTTTTATTTTTACCCTGCGGGATTCAGGGGTAGAGTTTGTGTGTGCAGATATGCCCGAGGCCAATACGCTTACCATTGGTGTGATGGCTACAATGGCCCAATACGAGCGTGAGCTAATTGCCGATCGTACTAAAAAAGCTTTAGCTGAAAAGAAAAAACAGGGCGTAGCCTTGGGAAAGCCCGAAAATCTAACGGATTCAGCAAAATTAAAAAGCCTGAATATTCGGCAACAGAATGCCCGTATGCACGAAAATAATCGCCGGGCGGGCATATTGGCTCAGGCTTTACGCAAAAGCGGTCATAATTGGAGTACGATTGCTACCGTACTCAATGAAAATGGCTTTCGGACTCGACGCGGCAAAACCTTTCAAGCCGTTCAGGTACAGCGAATTATCAAGTTAATGGAAAGCTAGCTTTGTAGATAAAAACACGATTCACATTTGTAATCAGGTTTTCTGGTTAAATAAAACCGTCGTTGCTAAGGTAAGATTTACTGAATTCTCAAAACATTGTTTCCGAGTAAAGGCCATGGTAGCGTTACCTCTGGGTCAAATCCCGTACCTTCGTACTATACGTTTGATCTATTCCTATGAATATACTGGATTTGGATATGCCCTTTCGAATTCAGCTAAGTTTTGCTGCAATTCTTGATCGGCTCTATAGTATTGCTCAAGGTTCGGATTCCGACCAGGCTCGTTCCGCTCAAACCCTGTTGGATGAGCTGGCCCCATTTCCAGAATTCCGGGAGGGAATCACGAGTATCAAACAGGTACAGGAACACGCCGATCTGATTCGGCGTCTTTTGGAAAATTACTTCCCGCCCGAACTAACCTACAATGAAATTAAAGCGGTTAGTATTCCGCTTCTCCCGATTATTTTCAACCATACGGAACGCTTTAAGCATATCTTAGCGGCTGCAGGGCCCGACTTTGAAATGGGTATCCGTGATTTCGATGCTCATCAATTTTACGTTCTAAGTTGCTGCATCATTCTCAATGATGTATACGGTACGAAACTCGACTTTTCTAAACCACTCTTTTACGACATTCCCACGGCTCAGGGTATTATTCGGCATTACCGCATTTTGTACAACGCCGATTTTTTAGATATAATTCCTACCGAACAGGCTCTACAACTGAGTCAGGCAGATATTGAGGAACTACTGGATAACTACGACAATCTGGACCTTTGGAAAGCAAAATTTCCACCCAATAGCTGGTTGATGAAGGGATTTGCCCTGATGGTGTTGTACGACGCAACCACTGAAAATGCGGTTTCCTTATTGAAAGAAAAACTACTGGGCTCGTACCAGATTGATTTTCACGAAAACCTGCTACCCATTTTTCAATCCATATTCAATTCCAAATCGCTGCAGATTGGATTTACGATGTACAACGCAGCGAACGATACGTTCACAAAAGCCGCTTTTGGGGAGCCTTTGCCTAGCTTCATCCTTTCCGGACATGATTCCTGTGAGGCTCGGCAAACTTTATGCGAGAAATCCTACCAGAAAATTGTGAACGATCACATCTACTTTGCCGTAGCAGATACCCGGGAATATGCCGTTCATAGTTTGCTCATTGAGCACCTGAATCAACAGCAGATCCGTAGTTTTATTCTGGCTCCAGTCGTCAAAAATCAACAGCTGTGGGGCGTTTTGGAGGTGGTTTCTTCGCGACCGAGGGAATTCAACAGTATCAATGCTCATAAACTGGAGGTACTGATGCCCTTTTTAACGGAGACTATCGATCGGATGGAGGCGGAGCTACAGAACCATATTCAGGCCTTTATTCAAAACGTGTATACAACCATTCATCCGAGTGTGTACTGGAAATTTCGGCAGGAGGCTTTAGCGTATTTGTATCATCAGCAAGCAGGACAACCACATACGCTAGCCGATATTGCTTTTCCTGACGTGCATCCCCTGTATGGTCAGGTGGATGTCAAAGGATCTTCCGAAGCCCGTAACTTAAGTACACAAAAAGATCTACAGACGCAACTTGAGACCTTACAACGTGTACTGGATCAGGTAGGAATGGAAACGTTTGAAAAACAACAGGTCGCTCACTTTTTGATTGACATTTCCCAGCCCCTGCAAGCCAGTACGGAACCGTACATCACCGCGTATTTGGATCATCGCATCCATCCGCATTTACTTACGTTGAACGATCCTAGCATAGACGATTATTTTCGGGAGACGGCTTTAGACACAGGCCGATTTTATCACCACCGGCGGAAATACGATCGAGCCATTCAGCAGATCAATGATAACCTGACGCGTACCATCGACCAGCGGCAACAGGAAGCTCAGGCCATTTTTCCGCATTACTATGAACGATTCCGAACCGATGGGGTAGAGCATAATCTGTACATCGGTGCTTCTATTGCCCCAACCCTCGGCTTTCATACCGAACACCTGCGTAAGTTGCGATTGTGGCAACTTCGCGTAGTGTGTGAAATGGAAGCGAGTCATCAGCAATTGCGACCAGTGTTGCCGTATCCATTCGATGTAACAACCTTGATCCTGGTATTTCCCAGTACCATCACCATAGCTTTTCGCCTGGATGAAAAGCGGTTCGACGTGCAAGGAACCTACAATGCCCGCTTTGAAATCGTAAAAAAACGCATTGATAAAGCCCATGTAAAGGGTACTCAGGAACGTATCACGCAGTCGGGGAAACTGTGCGTGGTATATTCGGGAGAAGAAGAGGAGGCGGAATACGATCAGTACCTGACTCAGCTACAAAAGGAAGGACTGCTTGACTCCACCATAGAAAAATTGGATGTAGAAGATTTACAGGGAGTGGCTGGTTTAAAAGTACTGCGAGTCGGAATTACTGTACCAAGGGGAAAGGATTTTGCCTCCATACCGGTTGAATCCGGCCGTATTACTAAAGAACCCACTCCTAACTAGAAGTGGGTTCTAACAACTCTCCGCTTGATTTTATGTACTGTAATTTTTACCAAGAGCCTGGGGTCATTAATAAACCGTCATACTCGGTGGCATCCGGAATGGTTGAAATCAAGATGGCGGGTTTTCCCTTACTCTCGGTGACGGTATAGTAATAGACTTTCTTGTGTTCCTTTAATTCGGAAGCCGTCATTTTGCGTTTGAAATTGTGATTGTTTACGCAATTGTCCTTGCTTTTAAAATTCCCTTCGGTAGGCGTAACCGTTAATGTGCCCTCTTCTTCATTAAACTTCACATGTCCTTTTTCAAAGGAGAACACTTCCGTGCGGCAATTGTAGGCGGTAACGTTATTGATCGTATAACATTCATAGGTACCATTCTTCTTAAACTCAAAAGACATGGACTGCTCGTTGGCATGGCCTACGTAATTATCGCCATTGTCCCAGTAACTACCCGCTGACGAGCGACCAAAACTCCATTTTCCGACCACTTCATTCGGGGCGGGCGACTGGGTTGCCGGATCCAGATCGTCTCCCTTTTTACAGGAACTAGTAACCATACTCAATACCGTTAGTACTAACGCAAATACCTTTTTCATAAAATTATGATTCGTTTGATAGATTGAACGGATCAAAATTGGCCACTAATACAGCCGGTGGAAATGTACATTATTCCGAATTGTCATTATCTCCGTATGAATTGTAGATAGGTGAGGAGTAATTTGTGTAGATGAGTATAGAGTAGGATTAGATAGATGAGTGAATAATACAGTAAACAGAAATATAGGAATCTTATAACTATTAAAATTATTATAACGTAAATATAACGTTATAATAATTTTAACACTGTTTCTAATTTACATGGTATGATCTCTTTATCTACTCCACTTTACTATGAAATCTCATCTACTATTAATTGGTTTTTTACTCCTTACCTTCATAAGCAAAGGTCAATCACCACGTATCACTGATCATAATGCGATTGGTTGGTGGGTCTACATGGGTGACCACACCCTCAGTAAACGTTGGCAACTCCATACCGAATACCAATGGCGTCGGGTTGATTTCGTCAAAAGTTGGCAGCAATCATTGGCTCGGGTTGGGCTGAGGTATGACCTACGGAAAGATTTAACCCTTGGGGCTGGGTACACTCATTTCACAACATACCCCTACGGGAAACATCCCGTAGCCGATCAGGAAGTGCCAACTTTTGAGCATCGCCTCTACGAAGACGTCCAGTGGTCAGGGAGTTTGGCGGCAGCCGAGCTTCAGCATCGGATTCGTCTAGAACAACGCTGGCTGGGCGAGCCCGAAGGACTAGGCCAGCACGCCATGGGCAGCTGGGAGTATGCCAATCGTATTCGCTATCAACTGGAAGTAAATTATCCGCTGCAGGGTATAACCCTGGACGATCAGGAATTTTACCTTACTGCCTTAGATGAATTGTTTCTGAATCTTGGCCACGACGATAATGTATATAATCAGAATCGACTTTTAGGCGGATTAGGCTATCAGTTTACAAAGGATTTTCAGCTTGAACTAAGCTACCTACATCAGATTTCACGGCACACTGATCCAGATCCTGTGAGCCAACGACCCGTTTATGAAATAAACCGTGGCTTTCGTTTAACCCTGCAATACAACCTGAATTTTACAAAAACTCAACTGGAAAATAAATAATGCCTGGCCATTCGTTTAAACACTCGTTTAATATACTTTTTATAATTACTACCTGTTTATACCTTTCATAGAACGTATAAGCCGTATCTAGAGGCAAGATTGTACAAATAATTACAGTTTTAGGGGACTTTAGCTCCAAAGACTTTAGAAAACGTCCACTGACTCCTCCAAATTAATTAATAAAAAAAGTATTTACTTATTGACACGTCTTCCATTTAAAATTCTTTATGGCTAGACAAGGAGGAGCTAGCCCTCCGGCAGTAAGCCTATTTTTCGGCAGTATTTAAACGTATAGCTGTACAGACCTGCCTGCATTTTCATTTTATTTATAAATTTTTTAATTATTTGACTTAAAAATGTTGACATGGTATAGGAAAAAAAATACCTTTGCTCACGCACTTATAAACTCCTCTATGATGAACCTATGTACAATTTTATCTTATGACGTTTGTAGTTTAGCTACCGGATCATCCTTGCTTTAGCCCGTCCATTTCTGCTTTTAATTGCACGACTTATTCTCTTATTACTAACGTAAAACTTAGTTATTGGTCCACTATAAAACTGGCACTCTGTAGGTCTGTTATCATTCCATACATTCATCTGTTTACGTAGTAATTAATTGTTACTACGCTCCGTTTTGCTTTATCCTTAGTTTCTTTTTAAGAAGGGGAAAACTCATATTTCCTCACTTAATCGGATTTGTCATTGCCTTCTGTTTTCACACCTATTTGTCCGCAGTACCCTTAACTAATTTATTTTTTAACGTTCACAAACCGTTTTTCTTAACCTCAATGCCGCACCAGCGGCGAGAACCCGTATGATTAAACCCCTACTTTTTCAAGTCAGGAGGCTATTCAAGGTAAGCCTGAGTCCAATTCTCATGGCTAGCGTCTGTTTGACAACCAGTTACGCCGCAAGTAATCGGCCGGGTACCCTGAAAACCTCCGTTGTTGACCGGATTATTACCGGAAAAGTTACCGACGAAACGAATGCTCCGTTACCAGGGGTCAGCATTATTTTAAAAGGTACGCAACGCGGTACGGTTACCGATGCCGAGGGCCAATTCCGCCTGGAAGTTCCCGAATCGGGAGCTACGCTTAGTTTCTCTTCCGTTGGTTTTACGCCTCAGGAAGTCGTAGTAGGTAGCCAGACGAACCTGACGGTTTCGATGAAACCCGATAATAAAGAACTCACAGAGGTCGTAGTCGTAGGGTACGGTACTGCTCGTAAATCCGATTTGACGGGATCGGTCGGTTCGGTGAAAGAAGCTCAGCTTTTGGAACGTCCGGCTCCTTCGCTTAATCAAACTTTATCGGGCAAAGTATCTGGTGTTCAAGTAAATACCAACTCCGGACGTCCTGGCGGACGTACGACGGTACGGATTCGGGGTTTCAGCTCCATCAACTCCTCCAACAACCCCTTGTACGTAGTGGATGGGGTGATGTTACCGCAGGGTAATCAGTCGCAGTTTAGCTCTGCCATCGACTACATCAACCCGAATGACATTGTATCAGTTGAAGTACTGAAAGATGCCTCTTCGACGGCTATTTACGGGGCTCGGGGTGCCAACGGGGTAATTCTGGTTACCACTCGTAAGGGGAAAGCCGGTGAGGGTCAGGTGACGTATAACGCCGATTTCAGCGTGAATACCATCGGTCCCAACAAACCGAAAGTACTCAACGCTAAAGAATATTTGGCCGTTGAAGACCTGGCGTACGCCAACATGGCCAAGTACGATCCCGTGGGCTGGGCCGAGGGAAAATGGAGTTACCTTAATCCCAAACTCCGTCGCACGGATCCCCGTATCTTTGATAGCAATGGTAATCCGCTGTACGACACGGACTGGTTCAAAGAAGCTACGCAGAACAAACTGTCTCAGAACCACCAGTTAGGTTTTAGCGGCGGTAACGAGCGGACGCAGTACTCCGTTTCATTGGGTTATCGGGACGATCAGGGTTTGATTAAAACCTCTTATCTGAAACGTTACTCTGGACGTTTAACCATCGACGATCAGGTTAAAAAATGGCTCAAAATTGGCGGTACGCTTAGCTACAACAACCAGTCCGAAAACCTGGTCGATATTAACGATGCCGTTCCTCGCCAGATGGTGGAAGATTTTCCCTTCCTGCCCGTGAAGTACGCCGATGGTACGTATGCCAATAACCGGGATTATCCGTACGCCGAAGGTAGCATGAGCTCCGTACACCGGCTCATGGGTCGTAAGTACGTGCTGAATACGCAAACGAGTCTGGGTAGCCTGTACTCCAACATCAAGTTTATGGAAGGGTTGGAAATGCGTACGGTACTCGGCGTAAACGTGCTGACGCAGGAAATCAACGAATCCAGCACGCGTACGCTTGAAATCGGAGCTCAGGGTACCGCCGCCACCCGGAATCGGAAAGAAAGTTTCTGGTCGCTGGAAAACTACCTGACTTACAACAAGCAGTTCAACGAAAATCACTCTTTGAATGCGGTATTAGGGATTTCTTGGCAGGAAACGAACTTCTTCCGGATTGGAGCAACGGTTCAGGGTTTCTCTACCGACTACTTTGGTTACAACAACCTGGGAGCCGGTTCACGGCAACCGACGGTTGAATCGGAAGCGTCACGGAATGCCTTTAATTCGTACTTCGGCCGCATTAACTATGGCTTCATGGACAAATACCTGTTCACCTTTACGGGCCGGGCTGATGGTTCATCGAAATTCGGAGCCAATCACAAATTTGCCTTCTTCCCCTCGGCAGCCTTCGCCTGGCGGGTTTCAGAAGAGCAATTCCTGAAATCCAGTACTATTCTTTCCAACCTGAAACTGCGGACGAGCTTCGGGATGACGGGTAACTCCGAAATTCCTCCCTATACTTCGCTGTCGCTGCTGAGTGCCAACTTCGCAACGGTATTCAACGATGCACGGGCAGGTGGTACGGGTATCAGCCGCTTGGCTAACCCCGACCTTCGCTGGGAAAAAACGGCTCAGTCGGATATTGGTCTGGAAGTGGGTTTACTCAAAAACCGGATCAGCATGGAGCTGGATTTCTATTACCGCAAGACCACGGATATGTTGTTGGATGCTCCCGTACCCCGTACGAGTGGCTACGCAACCATCCGTCGTAACGTAGGCTCGATGGAAAACAAGGGTCTGGAATTCACGGTCAACACGGTCAACATTGAAAAGACCAACTTCTCCTGGAATACATCCTTCAATATTTCGCTGAACAAAAACAAGGTGCTCTCACTGGCTACGCCTTCGGACATTTTTGGCGTAGGTGGTCCGAACTTCACCAACCAGACCAACATCATCCGGATTGGCGAACCCGTAGGTTCCTTCTGGGGTCTGACCCGTCTGGGTACCTGGAGTGAAGCTGAACGCGAAGAAGCCGCTAAGTTTACTAGCTACCGGAACGGTCTGACCATTCTGCCCGGCGATATCAAATACGAAGACGTCAATGGTGACAAAGCCATTACGGATGCAGACCGTAAAATCATCGGTAACGGTAGCCCTAAAGGCTGGGGTGCCATGACGAACACCGTTCGGTACAAGAACTTAGATTTCACGCTGGAATTGCAATACATGTTTGGCAACGACGTCATGTTGATGAACCTCCACGCGAGCGAAGACCGTCAGGCCATTGCCAACAGCTACCGTACGGTACTCGATGCCTGGAGACCTGATCACCAGAATACACCGATTGCTGAGATTCGCGAAACGCGTGCGGGTTACGTAACCAACGTGGATAGCCACTGGATCAAGGATGGATCATTCCTGCGGGGCCGTAATGCTCTGTTGGGTTATACCTTCCCAGCTTCGGTAACGAGCAAGCTGAAACTCAGCCGTCTGCGGGTCTATACTTCGGCTCAGAACTTCTTCGTGCTGGTGAAAGATCCCGTCATTGGCGATCCTGAAGTAACGCCGACCAACCAGGGCGATAACAGCAGTGCCTTTACGCAGGGTATGATCTGGCACAACTACCCCAAACCGACGACGTATATGGTTGGCTTACAGGTAGGTTTTTAAGGATTCCATGGTATCAACATTGTTACAAATGAAACTTCATAGATTCAAATCCATCGGTCAGGTGGCTCTTCTTAGTGCCGTATTGCTGGCCCCAACGGGGTGTAAAAGTTTCCTGGAAGAAGAAGCTCCATCAAGTTTATCCCCGGATATTTTTTATACGTTACCGGATCACGCGACGGCTGGTCTGAATGCGGTTTACGCGGACCTTCGCTTTGTGGGTGACGGGGCCGGTATCTTCTCCTCCAACTGGCAGTTGCTCGAAGCAATGACGGGTACCGCTACGACGGAAACGGCTCAGAACTCGGACTTGAATAACCTCTACGGGTTAATTCACGACGGTAATACGGCCCACGTCGTCAACTACTGGAATGGTCTGTACCGGGTGATTGCTCAGGCCAATCAGGTACTCGACAAAGTTCCCGGTATTACGATGGATGAAGCTCAAAAAACGCGAGTACTCGGCGAAACCCGGTTTTTACGGGCTTGGGCGTACTTCACTGCGGTACGGCTTTGGGGCGACATTCCGCTCATTACCAAACCACAGACCATTACGTCAGAAGATTTCCGTCCGAGCCGTACGCCACAGGAACAAGTCTACAACCTGATTATTGAAGACTTGAAATACGCTGAAGCCGCTGGACTTCCCTGGATGGATCCGACTGGTCACGTGAACCAAGCAGCCGTTAAAACCCAGCTGGCTAAAGTATACCTGACCATGGCTGGATTTCCGCTGCGGAAGGGAGCTACGCACTACAAGCTAGCCGCCGATAAGGCTTTGGAAGTGATTACCTATGCTAAGGCCAATCCATCGACGATCAATCTGTTTTCTACCTACGGAGAAGTTCACCAGGAAGGACTGAAGAACCGGACGGAACATCTGTTCATGCTTCAGTACAATGCCGTTGTAGCTAGTAACCCCATGGATAACTACTATCCAAACTTCAAACCCGTGACTTACAATGGTCCTTCGGGTACGGGTAGTACGGTTCCTACGGCTTCCTTCTACGCTTCCTACGAAACGGGCGATTTGCGGGCCAAAGACCGTGAAGGTTACTTCTTTACTAACTACTACACCAACGGTAGCGGTGCTCTGTTCTCGCTGGGTGCTCCTTACGTGTTCAAGCACTTCAACACCACGGCCAACGGAACGCAGGGCGTACCCGGTACGCGGCAGAATAACCTGAACGTACCCCAGATTCGCTACGCCGAAACGCTGCTCATCTACGCTGAAGCTCAGAACGAAGTAGGCGGCCCCAACCAGGAAGCCTACGATGCTCTCAAACGAATCCGTGACCGGGCTAAGTTAACTACCCCGGCGTTGGGTACGTTCTCAGCCAATAGTTTCCGGGAAGCTGTATGGCGGGAACGCTGGTACGAATTCTGCTACGAGGGTATTACTTGGTTTGATATGGTTCGCCTCCGCAAAGTGTTCAACGAAAAGACGAAAGGTTTCGATGATTTTGTGGGTCACGTAAACCTGAACTCTAACCGTCCTCTGCAGGAGAAGCACCTGTTACTGCCCCTGCCGCGTCAGGAAATGCTGAACAACCCGAACCTGCGGCCTCAAAACCCGAATTATCCGGGCGTTTAGTACTGTAATTGATTTTCATGAAAAAGCCTCGATTCCCACCGGAGTCGGGGCTTTTTTTCAGGGATACGGCTAATTCTACTTTTACTAACTGTAGTTCCTGATCTTTTTTGAAACTAATCTTTCCGAATGAATACTTCTGAGCGACAATACTGATTCATTCCCCACTGGAGCTAAATGTGAGCTTTTTAGCAAAGTTACTTTGAGCTTTTTAACAAAGCAGCCCCTAGGCCAGACCACGAATTTTGTAATCGAAACAATAAACAAACATTCGCTATGAAAAAGGTTTGGTTCATTACCGGAAGTTCCCGTGGTTTAGGCCGTCAGTTAACCGAAGCCGTACTGGCTCAGGGCGATCGAGTAGCCGCTACGGCTCGTCAACCCGAATCCTTGCAGGCTCTCAAAAATCAGTATCCCGATCAACTGGAACTCCTCACGCTGGACGTTACGAACCCGGAACAAATTCAGGCCGCCGTAACGCTTACCGTAGAACGATTGGGTCGCATCGACGTACTAGTCAATAATGCAGGGTTTGGGATTATCGGTGCCGCCGAAGCGTTCACGGAAGAGCAGGTACGTAGCCAGCTCGAAACGAATTTGTACGCTCCCATTGCTATTACGCGGGCCGTACTACCCGTGATGCGGAAGCAACGCAGTGGCCGCATTCTGCAAATTAGCTCCGTAGGAGGTCGCGTGGGTGCCGCTGGGTTGACTATGTATCAGGCCGCTAAGTTTGGACTGGGTGGTTTTACCGAAGCCCTCGTCAATGAAGTGGTTCCGCTCGGGATACAAGTGACGTCCGTTGAACCCGGTGGTTTCCGTACCGATTGGGCCGGAGCTTCCATGACTTACGCCACCCCGGTTGAAGGATATGAAACCAGCGTGGGCCAGCGTGCCGAGTATTTCGCCAGCGGTCAATACATTCCCATGGGCGATCCGGCCAAAGCGGCTCAGGTCCTGATTGATGTGGTCAACCATCCGGAACCTCCGATTCATTTAATTCTGGGAAGTGAAGCCGCTAGCATTTTACAGGAAGCTGACGCCCGCCGAAAGACTGAGTTTGAAGCTTGGCTACCCGTTTCCGTTTCCACGGATCACGACGATTCAGACAATTTTCTGGATAGCGAACTGGGCCAGACTTATCTCAAAGGGAAGGCGTGAGCTTGTACCTTTGGTTGATCCACCACCATCGAACCTTCTTATCCGTAACTTGTTGCGTACACACGTACGCAGCAAGTTTTTTGATTCAGCCATGTCCGAAGTGCCACCCAATTCCCGCATTATCTATTCCTGCTACTACAACATCAGTAGGGACGGGGAGCAGTTTATCCCCGAACACGTATTCAGCTATCAGATTTCCGGTTCGCTGACGGTCAATGATGGCTTGCAGGTGTACGAGTTTAAGCCCGGCGATTTCCGTTTCAGTCGCCGTAATCAGTTGGCGAAATTCGTGAAGCATCCGCCCGTAGGAGGGGAGTTCACTTCCATTTCTGTTTTCCTCGACCAAAAAACGTTAGTAAACCTAAGTCAGGAATACGGGTATACCGCTCAGAAACGGCACCTGCCAGCTCCAGCGGTCATTCCTCTATCGCCGCACCCGCTGTACCAGGGATACATGGATTCCCTGATGCCCTATGTACCCTTGTCCGGAACTACGGACGATCCACTGTTTGCTTTAAAAGTAAAAGAAGCGGTGCTGCTGCTATTGCGTACTGAACCTGAGTTAAAGGACATTCTGTTCGATTTCGCCGAACCGGGTAAGCTCGATCTGGAAGAGTTTATGATGCAGCATTACCAGTTTAATGTCAGTCTGAATCGATTTGCGTATTTGAGTGGCCGTAGTCTGGCTACATTCAAACGCGATTTTGAGAAAATTTTTCATCTGTCGCCGCATCGCTGGCTCTTAAATAAACGCTTGCAGGATGCTTATTTCCTGATTAAAGAAAAAGGACGAAAACCATCGGAGGTTTACCTGGAAGTGGGCTTTGAAGATCTGTCGCATTTTTCCTTCGCTTTTAAAAAAGCCTTTGGTCAGGCCCCTTCGTTAGTATAAGCGGGCTATTGTTTGAATTTTATAAGTATGCCTTTGTTTTTCGTAAGTCTCAATACTCGATATACCGTACTTTTGCTACTGTATATCAACCCAAGGGATTTGAATTAAACACCCGCGAAGCGTATGGCAACGATTGAAACCTTAGAAGATTTTTATCAAACTAAATTCAATGAGCAGCCCCCCAATCTTCAACAGAATTTGGGGCATTTCAACGTATTTCGGCTGGAAGACTGCCATGGCCCGCACGGTGCCCCGGTGAAATACACCCGTCGGGATTTCTACAAAATCAGTCTGATTCGGGGAAAGAACGTCTTTCACTACGCCGATAAAAGTCTGGAAGTAGAAGGGCCGACCCTTATGTTTTTTAATCCCAAGGTACCTTACACTTGGGAGTCGCGTTCGGAAGATTATACGGGCTTTTTCTGCATTTTCAAGGATGCTTTTTTCACGGAAAAAATGCGGGACCCTTTATCCGAAATGCCCATGTTCGCCAGCGGCGGTAAACCGGCTTTCATTTTGCCGGAAGCTCAGGAACAGCAGGTGAGTGCTTTATTCGAAAAAATGCTCGCTGAAATGCAGTCGGACTACCGGTTTAAATACGATCTGCTTCGCAATTACGTCATCGAGCTGATTCACGTAGCTTTAAAAGTCCAGCCCTCGCAAACGCTCTACCAGCATCCGGATGCGAATGCCCGCATTACGGCGATTTTCTCTGAGTTATTGGAAAGACAGTTCCCCATTGAAACGCCTTCACAACGATTCAAGCTGCGGTCGGCCAAGGATTTTGCTGAGCACTTATCCGTACACGTTAACCACCTCAATCGAGCCATTCGGCAAACGACGGGTAAAACGACGACCGATCACATTACCGAACGACTGACCAGCGAAGCCAAAGCCCTGCTTAAACATACCAACTGGAATATTGCCGAAATCAGTTATTGCCTGGGTTTTGAGGAACCTTCACACTTTAATAACTTCTTCAAAAAACACGTATCCTTAACGCCTTCAGCGTACCGTTATCTCTAAGGGGTATGGGCCATCAACTTTCCGAACTTGTAGCTTTAGTTCGGAAAGTTGATGGCCTAACCCTTTCACTATACGTTAAATATTCTTCGAGATTACTAAAATTTAAACCTCCGAGTTCAAATTTGGGTTTTACCTTCGCACGTCGCAGCCACTGATTTATTCTTACAGCCCTGAATGGCCTGTATCCATTAAGCTTTTTATGATCTGGTACGAAGAAGAAGTAAAACAATTAAAACAACGAATTAACCCGGCTCAACTAAACCGTACTGTCTTTTACGGTAGTTCCTCCATTCGTTTATGGTCAACACTGGCTCAGGATTTTCCTGATACGCCCGTACTCAATCTCGGCTTCGGTGGCTCGACCCTGGCCGCCTGCTCGTGGTACTTTGAAGAGATCGTGGTGCCGAGTAAGCCTCGGGCGATCGTTTTTTACGCGGGCGACAATGACCTTGGTGATCAAAGACATCCCGAAGAGGTGTACCTGTTCTTTTGTACGCTGGTCGAACGTATGAAAAAGAATTTACCCGATGTTCCGCTCGTGTATGTATCCATCAAGCCAAGTCTGGCCCGCTGGGATTTGATTGAAAAAATCAAACATACGAACGCACTCATTGCCGAAAAAATCAAGCTGACGCCCGGATTTACGTATTTGGATATAACGCATGCCATGCTGGGAGCGAACCACCGACCCCGACCCGAACTATTCGAAGCGGACGGTTTACACCTTAGCCCGGCGGGTTATCAGGTCTGGACGAAGCTACTGCGGCCTCACGTAGAGAAATTTTAATGATTTATTCATACCAACGATACGACCAGATTTAGAAATCATTGAGAACTTAGGGGTCTTTCTTGTCATCCTTACCTATGCTTCGTAACCCACACGGCTGGTACAGTCCAGTGCTTGAGCGACACATGGATTTACTCGTCTACGGCCACGCAGGGGCTCGCGTTTTGATCTTTCCAACCCGTCGGGGTCGGTTTTACGAATACGAGAAACTGGGTCTGGTCGAGGCTCTTCGGGATAAAATCGAACAAGGGTGGCTACAACTCATCTGCGTCGATTCGATTGACGCCGAAAGCCTGTACAGCGAGAGTATTCCACCCGCCGAGCGTATTCAGCGGCACATTGCCTACGAAGCGTACATCTTACAGGAAGTACTGCCTTTTTCGGAGAAACTGAATCCGGGTTCTTTTCTGATTTCCCACGGTTGTAGTTTCGGAGCTTTTCACGCCGTGAATATTGCCCTGCGGCATCCCGAGCAATTTGGTAAAGTGGTGGCCTTCAGTGGCCGCTACAACCTAGCGGTTCCTACCTCCGAGTTCCGTGGACTATTCGACGATTACTACGACGAAAACATCTATTACCACACGCCTAATCACTTTCTACCTAACCTGCACGACGAGCAGTTGCTAGCCAAAATTCGCCAGCTGGAATTTGTCATCGTCATTGGTAGCGACGATCCCTTCCTGGAAAGTAATTTCCAGCTCGAACGCGATCTGACACACAAAGGCATTGCTCACGAATTCTACGTTTGGGAGGGCCGGGCTCACCAGGCCGATGCCTGGCAAAAGATGGTAGATATCTATCTGTAACGGGCTACTGGCTCTAAAAACTTCACTTCTGCAGATTATTCCTCAACTTTCTGTATTTGGATACCCATGCTGTATATACGGACGGGGCTTCTCTAGTCTCTTCACAGTAGAACGGATTTGACCGTTCCATAAGTTCTGAATGTTTCATGAGAGATTGTGAGGAATACGAACTCTTCTCGCTTGATACCTTGCCCGCAAGTATGGTTTCTAGATGGTCAGTTAATTCGAAAAGGTTTTAGGATCAGTATACTAGCTGTAATTATAATTTTTATTTGGACTCATTATAAATAGATATGTAATTTAGCCGTTAGAAAGAAGAAAAAAGGCCGTTAATTGTCCTTTTTGCCTGTAAGTAAACAAGCCTTCTCACTTTTCTTTAACGACTATTTTATGAAAGTAAAAGCTACTTTGTTATCGCTGGCTCTGTTTTTGAGCATCAGTAGTGCCTTCGCCCACGCCCTTTGGTTGCAAACGCCCGCTATCGGCAAAAAAGGACAGGCTCAAACCGTCAAAATTAGCTACGCCGAACCGGGTGAAACGCCGGAAAAAGTTGCCGACTGGTATTCTGACGTAAAGGAATTTAGCCTTTGGCTGATTGCTCCCGATCAGACCAAGACCAAACTTTCGGTAAGTCCGGCTAATGACCATTTTACGGCTACGTTCACGCCAACGCAGGATGGCGTGTACACGCTGGCTGTTGGACACGAAGCTAAAGACTTGGGTGGTACGACCAAGTATCAGTTCAATGCAACGGCTACCGTTACGGTGGGTAAAGCAAGCGGCAAATCCGCCACTCCCAATGAACTCAATGTCGCGTTGGCTCAAGACAAGTCTTTCAAAGTAGGAAAGCCGGTTTCACTCGAAAGTGTATTTAAAAATACGCCTTCTGAAAAAATCTATATCTCCGTTCACTCACCCAGTGGTTGGAGCCGTCAGGTCGTTACGAACGCTCAGGGTGTAGCCGAGTTCACGCCGCTATGGCCGGGTACGTACTACGTGGAAGGCTCTAAAACGGAAAAAGAACAGGGTCAGCTTCAGGGAAAAGAGTACAAATCGGTTTGGCGTTGTGCTACGTTAACCTTCGATGTTGCTCCCTAGGTCTTAACGTTCAGCGGCAGGGGATCGAAAAGAGGACCTGCCGCTTTTTTCATAAGTGATGATGTACAACATTAATAATCGGATTGACACGTACTGCATAGAACGGGGCATTCGGAAGTCCATTAAACGAAATCAGGTAGCCACAGTACTCGAGCGTATCCACGAAAGCATGGATGCCGAACAGGTTTGGTTACTACTTAAGAAGAATCACTTTCAGATCAGCATTGGTGCCGTTTATCAGGCCCTGAATTGGCTGGTCGAGCATGGCTTTGTCGAAAAACATATCCAGGCTGATCGTAAGTTTATTTATTATCTCACCACTAAAGAATCAGAGCTTTCTTGAATTTCAAAGTGTACTACTTAACAACTATTTGTATGCTGCTAAACATGCGTTTACAGAAAAAAGAGAAGTCTGTTGATCGGACTTCTCTTTTTATATAAGGGATATTCCAACAAGCTATTCCTCTCAGGAGTACCTCTTTAGACTTTTGATATACTTGATTTATTACAATCAGATCAAAAAACTGTCTTCAAGACTTTTGCTACAGGTTTTACTTAACCTTATTTCGTACAGGGAGCTTCTTAGTGCTGGTACTACCCCAGTACACCTGCCCATCATTAAAAGCTATTACCTACCTATCCATCAATATGTTATAAAAGGCTAGTTCTGTACATTTCCAGAAATTTTCGCTAAAAAGCGACCCGTTCCTTTTTCTTCGTTCGCTGACGTATCTAATCTCAATACGTAAAGACTTAAAAACCTTTTAAGTACCAAAATATTCTACTTACACGGCAAACCTTTCCATTAGTCGAATATACCCCTGCCTAAGCTAAGAAGGCGGCAACTTTGTATCACTGAATTGGTCAGAGGAGTGGCGGCTTTGCTGACCGTGTATGAACAAACTCCAAGACTTACCTGCGACGACAGACAGGCCTTAACTATGCCCCTCTGCAACAGTAGAAGGACTTTTATTTGAAGATTATATTTTATACTAATGCTTAGTTACCATTTGAACTACAGACCCATGAATAAGACAACACCCGCGATAGTAAGCCCAATGTCCGTTCAGGATTATCTGGATGCACTCATTACCATTTACGTGGACGAATATCTTAAGGGAGTAGAACAAGCTCCTACTGACTTGCCCTACCAATCCCCCTATGAGCCTCTGGTGAAGCGTGCCATGAAAGCCTACGAAGGAATCATTAAGCACCCTGGCCTTTTTGAAGATATTTACGATGACTTTAAACTTGAATTTCAGGAATACGGACTTGAGATATCTAAAGTCATAGCCGTACGGCAACACGTCTGGTAATTGTCTTTTTTTAAGATTGCAAATACGTTCTTCTTCAGAAGAATACCCTGGTAACGTCTATTATCTTGATTACCTGAAAAGGTCTAGACGATTTTCAAAGCATTAGCGTAGGGCATCGGGGCTTGATGGCCGGGTAGCTGCATCACCGGACCCTGACTCGTCTGCTCAAACGACAACGACTCCGCCCCCCAGGAGTCGGATATAAACCCTTCTCGCTAGCCAGCGACTTGATCACCACCTTTCCCCCTCGGGCCAGCCCATCACCGTGGCATATAAGGCCTCTCCCTTGCTGGCAAACCGAATAGCTGCCCCATTAAAAGCTTTGCCTTCGTTGAAACCCTGAGTCGACAGCGGAGCTGCTCCTTATTGGGCTAGTCCCTACCCGAATGTTCATAAATGTCTTCACTGTTCACTTAAAACCAAGCCCAAATCTGGCTGACAATCGCCTGCTCATCAAGCACTTTGCCAAACACCATCGCGTGCTGGTCCATACTCTTATTTGAGCCTTTCTGAGCCGTTTGTCCAAGAACGACTCTGGAAAGGCTCAATGCAGGTAGCGTACTCTTACGAGTAATCTGCGGTTCATAAATAGTATTGGGGTGAGAGCTTGAAGACCTCAAGTGCTCTAATTCATATAAAAGTATAGTATAATTAATTATTTAAATTGTATAAAAATGGTTTAAATTGTCACAAATCGGGTTTTCAATTATCTTTGGTAGCAGGAGAGAATAGGAAATGCATGGCATTTATAGCTATAAATCTGTCATTTATGCATAATACTGGATTTAAGGCGAGCTTTTCGCTATTACACACGGATTACGTACAGTTGAACAAATCGTGGAATTATCGGGAGGTAATGAGTCCGTTCTATCGAATCTATCTCATCGATGGTGGCCAAGGCTCCCTCGGCGATACCGATCAGGCTTTGGTCTTAGAGCAAGGCTATTTGTATCTCATTCCCAGTTTCACGCGGTGCGATCATTCCTGCCAAGATTGGCTAAGTCAGTATTATGTGCACATCTTAGAAGAGAACCCGACTGGATTATCACTATTTGCCTATAGTAGGCGGGTGATCAAAATAGAATCCAAACCGGAAGATGTTATTCTTTTCAAACGGCTCCTGCACTTAAATCCAGGACGTGATTTAAGAAGAAGTGATGACCCCCGAGAATATCAAAAGCAGCCCTTACTTAAAGATTTCAAGCAGCGAAACAATGATATCCCCTTTGCTGATTATCTGGAGACGAATGGCCTGATTTTACAATTACTGTCACGCTTCTTAATCAATGAGGAATGGTTGTTAGCTCAGCAAACGCGAATACCTGCCAAAATTCAGTTGGCCATCAATTACATTCAAATGCATTTGAGCAGCCCAATAACGGTGACAGCGTTAGCAGAACACGTGAATCAAAGTGCTCACTACTTTTCTAAACTGTTTTTACAGGCTACGGGTCAGCGACCCTTGGAATATCTGGTACAAAAGAGAATCGAGAAGGCTCAATTCTTAATGTTGACAACCTCGTTGAGCTTATCAGAGATTGCCATAGAAACGGGGTTTGACAGTTTATCTTATTTTTCTCGCAGCTTCAAAAAAGTTACCGGACAAAGTGCCAGCCAGTACAGCAGAGCAAATATTTTCTAATCATCGATTTATTGAAATGTTTGCTACATTACCTAAAACTTAACGCCTGCTTTCAAAATCAGCATGGAAGAATTTATCAAATTCATCAGAGAAATGATCTGGATCGATGAGGTGGATTTACAGCTCGTCCATTCCAGATGCAGAGAACGAATGCTTCTCAAAAACAAACTGATTTTACAGAAAGGACAAATTGCCCAGCAGTATTTTTTCATCGTATCCGGGGGCGTCCGTTTTTTTTACGAGAGTGAAGGGCAGGAAAATACAAGCTGGGTAATGTTTAAAAATGAATTCTTCACTGAAATATCCAGCTTACATCCCCAAAAGCCATCCCGATTCAATATTGAAGCGATCGAAGAAACGAAGTTGATTGTGATTGACAAAAAGGATATGGATTTTCTGTATGGCCAGGTGGCAGCCTGGGAAGAATTTGGCAGAAAAATCTGGGAAGCGACCACGATACGTATGATTGACCAGCTTTTGAATTTCCAAACCCTATCTGCCGAGGAACGTTACCTCTCTTTTCTCAAGAATTCCCAACTTATTCAAAAAGCCCCCGTAAAGCAGGTCGCCGCTGTACTAGGGATTACCCCCAATGCCTTGAGCCGAATCAGAAAAAAAATTCGGTAAACCTCATTCTCTACCTTTTGGTAGTTTTGCCCCTTTGCCATCCGGGTACTTTTGAGTCATAAAAAAACAACAATGACTCAACCCAAAGAAAACCCAGCGATGACTCAGAATCCGTATTCTGACGAAGCATTAATTAAAAACTTTCCGGACTTTACGAATCAGTATGCGACCGTAAACGGCGTTCGCCTGCACTACGTCGAAGGGGGCAGTGGCTTGCCCTTACTTTGTTTGCCCGGCTGGCCGCAAACTTGGTATTCCTACCAACCCGTTGCTTTGCAACTCGCCCAGAAATACCGGGTAATCATTGTCGATATCCGAGGTATGGGTAGTTCCGAGAAGCCTCCATTCGGTTACGATAAAAAAACCATGGCGGCTGATATTCTGGCCTTAGTACAGCATCTTGGTTTACTACGCGTTTCGATCATGGGTCACGATATTGGCGGGATGGTCGCCATGAGTTTTGCGTTTAATTATCCCGGCTTCGTCGAAAAGCTGATTATTCTGGATGGCTCACATCCAACCGAGGGAATACTACAGATGAGTTTGATACCTCCGGCGGGTACTTTTAGCGAGAAGATGGATGCCAATCGACCCTACGCCTGGTGGATGGGATTTAATCAGGTGAAAGGATTACCCGAACAGCTACTGGCCGGCCGCTTCCAGTACTTGCTGGACTGGCTTTTTCACTACGTCATGATTGACGATCGGAAAATGACTTCCCTGGAAAGAGACGTTTATGCCGCTTCCTACAACGATGCCGAAAGCATCCGGGCCGCTAACGCCTGGTACCAAATGTTTGTTCAGGACATCGAAGATGCCAAAAACTATCCGCCCTTGGAAATGCCCGTGTTAGCAATCGGCAGCTACATAAGTTACCAATACATGAAGATGGGACTACCTCACGTCGCCAAAGACTTACACCTGGTTGGGATTCTGGATAGTGGGCATTATCTATTCGAGGAGCAACCAACGCAGGTACTTGAGGCGGTATTCAACTTTCTGATCTAATTCAATTCACCAATCATTTTGAAGAATAAAAACAGCCATGCAAAAGAAGATTGTAGTATTCGGTGCTACGGGCAATTTAGGCCGTAGAATTACGCGTGAACTTTTACAAAGAGGGGCGGCAGTACAGGCAATCGTTCGACCATCTGCCGATCCCGAAAAAACGAAAGCGTTGGAGCAACTGGGAGCGACCGTACAAGAGGTAGATACGGATCGCGTAGAGGCCCTGGCCCTGGCGAGTGCCGGAGCCCATTGCGTGGTATCCGCTGTCGCCGGTTTGGGTGACGTAATTATTGATCTACAGAAGAGAATCCTGGATGCGGCAGTACAGGCCGGTGTCCCCCGATTTATTCCTTCTGACTTCTGTACGGATTATACCGATTTAGTACCGGGTGAAAACAGAAATTTTGATTTACGGAGAGAATTCAGAAGTTACCTTGACCGTACCCCCGTTCAGGCTTCTTCGGTTTTCAACGGTGCTTTTGCGGACATCCTCCAGTACAACACGCCAATTCTAAACCTGAAAGAGAAGAGTATCGGTTACTGGGGTGACAAGGCAGATTGGAAACTGGATTTCACGACGATGGACGATACGGCCGCCTTTACGGCGGAGGTAGCCTTGGATGCAGAAGCTCCCAGAAACCTACCGATTGCTAGTTTTCAGGTAAGTCCTAATGACCTATGGCAAGCAGTAAAACAGCTAACGCATCAGGAGTTTAGAATTCATCAATTATCCAGTCTTGACGATTTTGCACAGTTTATAAAAAAGCAACGAGCCGATTACCCCGCCGGAGAACAGGAGTTGTATGCTAAATGGCAACAGGGTCAGTATATGTATTCCATGTTTACGACCCAACATACGCAGTTAGCCAATGACCGATACAAAAACCTGACCTGGACAACAAGCTTAGATTTTATCAAGTCATTTGTTCACTAAACGAACGAAATTGTAAGTACTGCGTCTCGAATAGCTTGCGTAGAATCGTATACCAATTAATGTAGGTACGACTGCTCGTTAATAGGAGGAAGCTTTTCGAATTATCTTATAACCAGCACCGACTTTCAAAACGACGCCAATCAATTTCCGCGACTGCTTTCGAGACTATGCTCCGTCAGAAAAGCAGTCCGGAAATTGGATGGCGATTCGCCCGTTTTCGTCAGGAACAAGCGACTAAAATAAGCGGGATCCTGATAACCCAAATCGTAGGCAATTTCCTTGGCCGTAAGCGAAGTATGTACCAAAAGCCGTTTTGCCTCCAGAACAATGCGATCTTTGATTACTTCATTGGGCTGTGGTAAGCGTAAACGGTTGAACTTATGAGTAATGGTTTTGGGAGATATACACAGCAAATCGGCGTAATCGGCAACCGTATGTTTGGATTTGTAATGCTCCTCTACCAATCGGGTGAATTTGCGAAAAAATTCCAGATCACTTTGCGGTTCGTTTACTGCATTCTCCAAGTGTTGTCTTTTCCAGGAACGAGTCGCCCGGATCAACAATTGTTTCAAATAAGTCCGGACCATTTCTTCCAGAGAGCTGTCGTTAAGCTTGAATTCGTGTACCATTTCCGTAAACAAACCCTTGATAAACGCGATTTCTTCTTCCGCAGCCTCCACTTTCGGCATGTTGTGAATGTTGTTGAACAGCAATCCATCACAGGCCACCTCCTGATCGTGAATCTGTATGCAATAAAAATCACGATTGTAGAAAATGAAATAGCCATCATCCGAACCCGCTTCTTCTAGCTTCAGGTATTGGTTAGGACTAACGAAGAAAAGGGCTGGCCGCTGGGTTTCATAAACTGAAAAATCGACTCTGACCTTGTAGCCGGGAGGCAGAAACAGGATCTTGATATACTGCTTATACTCCGGGCCGTTGATGAAATCGGTCTGATCCTGACTAACAGACAGTAAGCCAAACGTTTTCAATTTATGCTCAAACAGATTTTTTTGCATGATTTTATACGCACGTTGATGGTTAGTATGGCTGATAGCAAGCGAATAACTTTAATTGACGTAAAAAGCGGAGAGTTGATTCAATCGTTGCTTCACCAGCTCGTTACGCATGGGCTCGAACCGAGCGAGCTCCTTTCCGTCTTTCATAACAATCACGTAAAAGGGTTGATTGAACTGGGTGGTCAGGTGATAAATTGTGGCCAGTTCAGCAATGTCTTCAAACCAGGCGGCCATACCGTATAACGAGGCAAATGGCGTCTTAGCGAGTTTTTGATACACTTCCGGTGCCTGGTTAATCGGCAGGGCTTGACCGCTTCGGAAACGGGTTTGTTCCAGCAAGGAATCCATATAGTTCGCGTCAGGCTTGTTCATCATACGCCAGACCCCTTTGGTGAACGGTGTTGGCTCAACGACTGCGTCTCGTTTGGAGGGATGTGGCGTAATCTCCGTCACCGCATCGACGATATGCGTAGCCTCGTGCATTAACACGTAAATAAGAGCGTCCAGGTTGCCTGCTTCCACACGTAAAGTATACTTCGCACCCGTTACCGGCTCGAAACACGTATTTTCTTTCTTCGTCGCCCATTCAGAAATGGTCTCGTCCAACAAACCCGCCCGGAAAGTAATATTAAACAGCTTGGATACGCCGCTGGTATCAATGGGTGAAATCAATGCCGTATTGGGCATGTCATCCATGAAGCTAATGCTATACAGATGCTTTCTCAGAATTCGCTGATGCATAGGGGGCAACAAGGCAAAAGCATTTTTCACCTTTTTCTGTTGAGCCGCCGTCAGCGTGCGGTTGACGGGCTTCATTCCAGCCGCCTGGAACATCGTCCATACACTGGCAGGAGCCGATTTTACGCGTTGCGAGGGATCATCTTTGGGAGTGGAAGGGGACGTTTGTGCCGCAGTAGTGAGTACTGCGAACAACAGCATGGTCAAGGCTGAAACAGCCGATATAAAGCCTGATTTTTTGATCATAGATTTCCGTATGTTGAACTTGTAATCCTTTTTGCAGCATGCTCCGGTAAGGCAATCCGCATCTTACCGGAGCATGTTCTGCGAACGTATGTACTTCATTTTTAACCTGAAATCCGTAGTGAGTTGATCCAGTTATTCTTCAGGTTCCGATGATAGGGTAGCTTAGCCGGGATTCCGGGAAAGGTACCGGTTACCCGTGCGATTTTGCCTGCCAGTTCGTTTTCAAAGGTAAAGTCCATGAACTTGCTGTTTTCTGTAGGGCAAATTTCAGTACTATACCGGCGGCCGACAAGTACGGATTTACGATTCAGATGGGGATAAATTTTTCCTATTGAACCGCAAACTTGGTATGTTTATCTTTGTACAATGTACGAACGAAAGACCTTACCCAACCTGAACTGTGGACTCGACCTGATCGGCGAAGTCCTGTACGGTAAATGGAAAATACGGCTTTTATGGTTTATCAACCAAGGGTTTCAACGACCCAGCGAGCTGCAAAGAAAAATTCCGGATGCCTCCCGACGGGTACTGAATGTACAGTTAAAGGAATTGGAAAACCACGAGTTGGTGGGCAAGGTGATTTATCCAGTCGTTCCGCCCAAAGTTGAATATTACCTCACCGATTTCGGCAAATCGCTAATCCCCGTCATTGGTGCCATCGGAGAATGGGGTGACCAGCATGAACAGCGTTTACGAACGCTCATTCTAAAGAACCTCAATACTACACCGAGCCCCGATCAAGACTAGTACAGCTTCGATCTAGTGATCATACGAAGCCGCCGAAACGGCTTCGTACGGGCTGCTTTTACACCAGGAAACACGAGGCTTCTTTCTCGCCATCGGCCTTTGAAAGGACACTTGCCGGTCCCTGACAAGCTTGTTGCAGAATGTTTTCCATTTCCCCGAGCAGACCGGGTATGGGTGAATCACTCGTGTTAGTCAAGCACAGCGAACCATTCGTCGTTAATGCCCCAATCGTCTGCTCCATTCCTTTTCCGGATCGTACCATCGGGCCATAGAGTGCATTCAATTTCAGCTTACCAAAGTCAGTATTGTACTTGACCTTAACCAGATTCGTTACCATAATCTGATGGTTGAATGCGGTCTTCAACACCTCTATCATCTGTTGCAGGTCATTCGTACCGAAAACGATACTGCGGAAAAATGATACATAGTTGGCCACGTACTCCACCGAGTGAGTTCCTTCAAGTCCGGCTTTGGCAAGTCTGGCCAAAGCCCAGAAGGAAAGCTTTTGCTCGTTTTCGAAAAACACGGATTGCGTAGTGATATTCAGGCCAAAATTATCGTCCAGTTGAAGAGCACCTCTCGTACAAATAGGCGAAACCAATTCCATTTTGACCTCACGCCATTCCGCACGCATCTTGCGGGAAGCCAGTACTACGGCAGCACAAAGGGCTCCGTGAACAGTAGTCTGTTCCTGCTTAGCCCGTTCAACAATAGTCCGGGTCGTTTGCTCGGAAATGCGTAGCGAAGAAATGAGTGGTTTGACGATACGGGTGTTCACACCTAGTTCGAGTACTTTATCGACCGTCTGAATGGGCTGATCTTCCGGAAGCCCCAGCGTTTGATCGTTGGATACTTGCGGGTCCATAGCCTTAAGCTCGGTTCCGGTGACGGCTAGCAGTAGATCCCGTACCAGATAATTTAAGGAAGTACCATCGGCAACCATATGGTTAGCTACCAGAATTAAAACGGTACGCTGCGGCTTCTGAACCAAGACCACCCGTAACAGGGGGCCTTGTGCGGTGTTGAACCGTACGGAAAGTTCCTTTTCAACCTCCGCTTCCCAGCGGTACTCTTCCTCAACCTCGATCATTCTCAGGGGAATGATCAGGCTTTCCACTGCCTGTAACGTGGGTCTCGACCGTTCGTCCATCCCAATCTTGACGGAAAGGTTGGGATGACGTTGTTGTACCAACTGTAAAGCCTTCTGCCAGTTCTCCAGGGGTTGCCTTCCCGAAATATCGGCGGCAAGGGCAAAATCTTTGGAGTCGATTTGGTCGAGCAGCCAAAAGGTCTTTTCGAAGGCACCCAAGGTGCGGTTCTGATACTTTTTCATGATAAATATATGGAGTTACGCTAACGGGGGTGAATAGTGAAGTGCCGATGAGTTCTGGCCTTAGTAATTGTTGCGTACAGTGGTTTACTGCGTCAACTCCGTTAGCGAATGCAAAGTTGGAGGACCGCAAAACGGCAGAGAATGGACAAAAGTCGAACCTTCATGCACATTTCGCCATCGGTCTACTTTCTGTTCTCCGAGAATAGGATGGGTTTACTAAAGTTAAAAAGGAGCTGAATGAGGTCAGGGAAAAATGTACAAGGTGCTTAGCTTTTTATCCATTTTTCAAGGGGAATCTTCCTGCCACCTTTGTAAAGTCAAAACGAAGCACAAACAGCTAACTACTAGCTACTTATCATTTAAACACAAACCTTCTATTCACATGAGAACTTTTGCACTTGCCCTCGGATTAGTACTGACTTTTATCCATAGCCAATTCGTAAATGCCCAGACGCGTAAGCCAGCATCGGCAGGACGGGCCGAGTATATTGAAGTAGAAAAGAACGTTAAACTTCACGTCGTTGACTTGGGCGAAGGCCAGCCCATCGTACTCATCCACGGATGGCCTTTGAATAATGCGATGTATGAATATCAGTACCAATACCTGGTGGAGAAAGGATTCAGAGTCATTGGCATTTCGCTTCGCGGTTTCGGCAAGTCCGACCGACCCTACGGAACTTACGATTTCGACACCTTCTCCGACGATATCAAAGTGGTCCTAGAAAAACTCAAGATTGAAAATGCCGTACTCGGCGGCTTTTCGATGGGAACCGCAGTAACGATGCACTACGTCACTAAATACAACGGAGCCCATATCCGCAAACTGGCTTTATTCGGTTCGTCGGGGCCATCCTGGAAGAAGCGGGCCGATTATCCCTACGGCATATCGGATGAGGACGCGGCTTCGCTCATCCAGCAGACGAAAACGAATCGGGAGCAACTTGTAGCTGGTTTCGGTAAAGGATTCGCCGGTCAGGAGGAAGGACTTTCTCCAGAAACTACGAAATGGTTGGAAAGCATCAACCTGGATGCCTCACCCTACGCCACTACGCAGGCAATTACCGCCTTACGTGACCTCGACCTGCGTCCCCAGCTGGAAAAAATCAAAATTCCCGTAGCCATCTTTCACGGAGTAAAAGACAAATTGTGTGATTTTGCTCAGGCCGAACAATTGCACCAGCGAATCAAAGGCTCTTACCTCGTACGATTTGAAAAAAGCGGACACGGTTTGTTTTTAGAGGAAATGGATAAATTCAATACTGAACTTGAAAAGTTTGCCAGAAGCTAAAGAGCCTGCTACTACCCGTGATGCCGCTAACGGTGTCACGGGTAATTGTTTTTGTAAGTTGCGTCGAATACCTAGCCATTATGAGTGCTGAAAAGAACGGGGGTCATTCCATTACAAACTGAATCAGTTGGAAGCTCTTTATCGCGATGCACGCCAGCTTTTTACCGATTGATTACACCTCCAGCACCTACCATTTCCCTGCGTTTTTCAACAGCTGTTTAATTTTTGAAGCGGCATCCTGACTGGGCCGGCTGGTGTAGTTTTCTGCGATACGGCCCTCGCTATCAATGAGTACGTAATGCGGATATACCTGAATTCCGTAGCTCTTCTCCAGTCTTTTCTCCCAAGACGCGTTGGCGTACAGATTTAGCGTGTTCAGTTTATGTTTGGCAATACTGTTTCGCCACTGTTGCGGACTGGACTGGGTACAAATGCTAATAATTTCAACGGGTTTACCTGCAAAGGTATCCACCAGTTGCTTTTCATGGGGGAATTCATGAATACAGCCCCCACATCCCGTAAACCAAAAGCACAAGTACACTACCTTCCCCTTGAATTGGCTTAAGGAAACAAGTGAATCACGGGTATCGGTCAAGAAGAACGGTGGAGCTTTGGCATCCTTGGAAAGCGTTGCCAACTGAGTTGTAGCCCGTCGGTCTAAGTAGGTTCGAAGGTACTGGTATTCAGGCAGAAAGGGATGCTGAGCTAATTCCTGCTGGACCTGTTTGGGTTCACCGAGCAAATCCAGGCCGGTGGACCAAAGTCTAAAATAGTCGGCTTGTTTTCTTCCTAAAATCTGGTTTACGTAGCGATTAAAAGCGGCTTGGTACCCTTTGGAACGATACGAAAGACCCGTCTTTTGGCGAATGTAATACGGTACATACTGGCTTAAGAACTGCTGATAATTAGAATGATACTGAGCGGAGTCATTTCGAATCGGAAGTCGCTCGAGAAAACGATAATAATGAGCCGGTAGCGTCTGCTGCTTTCTTTGGTAATCAAGTTGATAAAACGTCATATACAGTCGCAGCTCCGCATCCTGATACCGGATACCATTTTTCTCATATGCAATAAACCAGTCGGGTAAAGAATGACTTTGTAGGTACTCCTGCAGGAAATTAGTAACCTGCTGAGTAATGGAATCCAGCTGAACACTGAATTGAGCCAGGTTAGGAGCCTGGGCTCCGGTATTTAGGGCCTGCTGAGAAGGCGTCACAGGAAACGTTATCCCCTTAGCCAAATAATATTCCTGAAGCGGTTGGGAAGGCCCCCGAAAGAGAAAACGTTTACTTAATGGTTGGGAAAAAGAAGTGACCTGAATATGAACGGTATCATTCGGCGTAAGCCAGAGCTGCAGGCGATCCTCCCCAATAAAAATGCGGGCGTCCTGAGCCAAGCGAATGGGTATCTGAAGCCAGATATCTTTTCGCTCCGCGGTTAACGAATCCTGCACTTCCGTGTATTCATACGAGGGAAAGCTATGAAAGATCTGGGCAGTAACAGACCGAGTCGTATCTACCGAGGGTACCGAAAGGTGCACGGTAGTAAAGATATCCCACCGGATCACTTGGGTCCAGGCGGTGGTCGACAGGCCTAGGAAAACACTACTTAAGACTAGCCAAAATTTCATGATCGCTAAGGATATGACTACAGATTGCTTTAAGGTAGGTTAATTTACGATTATTCTGATTTACCTAAAGTGATTTTCTCTTTCGTGAACGTTGCCAATACCTAGCCAGTAATTGTCCGAAGTAGCTACCTAGCCTGCCTGGAAGGTTGGTGAGTACTGCCGCGACGAAGTACATTTTTTTGACCCAATGCATTCTAGTTGTAATTTAACGGTGTCCTTCCCACAAGGGGTTCTTACACAGGAGGCCATAGAACAAAATCTCATCCGCAGGAGTAATTCGTCTGTTCTTGCTTACTCTCATGAATCGCTTTTAACACTAAAAGCAGGCAATTGAAGATCGACTCCGGTATCGTCTCTGCAAGCTGTTTTCGTATCTGCTCGATCTGCTCAAAGCCGTCTTTGACAGCCTTACGACCTCTAGTAGTCATCGTGATCTGCAAAACTCTGGCGTCCTGATGATCTGGCTTCAAATGGATGTACGCTGCCTGAGCCAAACCTTCACAGATTTGGCTCATGGCTTGCTTGGAAACGCCCCGTAGTTGGGCTAATTCTTTTAAACTTTTTCCCTCCTGAATCAGAGCCAGGGTCAACCATTGCCGAAGGGTTAAGGAAGGCTGCCCTTTTTGAGCCAAGCTACGTTCGAGGCGATTAACGAGGATTTGTTTAGTCTCTACCAAAGCCAATAGAAAAGCCAGGGTTTCTGGTTCGTTCGTTCGTGAAGGATGGTCTAACATAGAGGTCTTTTTTAGGGAATCGGGTAGGGAATGGGCTCCAGACGACGCCATCTTCTTCTCAGATTTACCAGCTTTCGTTTATTCACGGGCTGGAAGCTTCGCAGACTTACAAAGGCCATACTGGCAAAACCCGCCAGCACGATATACCCCATCCATTCCTTCACCGTCAAAAGCACCGCCTGCATTTGTACGCTACCGAGCAAAGCTCGGGCTCCCATCATTTGGGCGGCTTCTGGCCCCAAGCTGGTCCCCGATTGACGAGCGGCCAGGTAGCGACTCGTTACCAGGGGGTCCAGGGCATCCATTTTCCCGGCCAGATTTACCAAATGTTGCTGCTGCCCCTGATAAAGCCCAAAGGCGTACACCGCGGAAAAGAGGGCAGGACCTACGAAGGAACGAAAGAGGATCATTAAGGCCCCGCTGTTAATCATGCCTACCATGGTCATTTTATTAGCTAGGTAAAGCCCTAAACCGACGTACAACAGCAACAAGCCCAAACCCTTAAACACCAGGGGTATGTAAAAATCATGCAGACCCATGTCCGGACTTACGGTAAAGTAGAGTAGGAGGTGATACAAGGTGAAGGCCGCAAATCCGAGAAGAATGATTCCTTTGAAACCGCCTTGGTACTTAAACCAGACCAGGCAAACGATGCCTCCCAGCAGTACGCCCGGTAACATCCAAAGATTAAGTTTGGCGGAAGTCAATGCATCGTAGCGAAGAATACCAGTGGTGATCGCACTTTGTAAACTACTACTGGCAAAAAAGATACCCATAACCAGAATCAGGAACAGAGCCAGCCGTACGTTTTTGCTCTTCATCACCGAAAGGTCCAAAAAGGGATGAGTCAGGTAATTCTGACGACCAATGAAGCCTATTAGTGTGAGGAGAAAGCCGAAGCTTGCCCCCTGGAGGGTGAGTGACTCGCCCCAGTTTTCGTACTTAGCAAAGCAAAGCACGTAATTCAGTAGCATCAAACTACTGAAGAGTAACACCACACTTAGCCCGTCGATGCTCTGGATGGGTGCTCGCTTCTCTAAGGGATCATTGTGATAAAGGAGCAGCGTTAAAATCAGGCAAACTAACGTAGCAAGGACCATCACGTAGTACACATACGACCAGCCATACGTATACGATATAGCGGCCGTTACGTAAGCTGACCCCTGACCAATACCAATCGAGAGGGGATAGAAAAACGCATAAAAACGGGCCCGATCACCAACGGAACTAATCATAAACATGATGGGAATGATCAGCTCAATCATGGCAAACATCTTGAAAAAGCCAATCAGGAAGCTGGCCCCAACCATTACTTCGGGATACGTAGTTTCAGCACAGAGTACACTTAGCACTAGAGTAGCTCCATACGAAAGCAGTAAGACAGTCCTCGAATTCCAGTACCCTTTTACTTTCAACAGCAGGGGATACGAACAGAGCATGCCGATGGTGGACGCATAATTGGCCATCATCACGTATTCACTCAGAGTACCCAAACCTCCTACCAGGTCAGCCGAGTTGGCGGGGTACACCCCACTTAAGGCTAGGGTAGGAACCAGCAGGATGAGTACACCAAGCGGAATGAGGGCTTTAGGTAGCCAGGCATTAAACGGACTTTTCATAATTTTTGGGCTTCGACTTCTACGTTCATCCCTGCTCGGAGCAATTTCAGATCTTCCGCCGTATTGTTTTCCAGATCAATGCGTACGGGAATTCGCTGTTGGATTTTCACGAAGTTTCCCGTCGAGTTATCCGTCGGTACCATTGAGTATTTAGAACCCGTCGCCTGCGAGATGGCCGTTACCGTGCCTTTAAACGTTTTGCCCTCCAAGGCATCGACTTTAATTGTAACGGGTTGACCTATACGAATGTGACTCATTTGGGTTTCCTTGTAGTTGGCGGTAATCCATTTTTGATCATCACGAACAATGGAAACCAAGGCCTGACCGGGCTGAATCAGCTGACCTTCCTGGAGCGTACGCCGACCCACATACCCATCGTAAGGAGCGGTAATGACTGTATAGCTCAAATTCAAGCGGGCCATGTCCAGAGCAGCCTGAGCCCGTTTGATACTCGCCGCGTTTACCGTCAAGCGTTTGCTGACTTCCGAAGTGGCCAGCTCGGTACTCTGCCGCTGGGTGATCATAGCCTGATATTTAGCCTTCATAGCCTCGTATTCAGTACTTACCATCTCAAATTGCTGACGACTCACGGATTCGTCCTTCAATAGATTCACGTACCGATTATAGTTCTGTTCGGCATTGGCCAGACGAACTTTCATTTCAGCCAGATTGGCATCGGCTACAGAGGTATTATTCCGAACGGTATTGATACTGGAACTCGTAACGCCTTGTCCGGCCTGAGCTTCCAAATAGGCCGCTTCCGCCTGAGCCACTTGGATTTTTAATTCCCGGTCGTCAATTACTAACAGCGTATCGCCCTTTTTGACGGCTTGGTGCTCGGTAAAACGAATGGACTTAATATAGCCACCGATGCGAGAATTGATAGGATTGATGAATTCCTCAATCTGGGCATCATTGGTAACTTCCTGATCTTCAAAACGGGCGAAATGTACATAGGCCCACCAGGCTCCACCTCCTATACAGGCCACGAGCAAGACATTAGTGACGATTTTTGCCAGGTTTACTTTCTTCGTTTTCTTATGGGTATGACCTTCGGTCGTTGCTTTGGTACTCATGGTTGAAAAGGAGTTTAATGAATGGGATTTCCTAAAGCTTTTTGGAGTTTATAGTAATTAAGCTGAGCGTCGATTTTGCTACTGAGCAGGTTCAGTTGCGATTGCAGCAGCAGGGATTGAGCTTCGAGTAAATCACTGGAAAGCAGCAGTCCGTTTCTGAATTTAGAATCGGTAAGCTGATAGCTGCGGGCGGCCTGGGCCAAGGCTTTTTCCGAAACGTGTACTTTCTCGGAGGCCGTTTCATTGGCGGTATACAGACCAAAAACTTCCGTACGGATGTGCTCCTGCTGAAGTTGATTACCGTGCTGAGCCTGAGCAATGCCTAGTTTCGCTTCCTGAATCCGGCCCTTGCTTGCGTACAGGGAAGAAATGCTGTACTTCACCGATACACCCAGATTGACGGCCTGTAGAAACGTATGCGTAGCCGGAATGACGTTTTTGTTCGGATTCAAATACACGAACATCGCTGAGGCGTCTACGTGCGGATACCGTATACTTTTCGTCTGAGTCAAACCATTTTCGGCGGCTTTGATGCGTAGGGCATTGGCTTTCAATTCGGGACGATTGATTTCGGCTTGTTCAAAGAGTTCCAGAGCTTTGCCCTGCACGTGGGTACCTACCGTAAGATTCGTATCAATGGCCATTTCTTCCCCTATACCAATCAGCGTTGCCAGGTTAAAGAGAGCCGTTTTCTGAGCATTGGCAAGGTCTACTTTCGAAAGTTCCAGGTTACTTTTCTGCAATTGAATTTTCAGAAGTTCATTCGAAGTTAGTACCCCTTCCCGAAGCATATTTTCTACTTCATGCTCTTTGCGGTCCAGGAGCTTCATGTTCTCTTCGAGAATCTGAGCCGATTTTATGATTTTGTAGAGGTTGTAGTAGGAGGCAACGACGCCGTATTCGAGTTCCTTGCGGTCTTTCTCTACATCCAGGCGGCTAGCTTCCGCCAAGAGTTCGGCTGACTTATGAGCGGATTTTTCGGCAAAACCCGAGAAGATTTCTTTACTGGCCGAAACCATGCCAATGGTTGCCCAAAAGGATGAAGGGTGCAAAGCAAATGCGGGCTCAGGACCACCCATTGAGAGTTCAAACGGGGAAATCACGGACAGCCGACTCACCTGCAAGGAAGATCCGACCTGAGGTAAGGCTTTTTCTTTTACTTGTTGAAATCGGGCATCGGCCACTGCGATGCGATCCATAGAAAGCTTTAGGGCTGCATTGTTTTGAAAAGCCAATTGAACGGCTTCTTCTAATGGAATAACTCGCTGGGCCTGCGAAGTCAGCGAGGCTAGGACAAGTAAAATTCCACTCAGGTACTGATAAGGTTTCATCGTTTCAAGGGAAAAAGTAAAAGGACAAACATTAAATAGCTTTACTGTAAAGTATTTAACTATTTTTTTAAAAATTTTATTCTTTCAGATTTTGTGTAATTTTTGACAATACGTTGATTACCAATTGAATCTCATAGGGTGATACATCCTGCATTGCTACCGCATACATTTCATCCGCCCAGGGCATGATGGTTGAGTTAAGGAGCTGGCTACCTTTTTCTGTTAAAAAAATACGTTTATTTCGGCGATCTTGCTCATCTTCCCGTCGGTGTACCAGCCCTCGTTTGGTCAGGTTATCGATCAAATACGTAAGGCTTGCTTTGTCTTTGACGGTTGCATTCGCAATTTCCTGCTGATTAGAACCCTCATTTTCGCTCAGAAAAGACATCACCTGTACCATTTCGAAGGTCAGATCTACTTTATAGCTCTTAAATTTCTGTTGAATAAATTGACGAAAAGCCATTGTTGCTTGAGAAGACATCTTGAAGTATCGTTTTGCTAATTCAGAGGCTTCTTCCGTAAGGGGTGCTATCGTTTGGTCTTTCATGGCATGCAATGTTCTTACTTAGGAGAACAACACAAAGGTAAAGCAAATAGTTAAATAATTAACTAATATTTTTATTCTTTCTTTAAGTTAGGTAAAAAGTAATACCATAGAAATTGTTTTATAACTTGGATTATGTTAAGTAATACATAAATTAGGATGTAGTTCGTTGCCTATTCTACCCTAGTAGTTAAGCTTAGTTACTTTTGATTCTCTTCTGCTAGCCAACGAGCCATATTTTGCTCACTCTCGGTAAGCATCATGGCAAAGGTGGCTTTAAAGTACGTACGCTCGTCATCAACGTCAAATTCAGCCACTGGAGACCCATTTTGCTTTAAAGCTTTCATGATTAGGGCTATACTCGTGGCATGACCTTCCGTCAATCGTAAGGGTTCAGGAAATCGCCTAATCTGCGATTCCGATATCGTTTAGGTCTGGGATGCTCAAGGCGTAAATCTTCTAGCTTCACGGACCGATCAGGCCCTCCCAAATTAAAAAGTATGTCTTCTCTGGATAGATAAATACCTTAGAGCAACTAGTACCCTTGGTCACTTTAGAGGGGTTAATTGCTAATGGTACATACACGAATGGATAATTAATCGGAAAGAGGCATGACGTTCCATTCTCAAGAATTTATTGGTAAGTCGGGTCTTTCATAAGAAGGGCCCTTGCTCTCTTTCCAGCTTAGGATGTCTGAAACTTTATTTTAACTTATCTAAATGCTCGTTTGTAAAACGCTATAGAGCTACACTCAAGTAAAAGGAACGTATTTTGTTAGAAGTCATATACTCTCTGGCGACCTTGAGTGATTTGAAAAGTAAAATGAGCATTAAGATAGGAGAAGACAATTACGTAATTGCCTGGGTTTAGATCTTCCACTATTACTTCATATTTGTTTGGTTTCTGTGATAAGAGTTTTGAATACTTACCACTAATAAGAGGACGCCTATCAAATCCAGCTTCTGTGTATATCGAATACGGTAATGAAATCTGCTCCAAACTTGAAGTGAATGTAATTTTAGCACTCCCAACAGGAGAAACTTCATTTTTTTGGCAAGAAAATAGAGATAAAAGACAAAAGGTAAGGAAAATCTTAAGTTTCATAGAAAGGTTGATTTAATTTGCTTGAATGCAAGATACTATACTTAGTAAATTATCGTGTTTCAAATGATAAGGAAGATCATACAATTACTTATTATAAAATCCTATATAAGTATAGTTTATGTTGAATGAGCCGCAGTCCTTAATAGAAATCGCTGTGTTACTGGCTTTTCTTCCCTACCCTATTACGTATTAGGCGTAACGGCTTAAAGCTTAAATTATAAAAGCCCCAGCATTCGGTGTCGAACGCTGGGGCTTTTGTAATCAATGCAGCTGTGTATTAGTGCTGAATAATGAGTTTGTGCACGCTTTGCGAACCCTCACCAGCGGTGATTTGTAAGAAATACAGCCCAGGCGTTACCTGTGACACGTTTAATTCGTAATGTGTATCTTTCAGTACCGCAGGTACCTTTGTATTCTGCCAGGAAGCGTTAAACAACTGAACGGTAACGTCCTTGCTGATCTGCGGGATTTTTACCAGTACCCTATTGTTAGCCGGATTCGGATAAATGTTAATCTGCCCAATCTGCTCCTGCACATACGGATTTTTCACCGAACGAATGGGTGACGTATGGCGGGTTTTATCGAAATCGACCTGACGCAATTGGTAGTAGGAAATCCCACCCAAAGGTTTTTCGTCAATAAATTGATAAGACTGCTTGGTTTGCGTGGTTCCTTGTCCTTTCACGCGACCCAGCGGTAACCAGTCCTGTAAATTTGTACTCCGCATAACTTCGAAGTAATCGTTGTTGATTTCGGTGTACGTATCCCAGCTTAGCAAGACAGACGTCCCTTCAAACTTCGCGTCAAATCGGCCCAACGTTACGGGAAGAGCTTGACTCACACTGCCAATACCCAGAGCCGTGATGGTGGTACCCGCGGGAATGGTCCCACTCAAGGTACTGCCTTCCGTTGTGCCACTAGCGGTTTGGCCGAGGCTCACCCACTGCGTACCATTCCAGCCCACCAATCTCAAGTTTTGAGCAGTAGCAAAACCGGATACGTCCGGAATTGAAACGGATACCGCTCCGGCTACGGCAGCTGATACGGGCCAGCTCCCAACCGTACTTACGGCCATAAGGTCCGTTCCCAAGCTATTCACCCCCTGCGGTGGCGTTCCCTGAATATATGCAACGGAGACAAAATCAGCGGCAGCGGTGGGTCGGTACGTTACCGGGCGATAATCCCCGCCGTTACCTACGGGAAAGTCGTACGTCGTATTCGCACTCATTACCCGGGATACGTACCCGTCGACGTGACGCGTGTCGCTAAAGTCCCCCGTAATGGCCCCAGCGTTCGTCGTATTGATTCGAACACTGTTCGCCAAAGGACTATTGCGTTGCGTAGTGGTAATACCATTGGTCAGGGTCAAGGTCCGGTTCACCGTAATTCCAGCGGAATTGGCAATGTTCATCGCTCCATTTTGAAAAACCAGATTATTAAAAATGGGAGCTGAACTACCGTTAATTTCCATAGCCTGCCTGGCCGTACCATTGCCGAAGTAATCCGTAGCCGCCGTGCCCGTAGTATACGTACCATTCGTAATAAACGTACCGGCCGTGTTGGTATTGAGCCAGTAAATGCTACCAATGTTGGTGTAGGTAGCGAGGGCATTTACCCGAAAATAGTCCGAAAAATCAGCTACGCTTGAATTCGTATTTCGGTTGGTCGCCTCTATGGTGGGGGTATTATAGACTTCATGACCAACCTGAGCTAGAGCCGGTATCGACGCTATCTGCAGAGCTAGCAGTACACCCCCTAATCGCTTGTTCATATTCGATAAGTGAAGGGTGAAACTTAATTCGTGGCCGTAATCTGCCAGTTGGCTCCGTCGGAAATGAGGGTAATGACCCGAACATTCGCTCCGGGATCCAGCGTATAGGTTAAATTGCCAACGTTCGCTACAACGAAGCGTCCACCCGCTGAACTCAGCGTCGCGGCTACCGACGTGTTGTTTTTAATGATCAACATCAAACCTGCATTGGCACTAGCTGCGGGCACCTGATAGACATCCGCTCCGGCAGCCGGTGAAAGGGCAATGTAGGAGGAAGCCGTATTGCTCAAAACCGTCGGACTTCCAGCGGCTCCACCCGCTACGTTATTGGTAACACCCAGCTTCGTTACCTTCGAAGAAATACCTCCGTTTACCGTCAAGTTTCCGTCGCGTACGGTCACATCTCCGCCGCTCGTGATGACGAGTTTATCGGCCGTAGCTTCGCCAGGACTGTAAGGGTCCGCTGCAATGCCTAAACTCAAGGTACCATTGCTTCGGTACGATATGCCCGCGTTAACCTGACCAGCCGTCACCTGATCGTAACCGCCGCTTACAAAACCGTACATGCCTTTAAAAGAATTACCCGCCGCATTACCTACGACAATATTAGACGCCGGTGCCGAGTTAAATCCCGTCGAGTTTTCCACGTACAGGCCTGGAATGGCCGTTCCCGGAGCAGGACGGGCAATATAAAGGCGTGGCACGGCCATATTCGCTCCCCCGAATAAGGTTTGTCCGGTTTCTGCACTAATGGAAATTCGGTTGGAGCCATTAGCCCGAATGTTTAAATTCTGATCGTTATTGGTACCTAATACCTGGTTGGCATTAATATTATTTCCGCCCAGTGACCAGTCAGTAATGGGATTCCAACCCGTTCCGGCATACCAGATGTAAGCCCCTACCCCGTTGGCTCGGGCACCGGCAATGTCAGCGTTCGTATTGTAGATCGTCATACCGGGAGCTGCCGAGCCAGCCATGGGAGCCCAGGTACCGGTATTCGTTAATGCAACTCGGGGAAGCTGTAAACCCCGCTGGTTATTACCGTTGGCTGTTTCGTTCTCCAACTCGAGTAACGAACCGCCCTGAATAGTGGTAGGATTAGCTCCGATTTTTACCTGAGCTTGTACAGCGAAGAAACTACCCGCCGACAACATGATTCCTAAGAGTATTCTTTTTTTCATAAAAATGGATGGTTTATGGTTGATTAGTCAGCAGGAGAAGTAACCTAGAACCGTATGGGCATAGCGAACCCGTCCCGTTCGGTGCTGTACCGCTGGTCTGTTTGGTGCTGGATTAAATGAAAGTTGGGAGATGCCTGATCAACAAGTAGCCAGAATAAGTGAGGGCTTTGGGGCTACGGAATACAGGTACTTTTGAAAAACGAAAGCGACAAATAGACGAATATCCGGCGAAAGTGAGGTCATGAGATTTGGTTGTAGCGGTTTGAAGACGCGAAACTAAATCTCTTTAATGGATATAGTTTGTAGTAATCATTGTAAACCTTTGTAGTAATAGTTGAATTTTTGCAAAAACTATAGGCATTTATACGCATAATAATCAAATATGCTGATCTTATAAAAACAGCAGCCGATTCGCTGGAAATCCAGAAAACCGGCTGCTGCTTCGTTAGGTTAGACTGGCTATTTTTCCCACCAAACCTTTGTCATTACATCATCCCCACCCATCCGTTCGGCGGCAACTTTATAATTTTGAGGATTGAATCGCCGTACATCATTGTGGTACATGAATCGCGTGGGCATTACGCCATCGTGAAGCATATATTGCGTTTTGGGCAATTTAGGAAAACCCGTCCGGCGGTACTCAAACCACTGCTGGTAATCGTTGAAAAACAGGGCCAGATACTTTTGGGTCAGTACCTGTTCGAGCGTACCGTTAAATGCCGCCTTGGGATTATTGAAATACGTGGCCGGAAATACACCGCCTTTCCATTGGGTAATCGCTGCTGCTACCCCTTTCTCGTAGGCCGTTTTAGCCGCCGCCTGATCGCCCGTTTGCAGAGCTACTTCGGCTTTGATGAACTCTACTTCGGCGTACGACATGATCACTTCAATGATTTCCGTACCTAGCGTGGTGTGTACCATTAAATCGGCATTGGGTGTACTGGGTTCGTAATCGACCTTCAGCTCATTGCGGGTCGGGTTGTGCCCACTGACAATGCCCTTGTATCCGATGTTGATTTCTTTTCCGTTTTCCACGCGTCGGGCGTTCGTCATAAACAGCGGTCGGCGGGGGTCTTCCAGTTCATTCAACAGATCAATGAAAAAAGCACTCATGGCCTCGGCGTTCGTATAATCCTGCCGACGACCCCAGGCGTAATCGTACGGAGCCAAGCCTGTAATTTTAACTAAAGCGGCGTCGGCATTACTGGTGAAAATGGGATATTCGCTCGGATTCGCTAAAATAGCTTTCAGGCGTTCAAAGCTATTGAAACCGGTTTTTTTGCTCGTCCGAAGCAGCATTCGCAGTAAAAGTGAATTATTGAATTTCTGCCATTTGCTCTTGTCATTCCCGTACAGCAGATCGTTGCCCACCATCGTACCACTTTCCTTGTAGGTTTTATTAGCTTCTTCCAGTTTGGTAATCAGTGTAGCATATACCTGCTTCTGCTCATCAAAAACGGGCTGACTAAGGCCTTCCTCCGCGTTGAGTGCTTCCGTGTACGGGATGTCGCCAAAAGAATCCGTCAGAATACCGACGATGTACGCCTCAAGCGTCGTAGCGACCGCCTGATAGATAGGTTGCTGATAAATTTCGGCGGCTTCTTTCATTTCCCGCACGTTACGCAGCCAGGTGTAGCAAGTATTCCAAGTACCATTCCCCGCCGTTTCACTTACGTTGTAATGGTGTACACCATAGCCCTCACTATTCTGAGCGTACGGTAAGCTGACTTGCATCAACTGGTTGGTAAAATCGCTATTGCGTACGGTAAAGTACGTACTCATGCCATACACAATCGGCGTGACCAAACTACCTGGTGTGACGCGATCAATGCGGTTCGGATCGGTATTGAGTTCTTCGAAACCCGTGGTACAGGCAGTGGTCAGCAATCCCAGGGTCAGTAAAGAGAGAATGTATTTTTTCATCGCTGTTTCGTCCAAATAAAAATTACAGCTTAAGATTTAAGTTAACACCCCAGGTACGCGGCGTGGGCAACTGGCCCATTTCTACGCCGGGTACAATGGTAGCACCGTTGAGTGAAGCCGTCTCGGGATCGAAAATGGGAAACTTGGAAATCATAGCCAGATCGCGACCGAAGAAGCCGATGCTTGCCGCCGAGAGTTTCCAGCGGTTGACCAGGCTACGGGGCAGATTGTACTCCAATCGTACTTCACGAAGTTTGAGGTACGAAGCATCAAAGCTATTGGTCTCCACGTTGGCCCGGCGGTAGTAATCACCGTACCAGGTCGAAATGGCTACCGGCGTGGTGTTGGGAGCGTAAGAACCATCTGCATTCCGAATTACACCCTGCCCAACGATAGTGCCCGTTTCCCGACCCGCCAGGGTATGTTTGAGCTTTCCTTGTTCGGACATCTTGTGGTGGGTCTGCGAGTACACGATGCCGCCAAACTGACCATCGAGCAGAACATTCAAACGGAGGTTCTTATACGAAAACTCGTTTTGCAGACCGCCCCGCCAGTCGGCATAGGCATTGCCAATTTTAGTAATATCCGCCGGACGAAGGGCCAAGCCCGTTTTCGCATCAAAAACCACCTGTCCTTCTGGATTCCGTACCAGACCAAACCCCCAGATGTCGCCCGTACTACCGCCCTTGGTAGCAATGATGGAAGCGTTACCGCTGGAGGCAATGATCTGCTGCTCGCTTTCAATGTCGTTACTCAGAGCCAGAATGCGATTTTGGTTTTTCGACCACGTTCCCGTCAGGGTCCAGTTAAAGTTTTTTGACTGAACGGGCTGTACACTTAGCATCACTTCAACCCCTCGGTTTTGTACTTTGCCACTATTAATAAAAGCCGAACTATAACCCGTCGTAATGTCCATCGGTACAGTTAACACTTGGTTGACCGTTGTATTGGAGTAGAAGTTCACATCCGCATTGACGCGTTTCTTGAACAGATATACGTTCAGTCCCGCTTCCCAGGAAGTAGAAATCTCGGGCTTTAGCGTCCCGTTGTACAAGATCGAGGGCGAATTGGCTGAGCCGGGGAAAGGCGACTTGTCGTAGTACTTGGCAATGCGGTAAGGCTCGGTATCGGTCCCCACCTGAGCCCAGGAAAGCCGGGCTTTGGCAAAGGAAATCACCGTGGGTAAGGGCATGAGTTCGCTCAGTACGTAGCTCGTACTGACCGAGGGATAAAAGTACGAGTTGTTACCAGCAGGCAGCGTCGAGGACCAGTCGTTACGACCCGTAATATCCACGAAAATCTTATTCTGCCAGTCCAGATTGATCAATCCGTATAAGCTATTGATCTTTCGTTGAATCAGCGAGTTATCCGCAATGGGCTGCTCCAGGGCGTTCGAGAGTTTGTAAACGCCGGGTAGCAGCAATCCGCGAGCGACGGCATTATTCTGCTTGACGTCACTGCTCATGCGGTTACCCCCTACGGAGGCGGTCAGGTCAATCGTTCGGGTCAGTTTGCTTTTGTAGGTAGCCAGGAAGTCGGTGTTTGATTCCAAAAATGCTACGTCCTGCTGTTTATAGTAACCCTGGGGGAAGTTGGAGGTATTCCAGGGACGGCGTTGTTCGCGACGATCCTGCCGACTGTTCAGACCCGAACGAATCATGAATTCCCACTTCGGAGACAGCGTATACGTCGCCTGAATATTCCCGATGATGTTCGTACTGTTCAAACTGTTCGTCATCTCGTAGGCAATCAGGTACGGGTTTTCGATGAAAGAACTGAAGGGGTGAATCTGCTGAATTTGATCCTGCCCTTTTTTCCAGCGAGGTTCGTACCAGGCCAGATCAACGTTCGGATTCTGGAAAATCATGAAGTACGAAATCGACTGGTTATTGTAACCCGTGCCCGGCAAGTTATCGCTGGTTTTGCTGGTGTAGCTCAGTTTCGTATTCAACTTAATCCGTTTGGAAAGCGAAACGCTGGAGTTAAGCGAAGCGACCAGCCGATCAAAACCCGTATTGGGCATGATCCACTCGTTGTTGGTATAAGTTAGCGACGCCCGGGCTGAGTAGTTCTCCCCGCCCCCTTCGACGGCGACATTATTGGTGAAAGTATGTCCCGTACGCCAGAAACCTTTGATGTTGTCTTTATACGGACGCCAGGGCCGACGTTCGGGGGACTGACCTTCCACGACCGGATCGTACTGAAAATATTCCTGGCCATCAAATTTCGGGCCGAAGGCACTTGACGTGGAGCCCGTATTCGATCCATCCGGCGACAGACCGTACGAGTAATACTTCGCACCGCTTCCCTGTCCGTACTCATATTGGTATTCCGGCCAGCGGAGTACATCATTAATACTGAAATTGGAATTGACGGTTACGCCTACCCCTTTGCCCTTCCGCTTGCCCGATTTCGTAGTGATAATCAACGCACCATTCCCGGCCCTGCTTCCGTACAGAGCCGTAGCAGCGGCTCCTTTCAGTACGGTAACACTCTCAATATCATCGGGATTGATGTCGCCCAAACCATTCCCGAAGTCAATGGGGATGTCTTTATCCGCTCCACTGGCACCTGCTCCGTACGCCTGATCGACGCCGGAACTTACTTTGCCGTTGATCATCGGTACGCCATCGATGACAACCAGAGCTTCGTTTTTATTGGGATCCAGCGAACGGTCGCCGCGAAGGTTAATCCGGGCTGAATTTAACGGTCCGGAACCCGATTGTAGAATGTTCAGACCCGCCACTTTTCCTTTTAAGGCGTCCGACCAGTTATTGGGCATGGCCTGCGTCAGCTGGTCTTCTTTAATCGTGGAAACACTGTACCCCAGGGCTTTTTCTTCGCGTTTGATACCCAGTGCCGTTACGACTACTTCATTTAAATCTTTCTGCCCATTTTCTAAATAGACGGTCAGGCTCGCATCATTTTTCTCCGCTTTGAACTGGTGGGGTTGATAGCCGATAAAAGTAAAACCGATGGTACTGCCCACCTCTACCTGCAACTCAAATCGGCCCTGAGCATTCGTCAGGTCAACGGCTTTATTATTCACCGAAATGGCAACACCTGGCAGCGGCTCGTTGCTGGTACGATCAATGACGGAACCTTGCAGGGTAAGCGGAGTACTTTGGGCCTGGACCTGTGAGCCCCAGCCCAGCAACACGGCATACAGACCCGCTAAAATTCCAAAACGCTTCAACAGCACAGGGAACAATGAGGTAGCGGGGCTTACGGAGCCGTAAGCTTTCTTTTCATTCATCTTTCTTCAGAGTAGTGATTTTGGAAAAACAGCCGCAAGTTTAGACCTTCAAGGTTATCTGGTCATTACGTCAATGTTACCAAATCAAGAAATGACCTTAGTCTGACTATCAGCACTCTGAGAAGAAAATGTTAAGTAAATAGATGAAAATGACCGCTATAGAATCATCTCCGCTAAAGGGAATGACTCTATAACGGTCAGCACTTTTATCTAAGAAACAGGGTATTACATTACCCTAAATTTGACCCCTTATCCCTCAGCATTTAAAAGAATGTGCGGTGACGTTCATCCCTATAGGTAACTCAGGGACAATCCCTTGACTCATTCCTATCCTGACGCTAGGTTACGGAAGTTGAATCAAATAGTTTACCTCTTCGCCCTGGCTTAAAATTTGCTCATTAAAACGGGCTTCGCTCAAGTTCATCCAGCTATTACATTTAGTAGTGTTTTTTTTACTGGTGAGCTGAAGCCGACCCAATGATTCTATACCAAGGGTGACCGTGTACAGACGGGTTTGCGGTTTTGGATTTTCAATTAAAGCATAGGAAGATTCAAAAACGACGCCATATGGTTTCGACGCAATGACTTTAAAGTCTTCGGGGGCAACCGTCTGTTCCATCCCCCAAGCATCTTTATACGTCAAGCGTACTTGCATCGCCCGGGTGCTATCCAAGGCAGCTGATCCTTGTTTATTTACAAACGCAAATTGATACGTGGGAGGCGGCGACATACAGGCCCTCTGTTCACAAGAATAGAAAGCCGTCAAAGAAGCGAGCCCTAACAGGGGAAGAACTTTCATGAGGATACGAAGATAGGTTATAAGGCTTTGTTGGGTTAGCATTAAACAACCTACGCAAGAAAGATCTTTTGCTTATAAAATCCTCGGCTGTTCTGCTTTTTTCCGGGCAAAGACTACATCCAGCAATCGCTGACTTGCAGTAATGGCCTGAGCGTAGGGTTCGTACAGAACGCGGCGGGGCGATTGTCCCGGTATGAGTTCAGCATCCCACAATCCCGACCGATGCCAGTGATCCAGATGATCCCAGTCCGGTCGATCAATGATGGGGTACAAACACAGTCCCCACAGCGGAATACCCTGCTCGATAGCCGCGGCACATTCCTCGGCCACAAAACGAATCCAGTGCGGTCGATGCTCACCCGGATGGCTCGTCTCACTTAGCACGATCGGTTTTCCATACCGTTCAAAAGCTTCGTGGAACAAACTGCGTAAAGGTCGCCAGCGAGGATCGTTCCCCTCATTAACCCAGGGAAGAAACGTATTACCACTGCCCTCATTCACGACCCATTGGTTATTGTAATAATAGTTGAGTCCCTGAATGTCCAGATAGTCTGGCGAGCCGCCCAGCTCCGGGCAAGTTCGTCCCGTCAACATATCCATGGCCTGAAACTGAGCGTGATGAGCCAGGGCTGCCTTCCGCTGCTGTTCGTAGGTAGCGTTCATTGGCGGCACCATATTCACCAGCGGTTCCGTGGACATAATTTTGACGTGAGCGTCCATTTCACGAATGGCAGCCACTCCTTCAATATAGGCCCGCATCAGGTGATACTTCACGTCCCAGCCCTGTTTGACGCAGTAAGGAGAAGTACCGCGAGCATCCCCGCCCAGCCAGGAAATGAAACTTACCTCGTTGATCGGCGTGATGATCAGGGTGCCGTCTGGATCAACGGTTCGGTAAAAGTCAACGAAGGCCCGGCATAACGCCGCAAACCGTCGGGCAAAGAGTGGATGCAGGGGCGTTAGATCGTCCGGATAACCAAAATGGCACAGATCCCACACCTGCTGAATACCCTGCTGGCGGCCTTTCTCAATCATCTGACGAACTACCGTCCAGTTATAATGATAGGGTTGTTTTTCAACGGAACTCCAGCAAATCCCTTCGCGTACCGTACGAATTTGAAAGGGCTGTAGCTGTTTATAATCATCATCCAACTGATCTAAATGTCCGGAAATCGTCAACAGATCAACCCGATTTCCGAAGCAATTGAGTTGATCTGAACATTCATAACCAGCCATCCAGAACGATTGAAAAGGATTTTCGAACCCAAGTGGCGTTGCGTGTAGGAGATTCATAGTCATTGAAAGGTGAACGAATGCTACATCCCTCCAAAAAATAGTGCCTGTTTACAAAAGCCTGGGTTAGGTACTTCCCGAAAGATCATTGTACAGGCCTGAAAATTATCGCTACTTTATTGCCTCAAATGCCCCCTATGGAAGAAATCATTCAGGCCTATCTTACGGCGTATAATGCCAAAGACGTACCGGCGATGCTGGCTTTGCTCGATGAAGCCGTCTTTTTTGAGAACGTTTCGAATGCCTCAGGGATTACGACCACGCAGTCCAAGTCCGAATTTGAAACGCTGGCTCTTCAATCGCTTAACTTTTTCAGCGAACGCCGACAATCGGTACGCTTCCAGGTGCTGAGTGATACAGCAGCAGCCGTAGAAATTGACTACCACGCGACGCTGGCCCAGGATCTGCCCAATGGCTTGAAAGCGGGTGAAACCTTACGCCTGCGGGGCGTCAGCATTTTTGAAGTTAGCCACGGTAAGATTATCCGAATCAGCGACTATAGTTAGACGATTCCAATACTAATTTATGGGTTTACGCACGCACAATTAACTAATAGTTAACGTACACTATAGCCCATTATTCCGTAGCTTTGATTCCATTACAGATTGAAACCTCTTGATCTATGTATTGGTATTATTCGCTTTGTATGACCTGGGCTTTGCTTTTGGGAAGTTTTTCTGCATCCCAGAGCCAGCCCTTTTCTCCCGTTGGTAACTCCCGTAAAATTGTACTTATTGCAGGAGAGAAAAGTCACCCGCCGGGTACGCACGAATACGTAAAAACCGTACGTCTGCTCAAAACCATGCTGGATCATTGCCAGGTACCGGGCCTTCGCACGGAGGTACACCTGCACGGCTGGCCCGAACAGGAACAGACGCTCGACGACGCCGACCTGATTTTTTTCGTATCGGACGGACGGGATGGCAATTTATTTTCGGATGTCCCTTTCATGACGCCCGAACGTATTCAGGTTATGGAGAAGCAGATGAAGCGGGGTTGTAGTCTGGCTTTGTTACATTTCTCCAACTTTGCTTCGTATCCCTACGGTCAGAAACTGCTGGAGTGGACGGGCGGTTACTATGACTGGGAGGACGCGACGGGAAAGTACCGAACCTATTCCGCCCTCAAAATCCTGGAAGCGGACGTCCGCCTGCCTTCACCCGAGCATCCCATCAGCCGGGGTGTGAAGCCCTTTCGTATCAACGATGAATTTTACTACAACCTGCGTTTCCGGGAAAATGACGCACGTCTGACGCCCATTATGGACGTTCCAGCCCTACAGGGACGGCCTGAGCAGGGGAATTTGGTTGCCTGGGCGTTGCAACGGGTTGACGGGGGCCGTGGTTTCTGTGCCACCTTTAATCACTTTTATACGAACTGGGAAAATCCGGATTACCGTAAACTGCTCCTGAACGGACTGGTTTGGGCCGCCGGAGCAGAAGTACCCGCCACTGGCGTGGATGCGAGCTTTTATACCGATGCCCAGGTTACGGAGCTTACGTACCACCAATCAAAAAAAGCACTTCTCTTTCACGATAAAAAAACAAAATCCTCCTTACAGCAGACGCTTGAAAAAGATCCAGAACTTCTGGTGGATGTTTGTACGGACCTCAACGATCTCTCGACCTACAACTTGAGTGACTACAGCTTTCTGGCTTTTGATCGCCCCGATACCAATGGCATCCACCGTACTTCCAAGGCAGCTCTGGAACAGTACGTTCAAAAGGGTGGCGGCTTGCTGGCCTTAGCCTTTCGGGCCAAAACCGATACCACGGTTCGCTCGGGCTGGGCAACGTATTCGCAATTGTTTCGTCGGGAAAAGACAACGGATTTTCGGATGGATGAACGCGTAAAGCAGGAGTCACATCCCCTTACCAAAGGACTTCCCTCCTTTCGGAGCAAGGCAGCTTTTCAGTTAAAAGGGACGGAACCGATTGAGGTGATCGTACGAAGCAAGTCCACGCCCCTGGCCTGGGTCTATACATTCGGACAAGGGCGAGTTTTTCAAACGGTACTCGATCCAGAAACCAGCCCCAAGGAGTTGTGGCAAAGGGCCGCGAACTGGGTTTCGAAAAAGCAGTAATCTAGGCTGGGTTGGTTCAGGAGGCTTGGTTAGGACGTAGAATTTTGTGCTTTACCCTTTCCAAGATTGCCGAAAAATGATGACCTTTCCGGCCCATGTCTCTTTGGATTAAGACGGATTCTAATCTGTTTTGACACTAAACAATTGCTGCTTTTTCGAGTCTTTATCAACAGTTCACCTTTTTAAATTACTCCTTATGAAAACTAGCATTGGCATCTCAGAAGAAAACCGGGCCGTAGTAGCCCATGAATTAGCTAAAATTCTGGCAGACGAATTCTTAGTCTATACCAAAACCCTTAATGCTCACTGGAACCTGGAAGGGATGGACTTCCACTCAGTTCACCTGTATTTCGAAGAATTGTACAAAGATTCCGCGGAGATCGTCGATTCACTGGCGGAGCGTATTCGTCAACTGGGTCACTATGCTCCCGGTACGATGAAGGAATTCCTGCAACTGACGCACCTGACCGAAGCTGACGGTGGCGGAAACGACAGCCGCAGCTGGATTCACAAGCTGTTGGGCGATCACGAAAGCATCATCGAATTTCTGCGGGGTAATGTCGACGATTTTGCCGATGCCCATAAAGACGCCGGTACGAGCGATTTCATCACTGGGCTGATGGAAAAACACGAAAAAATTGCCTGGATGCTTCGGGCTCACCTGAAGTAAGTTTCACTCCTAAAAAAGAGCCGTGGGAATCGATTCCCACGGCTCTTTTCGTTAACGGCCCCCGGTTACCGGAAACTGGGCGATTCGCAGACGGGTACAACCGTAGGGAATTAAAATGATTTCCTCCTCGGGTCCGTACTCCAGATTGTACGTTACGCTGTACGGAATGGGTCCGGTCATGTCATTGTACAAGCCCCAGGAAGGAATACGACGGCCTTTGGTCCGAATTCGGATCGGAGCACTTTCGGTAGTCCAGGGGGAGTTCGACACCTTTCCAGTTTTCTCCACGATATATCGCTCGGCTAGTTTGGCGTCCGAACTGACGATGAGACTGTAATTCCAGGGTGTAGTCGGCCGAACTTCTTCGTACGCATCACCGTAGTCAATGGGGTCTTTCGTATTGGTAACTTTTTTTACCTCTTCACCGAGGGGCAGGGCGTACGTCAGCGGGCCTCGTTCGATGGAATGGGAGTTTTCGTACCAACTACTTTGTCTGAGCGGCATGGGGAGTTGTACTTCGACAACATCCCCGGATTTCCAGGTACGATTGATCACTGTCACGGCATTGCCTACTACTTCTTTGTAGGGTTTACCGTTAATGGTCAGACTGGCTTTCGGACACCATTCGGGGATTCGCAGGTGCAGGGGAAACGTAACACTACGAGCCTCGGTCGTCAGTGTGAAACGAATCGTTTCTTCAAACGGATAGCCCGTTTCTTCCTTGAAGGTCACGGGCACATTTTTTCCAACCACCGTTTTAACTTCGCTCGGAGCATATACTAAAGCCGCCAAACCCTGATCGGACGTTTTGTACCACAGGTTTTGGGTAAACTTGGGCCAGCCCTGGTGCATATTCGAAGTACAGCAGGGATAGCCCGTCAGCAATCCGAAACACACATCCGTACCGCCGTGGTTTACGTCAAAGTTGCGGGTATGCCGCGTCAACATTACCTGATTGGCCTGTTGGAAGTACTGCCGACTCATAAAATCATCCGAAATCTGGGTAGGCAAGGCATTGAAGGCAATCTTTTCGAGCTGATCGGCCCAGGCTACCTTGCCCGTAATTTCAAGCATGCTTTCCAGCGAAAACATCATCTCCACGGCCGAACACAGCTCGGAGCCCTGCGTCGGGTTATTACCGTGCAGGGCCTCGTCACCGCCGTACAGGCCATGAGCCATGCCATTGTATTTTCGAATATCTGCCAGTCCACGATCCACCGCCTGTATATATTCCGCTTTCGGATGGTGCTGATATTGAATCACCGGTGTTTTCAAACCCTGAGCCAGGTTTACGCAGTGAATACTACCGGGCTGACTCAGCATGTCAGTTTGCAGGAACGCGTTGGTATAGTCAAAGGTTTGTTTGTGAATCAGGTCGCCGAGTTGCAGTAAAAAAGCATCGCCCGTAATTCGGTGCAGCCAATACACCAGCAACAGGTTATCACCGCCCCGATAACGGGCCCAGAAGGTCCAGTGGTCCAGCGGCGTTTTGGGTAATTCTTTGAGTTGGTACTTAAAATAATTGGTCATCAGACGAATCACCCGTTGATCCCCCGTGGCGGAATAATATTGCTTTAAAATCTTCAACGCAACCATTTTAGGCCACCAGTCCCGACTATTATCCCGTTGTAGTCCGGCTTCTGGACCGTAATCGTGGGAAGGGCCAAAGTAGCCGTCCGGTTGCTGGCTGTTCAACGCCCATTCGACCCAGGGTTTGGTTTTGGCAATCAGTTCGGCATCGTTTAGCAGGTACGCCAGTGGTAGTAGTCCGTCTACCCAGTACGGTCCCCGCTCCCACTGATCACCATCGCCGCCCAGCCAGCCATTTCGCGGGCCCATTACGGAAGGATACAGCACATCGAGTTTACCCGTGGCACCCTCTTTCTGGCGTATGAGCCTTTCGCGTAACCAGCCCTCGGGCCGAATCGCTCCCAAGGGCAATTCCTGGTACGGGTTCGGGCGAAGCGAGGCAGCCGGTTGGTTCGATTGCCCGCTAGCGAACAAGGTCCATCCACAAAGGATTACAGCAAGCGTTTTTTTCATACGTGAACTTAATTTCAATAGGTTTAGTAAATGCCGCGGAAAGATAGGTCCCAATTACTCAAACCCGGAAGTACCCACCTGTTTTTAGGCCTTTTCTACTTACGAAATCCTTTACCAACGCAAAAAGCCCGGATGAACCGGGCCTTTGCCATCACCTACATTCGTCTGCTTTCACTGATACTGATAGCTCACTGTCACGGCGGGCAGCGGATGGGTTGTGCTGAGTTGCTGCGTTTTTTGCAACGGATACCCCTGAGCGTCGTAGGTATACGCATAGGTTTCGACGCTTAACAGCGATTCATCCCGAGCATCCCGAACCGTCATTTTTCCGGGATTATTCACCTGAGTAGCCGTTGCTACTACGAAGGGATACGAAACCTGGGACAGATGGGGATTTTTCTTCGTATCGTAGTGCTCGTAGTACACATTTTGCCAGGGTGTAAACGTAGGATCATTTACATTTTTTCGGAATGAAAGTACACGTTGCACATTCCGCTGCCCCTCGTATTCGTAGCGGTGCTTAATAAAACTTTGTACGGCTGCCGTTTCGGTATCGTGAATCTGATCGAGTAATTCGACCAGTTGCCCTTCCCCATTGAACAGATAGAAATGCGTAACCACCAGCCGACCTTTGTGGTCGTATTCTTCGGTTTTATCGAGCAGCTTGCCTTCGTATAAAAACTTTACGTAAGGCTTCCCATCGTATAAAATCTGGGACATTCGTTTTTCTGTATCGTAAGTAAAGGCCGTCGTAGAGCTAACCGTCGATGAATCGTTGTACCTCCAGTGTAGATTCGAGCTTTGCAGCAAGCCCTGGTCATTATACTGATAACTCTGCTGATTCTGCTCGCCCGACGTAATTTTTACCAACCGATGGCTTTCAGAGCCTGCGGGTGGATCTACCGGGCGAGTCGGCTCTGGTTTAGAACAGGCCGTCACTGCTACAATAACACTCAACCAACTAAAGAACAGGTATTTTTTCATGACTTGTATCCGTCAAAACAGAGGGTTAAAGCTCACGCCTGCTGCTTCGTTAAATGATGAAAACCAGGCTTTTTTTTCGTCCACCAAATCGGATGGTCTGTCGTTGCCCCGCTATTTCAGTAGTCCAGTCCACGAGCAAACTTCGGGTGCTGGGTTCTCCCGAAAAGTGAAACAAGTTTTGTTCATTATCCGAAAGAAAAATAGTGGTTCCGGAATGGGCCAGGCGTTGAATAATGAAGGATTTGAACTCGGGGCTGCTTACCTCCACGGTTGTTGCCGTCAGGGGTTTCAGCGTAATTTCGATTTCTGCGTACGAGGTAAGGCCCCCCTGGGATGCCTGTACTGAACCGGGTCCGACAAATGTTCCCTCCAGTACCCGCGTGGGCAGGGTGGGCTGACAGGCCATCATCGTGAGTACCAGCAGGTACCCCAAGAGCATTCGTTTCATTGGTTTTGAGCAGAACGTTTCGTAGCCGTATGCACCAGGAGCTTCTGCCAGCTACGCTAGTAAGGGCTGACGGCCCTGAATCGCATGGTGATGCTGGCTTCATCACAGTTCCGGGTTAAGGCATTGAGGTGATGTACCGTACCCGATACCGTTCCCGCGACGAGTTTTTTAGCCTTATCGTATTCCGTAATATGCACGGTAATGGGTCCGTACATTTTTCTTCCGTTAGCGGAGCATTCCTCATCGTACTGGACCCCATCCCGATCATTCGCCGCTACCTTTACGGGTGATCCTTCCCCCTTCATTTCGTACGTACCCGTACCCGTAAAAGGCAAAATGGATACGTTGACAAGAGCCTGTTTTTCCTGGGGTGATTTGCCCTCCGACAGGCTAACAATCAGCAGCGTATTATCCACCACGGTAATCGCCGCCAGATCTGCGTTTTCTACTTTAGCACCCAGAAATTGAAAGGCATTCGCCGTCGTCAGCAGTACCCGGGATACCAGCATTAATTTTGCCTTGCTCTCTTTCAGTACTACTTCTACACTTACATCAAGACTGTCCGTTTCGGTAATCTTCGTGGGAGGCAAATAATGGGCTACTGCGTCCACTTTCCCCAGGCTCATCATCCCCAAAACCGGATGGGCTACGTCGATTATATCCTGACCATCCACCCGCCAGTTTTTCACTTCTTCCTGCTTGAGGGCTACGGGCTTTACCAAGGGATACGGCTCGGCAGGATCATCTCTCCGGCCCTTTTGAAAGAAAACCGTGAACGTTTCGCCCTGCCCCGCTACCAGTGTCGTTCGCTCGGGCACCATGAAAAACTGTTCGTAGAAAGCGTACGTTTGCAGACGTTTAAACGGCGTTGAGGCTTTCCGTTTGGTTTTATCCAGGGTCATGTTCTGACGACCTTTCCAGCTATGGTCGGCTTCCTGCTGGGCGATACCCAAAGCTTCGGGAGCCGATCCCGTTAATTCCGATTCTTTGTAGGTCAGAGTCAGTATTGCTTCTTTAGCTAGTTCCAGATTTTCCGGACTTATGCGGTAAGCTAGCCCCGTACCGCCAAAGGCTTTGTTTTCGACGGGCTGTACCGAAATAAGCGTTTCCTTACTCAAAGCCCCGGCGGGAATCGTAACTGTAATTCGCTGATCCAACGTCGTCAGTGTCCCTCCGGCAGAACCGATGGTTTGTTGAATCGGCATTCCCACGGGTTTCCCCACTTCGGTAGGCGTGCCCTGTGTAATGGGCTCGGGCTCCACCGTCGAAGGATTGGATGTACAGGAGGTCAATACGCCGCCTATTAACAATAGATACGAAATAGATTTCATGAAAATGTGGAAGGAAATGTTACAACTACCCGGCTCACCCAACTGTACGGACCATTCCCTAACCGCAGGAGCTGGTAACACTATTTCAAAAAAGGATGAAGGTAAACTAGTAGGTAATGGAGGCCCGGGAGGTACCGCCTGGACCGTGTTTTACTTTTTCCGTTGGCAAACCCTGTTCGTTGTAGGTATACGAGAAGGTTTCCCGACTAAGCTCCTTCCCGTTACGATCCGACACTACTTTAAGTCGATAATTATTAACCTGCAGTGGTACATTCGGCAGGAAGGGTTCTCCCGTCAGTAAATGTTCCACGTATTTCTGATCGTCGTAGTCACCGTAGGTAATTGAAAACTGCCGGACGTAGGTATCCATTTGCGGGTCTTTCACCCCTTCTATCACTTCAGTTACATTTCCCTTGCGATCATAGGTGTAAGTCAACCGAATTATGGATTTACTCAGCGGCCGATCCGTTTCCGTTTGTTTCAGGCGATTATCACTGGTGTACAGGAAGCGGTGAATCGCCGTAAGATTTCCTGCCGGAGCATACACTTCCACCCGGTGGATTTGATCACCTTCGTAGAAATACTTGCTGGTACTAACCTTTCCTAAATACGTAGTTTCAACTCGTATAAGCCGTTGATTTTCATCGTACACAAAGCGATTTTCGTGCCGCTTCACATCTCCAGTACCCATATTATAGAGATACTGACTTATGTGATGTAAAGGTAAGCCCTGAGCGTCCAGCTCCAGCTCCTGAAAATCCGTCGCAGCCCAGGTAATCCTTAGCCTCCGACCACTCACCACAGAATCGGGTCGATTCAGCGAATCTTTAGGTATTTGGCTCGTCGGAGTTGGTTTACCAAGTTTCGGTTCTATCGCATCCGGTTGGCAGGCCGTGAACCACAGGCATAGACCCATACTAAGCCTTACTAGGCACAGACGAAAGCCTACACGACTTGTCTTAATCATTATTGTTTGCATGGAAATAAAAGAAGGTTGAACGTACGCTACATTTTCTCGCCGAGATTCTCTGAAAATTACCTACCGCTAAAAAGTATACGCTAAATCTTTACTCATTTGACCAGATAAAATTCGCCGCTGAAAGAGACACTCTCCGTGGAGCAGTCATCCGTATCCGGAACCAGAAGATTTCCCGTAAAGGTGCCTTTGGCCAATTTGCCCGCTTCAAAGGCTTCTACCACTACTTTGCCCTGCGTCGAATAATAACCCGAAGAGGTGGGACAGACTAAAGCTTTATAGTTGTCATAGGAACCTTTCGTCTGCTGGTATTGTACGATGCTGATGTTGTGGTAATCGCTCATGCTTTGCCGGTAAGGAAAGGTTCCCAGGGCACGGGAGAAGATGCCAATCGACAGGTAATCTCCGTGATTACTTCCGGCCGTCATCGACCAGCCTTCAACGGTGCCGGTACCCCCGCCTCCCATCAGGGACATCGTCACATCCTTATAGGTTTTCGTGTGACCGTTAAAATTTACTTTGATGTAACTCTTCCCATTCGTCGAACCGGAGTCATCCGGTGATACGCCCGAATTTTTCTGGCAGGCAAAGGACAGCAGTGTCAATAAAAAGGTAATCAGATTCATGCGTTTCATGGCTAAACAAGGGGATAATAACGGTTGATGGGTACGATAAAATTGACACCGGCGAATTCCGAAACGTATAGACGGTGTGCTCGAATTGCTAAATACAGGGGATGAACGCACCGAAAAAGCGGCTGAATTGGTACTTGTCTGGGTTGAACTACCTTGGCCTCGTTCCTACTGCAATTGGACCTTGCAAAATTGGCGGAAAAACGGACCGGCGTCAATCGCATAAAAATGTGAAATACCAAAATAGATCTTTTTGAAGTAGCTGACTACCACCGACTTTCACGCATTTTCTACGCTCGACACAACGATTACCGCCTCACATTCGGCCTGGATTGCGAGTACGGCCAGGGTTTGCTCCGATGCCTTACCTCGTTGCCAATACAATTCACATTTTTATGCGATCCGGCAAATTTGTCTTTGGCTGGATTTCGGTGAATCTTTGTCCCCATACGTTTTCACTCACATGCGAAAAAGGCTGGAGCTTCTGCTTTTCTTTTTCTGGATCATTTCCGGTTTCCGCGTGCTGGCTCAAACCAGCCCGATTGCTTTTACCCGCTTTACGACGCAACACGGCTTATCGAGCAATGTCATAACCTCCCTGGCCAAAGATCGGCGGGGCTTTTTATGGATTGGTACCATCAATGGCCTCAACCGATTCGATGGCCTGAGTTTTAAAGTTTTCAAAAGTACCGGAGCGACTAACGGCCTTCCCAGTAATTACATCAACCTGAATGGGCTAACTACTGATTCGCAGGGCTATCTCTGGATTTCGACAACCCGAGGATTACTACGTTTTGATCCATGGAGCGAAACGGGCATACGCATCCCCTTACCCCAGAACCAGGATCAGCAGGGTGATAATGATTTCACATCGCCCGTTTTTTTCGACCGCGAAGGCTGGGGCTGGTTCACGACCTACGATAAACTGTACCGCATTCATCCGCGTACGCTGGCAAAGCAAGCGTTTGACTTACCCTTCGCCATTCCAAGTTACTATCCCGAACCTTTTCTGGATTCCAAAGGCCGCCTGTGGTTAAGCCTGTTTCGGGTGCTGTACCGGTTTGATCGGAAAAAAAGGCAGTTTCAGTACGTGCAGGGCCACGACCGGTTTCATCCGAATGAAGTCCCGTTCCATTCCCAGCGAATGCTGGAAACAAAATCGGGAGACCTGTACACCTTTTCGCACCCACTGTCCTTCCGACTAGGCCTTTGCCGCTATGATGCAGTCAAAAAAAAATTCATTCTGCATCCTACACCGGCTGTGAATGTATCGACCATGACCGAGGAGTTCGAAAAAAACGGCTCCTCTATCCTTTGGCTGGGAAGTTTCGACCGGATCTTCAGTTATCAACCCCAAACGCAAGAGCTAACCCCTTTCAAGAACGTTCCCGAAGACCCGGCCAGTTACCCCGGCGGTCGAACCAATATTTTCCTAAAAGATACGGCTACCCATATTATCTGGCTGGGAACAACCCAGGGCCTGGCGGCGAAAGATCCCAACGCCCAGAAATTATACCGACGAATCATTGAAAGTCGGGACGATAGTCGCTTGCCCATGATCCAGACCGTCCGGCAGGATATTGTTCACGATGAGGTCTACTGGGCTCTGACGCAGCAATCCGGACTAATCCGCTGGGATCGTCGGCAGAATACGCTGGAAAGGCTCACCGCCCCTCAGCCTACGGTTGGGGCGTATGGCTTCATTCAGGACCGTTCGGGTAAGCTTTGGGTAGGTTCCAAGGATGGGGTGAGCACCTACGAGCCCCGTAGCCGACAGTGGGAAACGATTAAAATAACCCCGTTCCAGGGTTCTAATTATCCCAAGGTCAACACCCACATGCCCGTATTGTGTCAGGACGCCAGCGGAAAAATCTGGATTGGCTCACTGATTAATGGCTTGTTCTGGTACGATCCGGCCAGCCATCAACTGAAACGTTGGCCCCATCCCTTGAACGGCCAGCCTAACTTTACGATCAACCGTATTCAGGAAGATGCTCAACGACGACTTTGGCTACTAACGAATCGGGGTATTCTGCGGCTGGATGCGGAACGAAAAAACTTCGAATGGCTCACCTTTCGGGGACTGCCGTCGGGTATTTCGCCCACGGATGAATTACACAGTACCTTTTATCTGGATCGAAACGGAAACTGGTGGCACTCGGGCATTGGTTTTCTGGTCAAGGCCGATTACGACGGGAAAGTCCTGCAAACTTACACCTTGAAAAATGGACTTACGTCCGACCATATTTTTGGTATTTGTGAAGACCAGCGGGGCCATCTGTGGCTGCATACGGACGAACGCCTGCACGAACTTGACCCGACTAAAAAACCCGGACAGGCGGGCTTGTTTCAGTATTACAGTCAGTCGAGTGACGGCTTAATGGGCAGTGATGGCATTCTGTCCGGCAATTTATTTGATCCCATTACCCGCAATCGTTCGGGTGAACTGTTCATCAGTGCTTCCGAAGGATTCAATTATTTCAAACCCGGAGATCTGCGTAAGAATACGCTGATTCCGCCCGTATGGCTTACGGAAATTCGAATTAACAATCAGGTTCAGCCGCTGGATACTACCCAGCAGATTACGCTCCATCCCGGCGACAATACGCTGACGGTTTCCTTCACCACTCTAAACTTCAGTCAGTCCCGAAAAAATCAGTACGCGTATCGGTTACTGGGCTTTGATAAGGAATGGTTGGTGACGTCCGCCCGGACTGCTACGTATACCAATCTGGCTCCCGGCGATTACGAACTCTGGGTCCGGGCGTCTAATAACGATGGCGTCTGGAACAAGCGGGGCACCCGCCTGTGGATTCACGTCATTCCGGCGTATTACCAGACCTACTGGTTCAAGGCCCTGATTGGCTTGCTAGTCCTCGGCATTTTGTACGGCATTTTCCGCTACCGCATGGCCCAGCAGCAGCATCTCGCTCTCATTCGCGACCGCATTGCCACGGATTTACACGATGACATTGGCTCAACGCTGAGTAGCATTCGCATTTTCAGTGAAGTGGTACAGGGGCAAATTGCCGACGTTCGGCCCGACTCCGTTCCCCTGCTCAAACGCATCAGCGATAACGCCAGTACGCTGGCCGAATCCATGCAGGATATTATCTGGACTATCAAATCCAATCAGGAAGGCCTCGACGACCTGGTGAGCCGGATGCGGGAGTTTGCCCTTCGCCTGACCGAAGCCCGGGGAATTGTCCTCAATATGACCGTCGGTGAACCCTTTCCCATCCTTCGGCTCAGCGTCGAACAACGTCGCAATCTGTATTTGATTTTCAAGGAAAGTATTAACAATGCCGTCAAGTACTCCGCCTGTAGCCGCATCGACGTGCGACTCAGTGTGGAGGGTCGCGTGTTACATCTTAAGATTCAGGACAATGGTACTGGCTTTGATCAGGACCATACCCGCTCGGGCAATGGGCTGCCCAACCTGCACGCCCGAGCCCGCGACATTCGGGGTACGATTGTGCTGCATACCGCACCGGGTCAGGGTACTTCTATTACGTTAACCGCAACGATACGTTGAGATCATATGAGCGAAATTGGAATTGTTTATTACGAAGATAACCGCGAACTCCGCGAAGGTTTGTCCTTTTTAATCCAGGCTACGCCGGGCTTACAACTGCTGGGAGCTTTTTCCAACTGCCAGAGCCTTACCCAGGAAATCCAAAGCCTGCAACCCCACGTGGTACTCATGGATATTGACCTGCCGGGTATGAGCGGTATCGATGCTGTACCACTGGTGAAAGCCGTTTCCCCGCAGAGTCAGGTGTTGATGTTGACGGTTTTTGACGATGAGGACAAAATTTTTCGGGCGATCCGTAATGGAGCCAGCGGTTACCTACTCAAACATACCTCCCCTTCGGAGCTGATCTTGGCTATTTTTGATTTGCACCGGGGCGGATCACCCATGACGGCCAGCGTCGCCCGCAAAGTGCTAGTCCACTTTCAGCAACCGCAGAGTGCCCCTTCGGAAGGAACGCTGCTATCGCCCCGCGAACTCGACATTATCAAAGGCTTAGTCGCCGGATACAGCTACAAGCTGCTCGCCGATCACCTGTACATCAGCATTGATACCGTTCGCTCGCACATTCGCAGCATTTATGACAAACTTCAGGTGAATTCCAAGACGGAAGCGGTACTCAAGGCCATGCGGGAAGGACTCGTATAGTGCCTGTACCAGGCTGGGGGTGGGCACGGGCTACCTCAAAAAGAGGCACATACGGAACGGAATAAGGCCTGACTATTAATTACTTAATACTAGGCTTTGAATGGATAGTACTAGGTAAGATGGGTGGAACGGTTGTTTTTGCAGGGTTTGACGTATAACCAATTTCACGTTAAACTTTTAACTTTCTACCAGTATGGCAAATGAATTCAATCCCGAACACAAAGAAGGGAAAGTAGCTACCGCTATCGAAGAACAAACGGCAAAATTGCCCTCTGACGTATTTTTATGGGCTGCCCTGGCCTCTATGGGCGTTTCAGCAACGCTTAAAATCCTGGGTGAGCGTCACACTTCATTATTTGTAGGCCAATGGGCCGCACCCTTCCTGCTCCTGGGAATTTATAATAAATTGGTAAAACTGGAAGGTCACGATTAATGCCTTGTCAGTAAACCACAAAAGCCGTTTTTAGCCATGCTAAGAACGGCTTTTCGTTTTTAGCATGGCCGTTTATTTGGGTAAATACCGAGTCTTGTAACGCCGCACCAGGTAGGCTCCAACCGTAACCGTCGCTAGCGAAGCCCCCAGCACTAATGGCCAGAATTGCCTTCCCTGATTCATCCGCGTAAGGGTTTCGGCCCAAAAGGCCGCGTACAGGCCAATGACCGACCAGTTCATGAAGAAGTAGTGAAAATATAACCAGCCCGCAATACGAGCCCGTTGATACATGGGAATCATACCGCCCGCGATACAAATCGTGCTGAAAATAGCCGCGATGTGAAAGGGTCCGAAGCGGCCAAACAGATTGTAAATGCTGAAAGCCGTCAGATTTAGCACAAGCATCGCTACGACATATACATACCCAATTTTCCGGTGAGTAGCGGTACCTTTCGTTAAAAGGAGTACACCCGCTCCTGTCAACATGGCGAGCACCGCAGCCACGGTGTGCGTCAGGCCCAGAGGATTCGTAAAAAAGTTCATAGAGGTTAAAAAATGGAGGACCCCAGTAAGATACGACAATAGGATGGATGAGTTTCTTCATTCCGCCCTAAAAATTAGTTTTCACTTCAGAAAAGGCTTTCCGATCGGGAAAATACCGGTTCTCATTGTCTATCCAGGATTCTTTTCCGTAGTTGCCGCCATGCAATGGACGAACCCGATTACTCAGCTCTACGGTATTGATTACCCCATTATTCAGGCTCCCATGCTGGGCGTAACAACGCCAGCGATGGTGGCAGGCGTTTCGAATGCGGGCGGATTGGGTTCACTTCCGGTAGGAGGCCTATCCGCTGATCTAACGCAAACCCTGATTCGGCAGACGAAGGCTCTGACAAATCGGCCCTTTGCCGTCAACTTGTTCACCCACGCGATTCCGGAGCCGGAACCCACGCAGGTAGAGGCGATGCAAGCTTACCTTAGTCGCCTCGCTCAACGCCACGCACTTCCCTATGAATCCCCGGATTTTTCGAAATTAAAGGGCCATTCGTACACGGAACAGCTGGAAGTTTTGGTGCAGGAAAAAATACCTATCGTTAGTTTCACCTTTGGCCGACTCAGTCCGGAAGCGATCAGGCTGCTGAAAAATGCGGGTTGCCTGCTCAATGGTACCGCCACTTCCGTTGCTGAAGCCGAAGTACTGGCCAAAGATGGCATGGACGTCATAACCGTACAGGGCATTGAAGCAGGCGGACACCGCGGGACGTTTCTAACCGAAGAACCGCTCCCACAGGTAGGACTCATGGCTTTGCTCCCGCAAGTAGCCGAGCGGGTTTCCATACCGCTACTGGCCGCCGGAGGAATCTATAACGGTCGGGGTATTCGAGCCGCTTTCACGCTGGGAGCCTCGGGCGTTCAGATGGGTACGGCCTTCACCGCGAGTGCGGAAAGTGCGGCCATTCCGGCGTATAAGGACAAATTGTTTGAATCTTCCGAAACTGATACGGCTCTTACCCGGTCTTTTTCGGGTCGTTGGGCACGGGGGATTCGAAACGCGTTTTTGCAGGAAGTAGAACAATCGGGGCTTGTCATTCCGGCTTACCCCATTCAAAACAGCCTGACGACGCCCCTCCGAAAAGTCGCTCAACAGCAAAACAACGCTGCCTGTACTACCCTGTGGGCCGGGCAGGCCGCATCCAAAGCCGAAGCAAAATCGGTGGCGGATATTATCAAACGATTGGTGGCAGAAACGGAAGCCGTATCCGCTTTACACTTTTAATGTGCCTTCGTTCGCAACAAGAATAGTACAGCCAGTAAGATTAGCTGTACACCGTTGACCAGCAAGAGAATACGAATGAAAGGAATGTGTTCGGTATTCGTATAATAATACAAACCAATGGTTACCAGAAAGCAGGCAAAGACGGTTACCAGGGCCATGGTACTGGGTTTATCTCGGGAAGTAAAGGCATTAATCGACCGTACAAACAGCAATGATTGGACGAGAATAAAGGTAAACAGACTAATGACCGAGCCTAACTGATGTAAGAAATTCATACTTGGTTACTGGCTACTTGAAACGAAGCGTACTGGTTTATAAGTCCCAAAGTACCTCAATTGATTCCCTTCCGCTCATTTTCTTTTAAAAGAACACCCGTCAGTTGTAGCCGAAATGCCTCCTGCAACAGGTATAGTAACTTATCTACGGCTAATTCGATGGATAGGCCCTGGGGGCGGATGTTTGAGATACAGTTTCTTCGCTCATCCGTTAGGCCAGGCTTAGGGTCGAAGGTCAGATAGAGTCCCATGCTATTGAAGGAACTTAAGCCGGGTCGTTCGCCAATGAGTACGACCACCAGCCGGGCTCGTAGCAACTTTCCAATTTCATCCCCAATCGCTACCCGCCCCTGTTCCACCAGACAGAGCGGAGCCAGTGAATAACCCCGTTCCCCCGCTTTCGTCCAGAAACGATCCAAAAAAGGCTCCGCGTTTTCCGTAAGGGCCGTTGCGGAAAGGCCATCTGCTATGACTACAGCAACATCGACCGGATTCGCATGCAGGGCTTCCAGCAACTGTACCGACTCTTCATGCAGCTTACGACCCAGATCGGGCCGTTGCAGGTACTGATCCCGGTGAAGTGCCTGCGTTTTCAGGGTGTACACGGGCATCCCGTACTTCTGCCAGCGAGTCGCCAAAGCCTGCGTATCAAGGCTAGAGTATACGGCATCTTTGGCATGAGCGTGAGCCAGCTTGAACGCTAGTGACTCCCGTAGGGGAATGGAAACGCCGGTTTTGCCCAGGGCAATGCGAGCATCCGTAAACGTTTTCAGCGACGCCCATTCGTCGGGAGGTGTAGGGTATTTTTGAATTTCATTCATTAGATAAAAGGTTTAGTGTATATCGTAACAGTTCTGTTCTACTCTCGTCGACACGGCTGGTCTTTTAGGTCGTATGTATTCCAAGCGGGGCATTCCATACTGAAATCTGTTAATAATCCACTAGTAATATAAAATCAGTATCTCGTCCTACTGAGACGGCTGATCATTTAGTCCGTATGCATTCCATGCCGGGCATCGCATGCGGGGCATCCCATGCCGGCACGCCCACCGCTCTTTTCATCCTGCTCCGTGCCACCGCGTTGCGGATGAAGCCGCCATGGAATGGAAGGCGGCTTTTCGCGATAGGACGGGGGCTGGTTTTATGCTGTCCACTATACTAACTCGCCAATAACTCACAACCATCAACTATTACTGGAAGATGAAAACCTCTCCCGCCCCTGAGCCATTCCATGGGGCCACCATGGAATGGCAACGGAACGACCTACGACAGCCGCAATAAGGTGGCCTAAAGCGGGCCGGTCGCCGCCATGGAATGATCAGGCGTGGAGAGGTCCTGCCTGGAAGGCTCAGGGGCTACCGAACAGCCGTGCTTAAAGGACCAAACGCAGTCTAGGTGAATAACGAGGTATCTATACTCTGAAACATAATTTACACTTACTCTCTTTAAGAAGACTTCATCAAAAGCTCATACATCCGTTCAGAAATGCCTTTTTTCAGCTGTCCTGTATCCAGAATTCCCTGCCGCAGCAGCCACGCTTCGAATTCGGGAGCGGGCCGGAGTCCCAGCGTCCGGCGGAGGTACAGGGCATCGTGAAAGGACGTAGACTGGTAATTCAGCATAATATCATCGGCACCAGGTACCCCCATGATGAAATTCACGCCCGCCACACCGAGCAGCGTCAACAGCGTATCCATATCATCCTGATCCGCCTGAGCGTGGTTGGTGTAGCAGATGTCCATGCCCATGGGTAAACCCAGCAGTTTCCCGCAAAAATGGTCTTCGAGTCCGGCTCGTATAATCTGTTTTCCGTCGAAGAGGTACTCCGGACCGATGAATCCGACCACTGAGTTCACCATAAAAGGTTTAAAATGACGGGCCACTGCATAGGCACGGGCTTCGCAGGTTTGCTGATCCACGCCGTGGTGACTTTGGGAAGACAATGCACTGCCCTGACCCGTTTCGAAATACATAACATTCGTACCGACCGTACCCCGATTCAGCGACAGTCCCGCCTCGTAAGCTTCCTGCAAAAGACCCAGCGAAATCCCAAAACTGGCATTCGCCTGCTCGGTGCCAGCAATGGATTGAAAAATCAGATCCACCGGAACGCCCTGCTGGATGAGTTCCAGCGTCGTGGTCACGTGACTCAGTACGCAGCTTTGGGTGGGCATTTCGAACCGCTCGCGTAGGCCATCGAGCATGTACAGCAAGCGGGAAACAGTAGTCGGACTATCCGTAGCCGGATTAATGCCGATGACCGCATCGCCACTGCCGTAGAGTAATCCATCGATGATGCTGGCGGCAATGCCCTTGGCGTCGTCGGTGGGGTGATTGGGCTGTAAGCGTACGGATAGATGGCCTTTTAAACCTAGCGTATTCCGAAATCGCGTAATGACTTCACACTTCTGAGCCACCAGAATCAAATCCTGATTTCGCATCAGTTTGGATACGGCGGCCACCATTTCGGGCGTCAGAGCCGGGGCAATCTCTTGGAGTTGTAGCGTGTCAGCGTCGTCGCTTAGTAGCCAGTCGCGTAAATCACCCACGGTAAAATGATGAATACGAGCAAAAACCTCCGCCAGATGCGTATCCACTATCAGCCGCGTCACTTCATCCCGTTCATATGGAACTACCGCTTCGTTCAGAAAAGTCGGTAAAGGTACCTCGGCCAGGGCCATCTGAGCGGCAATGCGTTCTTCATAGCTTTCAGCCGCCAATCCCGCCAGCTGGTCACCCGACCGGAGCGGACTTGCCTTGGCCAGCAGTTCCCGCAGGGAAGGGAACCGGTACGTAAATCCCCGGATGGTAAAATGGTAGCTCATAGGAAAATCGTGGTTTCATTCAGTTAAAGGGCTTTCCTCCGGCTTCGACGCAGGCGGAAGCCGTAGCCCAGTAATAAAACCAGCAGTCCGCCAAAAAACAGCAGGGCCAGTGGCCAGTAAAAATACGCCATCGCAATCAAAGCCAGGGTAGCCAGACCCAGGGCAATTGCCGGGAAATACGGATACAAGGGAGCCCGAAACGGACGGTTCAGTCTGGGTTCGGTCCGGCGAAGCTGAAACAGAGCCAGCATACTGATGATATAGACCACCACGGCTCCAATGGTTGAAAGAATGACAAGCTTACTGGTATCCAGCACCAGTAGAGCAGTCATCCCCAACACAGCCCCCACGAGTAACGCAACGTATGGTACCCGACGTCGGGAACTGACCAAGGCCAGAGAAGCGGGCAGGTATTCCTCACGGGCCAGGGCGAAGAGTTGTCGCGAATAACTAATGATGATGCCGTGAAAGGAAGCAATCAGCCCAAACAGGCCGACGCTGGCAAAAAGCTTCGTCAAGGGATTTTCCCGTCCTAGAATCAAGGCAATGGACTCGGGTAGCGGATAATCGATGGTGCTCAGGTTTTCCCAATGCGTCACGCCGCCTATACTGATCATAACGCCTAAAGCCAGCAACGCAAGTGTCAACAAAGCGGAAATGTATCCTCGAGCTAAGGCCCGATTGGTATCTTTCACTTCTTCGGCCACCATGGCAATACCTTCCAGACAAACAAACAGCCAGATCGCGAATGGTAAAGCCGCAAATACGCCCGCCCAGCCATACGGAAACGGACGATACAGGAACGTTTGCAGGTCGAAATGCGGCAGTACGACCCCCAGAAACACGAGCAGTTCGGCAATGGCGAGGAGCGTCATAATCAGCGAAAACCAAGCCGCTTCCTCAACCCCCAGCAAATTGATCGCTGTGAACAAAGCGTACGAAGCCAGCGAGGCCGGAATGACGGCAATACCAGGATAAAGAAAGTGAACGTAACTACCCAGAGCCAGAGCAATGGCGGGCGTCGCGAACAGGAATTCGATAAGGGTAGCGTATCCGGCAATGATGGCTCCCCAGGGGCCAAAGGCCTTAAGAGCGTAGGCAAAAGGCCCACCGGCCTGCGGAATGGCCGTGGTGAGTTCGGTAAAGCTAAAAATGAAGGTCACGTACAGCAACGTGATAAGAAGCGTAGCCAGCAGCAGGCCCAGCGTTCCGGCCACGCCCCAGCCGTAATTCCAGCCAAAGTATTCGCCCGAGATGACCAGTCCCACGCCAATGGCCCAGACGTGTACAGCCGTCAGAGCTTTCTTTAATTCTGCCATGTTCAATAGGATTAAGGGAAGAAAAGGGAAGATAGGTTTTTCTGGACAAAAGCGGAAGGGATTGGGCAAGGAATCCCTGAGTCTTTGCTCGATACGTAACCATTCAAAGCATTGGCGGCACGAACGCAGGGCATCAGGTGCGGAAGTACAAAGCTGAATCTGTAATCAGACGGGTACGAAAACCAATCTTAATGATTCGGTAACAATTCCTTTGTTTACAAATAATAAACACTGTTTACTATTGTATTCGTAACCCAATCACTCTAAACATGGCAATCAAGTTAGTAGTATTTGATATGGCGGGAACGACCGTCTACGATGAAAACCACGTAAGTCAGGCCTTGCAAAAGGCCTTGCAGAAACACGGCTTTTCGTTTTCGCTGGAAAGCATTAATCCCCTAATGGGCTATAAAAAGCCCCTGGCGATCCGGATGTTATTGAACGAAGCAGGAGCCGAGATTACGGATACGCTGATCGATCAGATTCACGAAGATTTTGTGCGGGACATGCTAACCTTTTACCAGACGTCGACCGACCTGCGAGCCCTGCCCGACGTCGAAGAAACCTTCCTCCGACTTCGGCAGGCTGGGATCAAAGTGGGTTTGGATACGGGTTTCTCCCGGGATATTGCCGAAGTGATTGTGCAGCGTCTCGACTGGCAGGATGCCATTGATCACCTCGTAGCCAGCGACGAAGTTGCCAATGGCCGTCCGTACCCGGACATGATTTACCAGACCATGCAAACCCTGGGCATCACGCACACCGAAGAAGTAGCCAAAGTCGGCGATACGGAAGTCGACATGAACGAGGGCCGAAATGCGGGTTGCCGGTACGTCGTTGGCGTGACAACGGGGACGTTTACGCGGGAGGAACTTCTCCAGTACGAGCCCACCCATACGGTTGATTCGGTGGCTGAGGTGGTAGACATTGTTCTGGCCTGATACTCCTGGTATGACTACCCTATCGCGTAAGCGGGTAACCCCTTCCTGGCTGGTTTCACTGGTGGCCGGACTAGCCGCCTTTGGGACGTACAGCTGCATGTACGCTTTCCGGAAAGCTTTTACGGCGGGTACTTACAGCACGTTACAGCTGGGTCCGCTGGATTATAAAGTCTGGTTGATTCTGGCTCAGATGCTGGGGTACACGTTGAGTAAATTTTACGGAATCCGGTTTCTGGCCCAGCGTCGGCCGCAACAACGCATCCCTACCCTGATTGCGTTGCTGAGTATGGCCGGGCTGGCGTTGCTGGGTTTTGCCCTGTGTCCCGTGCCGTATAACATCGTATTTCTGTTTTTGAACGGACTGCCCCTGGGCATGATCTGGGGTCTAGTTTTTTCTTTTCTGGAAGGCCGACGGCATACGGAACTCATGGGGGCCGTCATGGCGATCAGTTTGATTTTTGCTTCGGGACTGGTGAAAACGGTGGGACTTCTACTCATTCGCTGGGGAGGAATATCGGAATTCTGGATGCCCTTTCTGACTGGACTGGTCTTCAGTGTACCGTTGGCGGGATGTCTTTACGTATTGTCGCAGATTCCGGCCCCGAGTGCCGAAGACAAACGTCTGCGGACCGAACGGCGACCCATGAACCGAACCCAACGCCGTTTGTTCATTCGGCAATTCCTACCCGGTATTGTTTTGACGGTTCTGGTCTACACGCTGCTTACAGTGGCTCGGGACATCCGCGACAATTTTGAAGTAGAAATCTGGCAACGATTAGGTTACGGCAATCAGCCCGGCATTTATACGCAGGTAGACGGCCCCGTGGCGTTGAGCGTACTGCTGTTACTGAGCTTACTGATTCTGGTTCGGAATAACCTGAAAGCCTTTTCCCTGATCCATCTGATGATCATCGGGGCTTGTCTCTTAATGGGTTTTGCTACCCTGGCCTACAACGCCGGACAGCTAAGCGGTCTCCACTGGATGGCCCTGAGTGGGCTGGGTCTGTACCTGGCGTATGTGCCCTACAACGCTATTTTCTTCGAACGCATGCTGGCCACTTTTCGGGAAAAGGGCAATGTCGCCTTCGTGATGTCCCTGGCCGATTCGTTTGGGTATCTGGGCAGCGTGGGCGTGCTTTGCCTGAAAGAATTCAGTCAGGAGGGCCTTTCCTGGGGCCAGTTTTACAACCAGATTTTACTTTTCGTAGCCTTAAGTGGAGCCGTACTGGCTCTGGCTTCGCTCTACTATTTCCGTAAAAAACATTCGATACCTTCCGTTTCTTATCCAGCACTGGTTCATGACTAAATCTGCAATTATAATTGGAGCCGGCATCGTTGGTCTGGCTACCGCCCGGGCTCTGGCTCTTCGGGGTTATCAGGTAAGCGTTTTTGATCGCAGCGAACGGGCCGTCGGGGCTTCCATCCGCAATTTTGGTATGATCTGGCCCATTGGTCAACCCGAAGGAGCCTTGTACGAACGGGCACTCCGTTCGCGAAGCATCTGGACGGAGGTATTGCAGCGGTCCGGTTGCTGGTACAGTCAGCAGGGAAGCCTGCACATGGCCTATCACGCGGACGAATGGACAATATTGCAGGAATTTAAAGAAGCCAGTCAGCCGACCCGCCCGCTGGCCTTACTGTCGCCCGAACAAACCCGCGAACGTTCATCCGTCGTACGGCCTGCGGGACTATTGGGTTCCTTATACTCCGCCGATGAAATGATTGTCGATCCCCGGCAGGCCATCGGTAGCATTCCATCCTATCTGGCCGAACAGTATGGCGTAACTTTTCACTGGAATACGGCCATCAGTCAGATTACGTACCCCAGCGTCTGGTCCGGCAAACGGCAATGGTCTGCCGACGAAATTTACGTGTGCAGCGGCGTTGATTTCGAAACCCTGTACCCGGAAGCCTTTGCCGAAGCCCCCATTACCAAGTGTAAAGTACAAATGCTGCGGCTCGAAGCTCAAAACGGGGACATCGGTCCTTCCCTGTGCGGGGGCCTATCCCTGATTCACTACAAGGGCTTTCTCAGTGCTCCTTCGCTGCCCCGGTTACTGGAACGTTACCAGCGGGAAAAAAGCGAGTATATGCAATGGGGCATTCACGTGATGGCTTCACAAAATGGGTTAGGCGAGATTACGGTAGGCGATTCGCATGAATACGGCCTGACGTTTGATCCTTTCGACCGGACGGCGGTCAATGCCCTGGTGCTCGACTATCTGCGTACCTTCACTACCTTCCTCTCCTATCAGATTCAGCAGACCTGGCACGGTATCTATCCCAAACATTCGCAAGGTAAAACTGAGTGGGTCACCTCTCCGGAGTCTGGAGTTACGGTGATCAACGGTCTGGGTGGTGCGGGCATGACGCTTTCGTTTGGATTATGTGAAGCGGTGGTGGCCGGAACCTATCAACCCCTCGAAGTGGTGCATTCCTAATACATCAAACATAAAAAGACTCCCAGGCTATTGGCTTGGGAGTCTTTTTATGTTTGATGTACCAATCCCTAGAAAAGCTACAATGGCTCGGCTAAGGGGTACTAACCAGTGAATCTCTTTTCGTACCTGAGTTACCGCTGATCAAAGAAGTACACAATCAACATCTGGCAGGATTGCCGGCCGGTATTACGGGGCAGGTGGGGTAGGCGGCCATCGAAAAACAGAGCATCCCCCGCTTCCAGGAGATACGACTGCCCGTTGATGAGGTAATCAACCTGGCCTCTCAAAATGTATTTCAGCTCAAAAGCTTCGGTTCTCACTTCTTCGCGTTGCGAATGCGGAGCCAGTTCCAGCAGCACGACATCGACGGTCGAGGCGGCCATACTCCGGGTTAAAATGCGTTGGTACTGAAAGCCGTGGGCATCTTCCTTTTCAAAGGCCTCGAAGGAATCTTTCTTCTGAACCAGTACGACCGGTTCGCTAAGTTTTAAATCTTCAAAAAATTCTCCTACTTCAATATTCAGGGATTGAATGATCTGAAATAATACCGGCAGTGAAGGAATACTACGGCCATTTTCGATCTGTGAAATCAGCCCTTTACTAACGCCTGCCCGATCGGCAAGCTCCTGTACCGTAAGGCGTTGATTGGTTCTTCGTTCTTTAATACGGCGGCTTACTTCTACTAAAAACGCTCCTTCCATAATCATCATTCAACTGGTAGACAGGTTCGAAGATAGGGCTCATTTGCTAAGCTCTACGTCATTTGCTGGCTTTTCTGGAAAACCCCGGTCAGGCATTCCGTACTAACGTTTAAAAATAAACGGGGCCTGCCCCGTGTGGAGCAGGCCCCAAGATGGGCTTATTTCAATACCCAGAGTTCATCTTTTACATTGTCCTGCGTGGCTGAACCAAACTGTCGTTGCAGAGCTTCGCGGTAATTGGTTTCGTTGTACAACCGATCCGAAACCGGATACTGCCAGCGACGGGGAATACCCCGTGTACCAATGCCAGCTCCCTGAGTAGCGAAGTTGTCGGGATAGCCCGTTCGCCGCCAATTGAAGAAGGGTTCGATACCCGAGGTCATGAACATGGCCAGGTATTTCTGATTCAGAATCTGCTTGCGGCCTTCGGTAGTGTTACCGGCATACTTCACCAGCGACTGGCCCAGGTACGCCGTCGGATCGAAGCTGATGGTAAAGGACTGTGACGTGGCTACGCCCGCATTCCGGATTTCAAAAACTACGGTGTTCGTTCCATTTTTGATGCCAAAGAAATCCATGTTGGCCAGAATGCCTTTCTGGTAGTAATCGGCGGCATCACCCGTTGCCCAGCCCAGGTTAATGGCTTCGGCAATGTTGAACGATTGCTCGGAATAACCCAGAATAACCGTTGGTTCGGGCGTGTAACCTTTGTAATAGCGATTCCGGTTGATGAAGGAGTACTCCCCATTGTTGGCTCCCGTCGACATTACATCCAGACTCAACGCCGGACTCGGAGCTATGAACGCCGCAAAATCCGTGGCTTTCACTCCTTTTTTGAGTTGAGCTTCGGCGGGTTCGGCGGTTACGAACAGACGCGGATCCTGGTAGCGTTTCAGTAGTTCCACGTGCGTCGCCGACATTTCCTGACGGGTCGCGTCGTTCCCGAAGTTATCCGGATTGATGGGATATTTGTTGTAAACGGCGTTGTACACAAACTGCAGGTTATCCGCATTACCCGTAAACAGGGGAAATTTTGTAGGATTAGCTACTACTTCAGAAAAGCGGGTTTTTACCTTCAAATCGGCATCGTCGGTACGCTTACTCAGGTTGATCAGTACGCGAAGTTTAAACGCATTAACCACTTTCTGCCAGGAATTCAGGCTGTTGTTGAGGTAAATATCACCTTTCAGGGGTAGCGTAGCCTGACCAGCGGCCTGTAAACTCCCCAAATCCGTGTTGGCTTCGTCCAGCCAGGTCAGCACCTGTAGGTAGATGTCCTTCTGCGTATCGTAGCGAGGTGTAATGTTCGCTTCTCCCTGCAGGGCGTCTTTCAGGGGTACATCGCCCACCCGCTGGGTCATCCAAAACCAGAAGTAGGCCCGGAAAAATTTACCTAGTGCAGCGTACGCATTTTTATCGGTCGAGAGGTTTTTCTTGGCCTCTTCTTCCATTTTCAGGACATTTTTCAGCGTCGTGTACCGCAAATCCGACGTCGTCCAGTCGTACTCGTTGTTGCCGTAATAGTTGTAATTGACGGTGTAATACTGATTGTACCGGGCATCCTTGTTCCAGGTCCCTTCATACATATCCATCAGGATGTCCTTCAGTACTAGATCAGCTGGTACCTGTACGGGCAGGTTGGGATTTTTTTCGAGTTCTTCGAATTTCTGGCAGCTTCCCAGGCTCAGCAGCAGTACCAGACTATAGAGTATCTTTTTCATTGCGTGATTGCTAGGAAATCCGTTAAAAAATCAGGTTGATGTTTACCCCGTACCGACGCGTAGTGGGCGTTTGCAGGCTCGATCCCCTATCTGAGTAGCTAACAAACTGCTCGACATCAAGGTCCTTCTTCTCAGCCCAGTACAGCAGGTTACGACCTACGAACGAAATGCTGGCCGATTTCACAAAACCTAAACGACCCTGTAATACCTGACTCGGGATCTGGTACCCGAATGTCACTTCGCGAAGCTTCACAAAGCTCCGGCTAATCATGTTGGCTTCGTTGGTGTTGTAGTAACGGCTGATCCAATCCTGAAGGTAGGTTTTATTGGCGTCCGACATGGGTGAGAAACTCAGCGATTCAAAGTTGGTGATGTTTCCATCCACATCGTACTGGATGTTTCCGTTAGTCAGTACCACCCCAGGACCTACCCAGGAAGCTACCCCTTTGTAATCCTGGTAGCGGGCTTCACCCATCTTTCCCTGTACCGTTTCGATATGACGACCGCCCCGGAAGGTTTGTTTCTGGATGTAATCCTCGATTACGCCCCCTACGCGACCATCGACCTGTACGTTCAGGAAGAAATTGCGGTAGTTGAATTTGTTGATGAACCCGAAAGCAAAGTCGGCATTAGTATAACCGAGGAATTGATTCACGGGATTAACCACGGGTCGTCCGCTTGCGTCATTAATGATTTGTCCTTCGCGGGTACGGGCAAAGGCCGATCCGTAATAGGCATCCAGACGGTCGCCCACTTTATAAAACTGGTTGAGTCGCGTTTGTGAACCGTAAATTTCTTTCAGGTACTCCTGAAACGTACTCCAGTTCAGCGTTACATCCCAGTTCAGACCACGGGCACTTTTCAGGGCCGTACCCGTCAGGGCGATTTCTAGACCGCGTTTCTGCGATTTAATTCCGTTGGTGGTCAGGGAAGAATACCCCGTAGCTTCGGGCAGGGTCAGGCCAAAAATACGCGGACCGTCGAGGTAGCTGAAGTACGCGACGTCCAGACCGATCCGGTTTTTGAGGAAGCGTACATCCAGACCCGCTTCAAAACTCGTCCGTGAAGAAGGTTTCAGGTTAGGATCCACCAGAGCGTTGGCATAACTGGCTGCGGCTTCGTTGTTGTACGGACGACTGATCGTATAAGCAACCGTCGTTCCGTACGAAGGTCCCTCGTAGGGTGAAGCAAAGGTCTGACCATAACCCAGGGGGTTGCTACCATCCAGGGGAGAGAACGCCGTATACACGTTCTGCTGCGTAAAGGCCTCTTTTACGTTGGCGTACGAAGCCCGCAATTTCACAAAAGAAATGGCCGCAGGAGTCCGAACATAATCCGATACTACCGTGCTCACCCCGGCTGACGGGTAGAAATATACGTTCTTGTCCGAGGGCAAGGTAGAGTTTTTATCCCAACGACCCGTCGTCGAAAGCGTTGCATAACGACCCAGGTTCACGTCGACGCTGTACAGGGCACTCAGTACCTGCATCCGGGAGTTGAAGCTGTTCGCCCGCGTGGGGTTCAGGGAGTTGTCGAAGGTATAAACGCCCGGCACACTCAGGTAATCCGTTGAAGCGTAGTTGCTGTTATACCGGAAAAAACGTCCCGAAAAACCACCCACAGCCCGCAGGCTGATGCCATGAGCAAAGGTTTTGTTATAGTTCAGCAATACGTCGGTATTGTTTTCCAATAAGGAACGGCGGTCTTCGCGGTAATCTCCCTTCGCTTGCTCCCGTCCGTACGTGGTGGCCGAATACGGCATTTTTTCATTCCGGAACAATTCGTAACCTGTCACCTGCGTACGAGCCTGTAGTTCCAGGTTTTTCAGCAGATCGAATTTCATCAGGGCGTAGCCATTGTACGTATTGTTGTAGTGCCCCCGCAACCATTCTTTTGCCACAAACCAGGGGTTGTTGTAGCGTTGGTATTCGGCGTAAATCTGCTGGATACCTTCCTTGCCGGGCTGCCAGAGTTGCTTCATGTCATCGACATTCCAGTCAGCTCCCGCCCAAATCACGGTGTTATAAATCAGGGAGTTCGGACCGTAATTTACATCCGGGTAATTGGCCGAAGCCTGACGACTGAAGTTAAAATTCGACTCAAAACGAACGCGGTCGGAAATGTTCTGACCCAGCGTTGCACTGAAGGTAGTACTATTCAGACTGGTATTCGGCACCATACCTTTCTGGTACTGATTGGTGATCCCGAAACGTAAATCCGTTTTACCGGAAGTTGCCGAAATGGCTACACTGTTGGTAGACAGGACGCCCGGACGCAGAAAACGCTTCAGGTTGTCTTTACCGCGAGCCACCCAGGGCGTAGGGATTCGCTTGCCGGTTTGCGGATCGATGGGGCTGTCGTACTGGGCAATCAGCTGACCTTCGAATTTAGGTCCCCAGACGTCGTAATCGCCGTCGTTGAGTCCACCACCGCGACCATCGACGAAGGAATAGGTTCCTTTGTTTCCCGGACCGTACTCATCCTGTACTTTAGGAATGGCCAGAAAACCGTTTTCCGTCATCGTACTCGAATTGACTTCTACGGAAAACCCACGTTTGTCTTTCGAGCCTTTTTTGGTAGTAATGATGATGACGCCGTTCGTCGCCCGTGATCCGTACAGGGCTGAACCCGAGGGGCCTTTAATCACGTCATAGGACTCAATATCATCGGGATTGATGTTGTAGGTATCGGATACAATGGGTACCCCGTCTACCACGAACAAAGGGCGGCCACCCCGCAACAGTACCTGCGGAGCCCGCAGTAATTCCGCACTAGCACCGATGTTCAGACCGGCCACTTTCCCCACCAGAGCGTTTACGGGGTTCGGTTCGCGGGCCTTCACCAGATCCTGGGCTTTAATCGTTTGCGTAGCGTAGGAAAGGTCCCGTTTCGCCTTAGTAATACCTAGCGAGGTAACCACTACTTCTTCCAGCAATCGCTGATCAGTAGCCAGTAATACGTCGATTTGAGTCCGGCTACTAATGGCTTCTTCCTGCGTCGTATAACCGACAAAGGTGAAAATCAAGGTTTCGCTGCTCGCTGGGACTGCCAGACGATAGGTACCGTCGGCGTTGGTGGTTGTCCCCTGATTTGAATTTTTAACCCGTACGGCCACACCAGCCAGGGGCTGCTGGTCATCCTGGCCGCGTACGGTTCCGCTAAGCGTTCGGTCCTGAGCCTGGGAAGTCAGGGAAAAAAGTACCATCCATAAAGCGGTCAGCAACGAAAGATAACCCAATGATCGCTGCGGCTTCGGTAAAAGCTGTTTCATGAGGAGTTTGTTTGGAACAAATGTTCGGTAATCTCCCCGCAAAGGTCAGTGGCAGCTTTTAGCTAATGTTGAAGGCAGTATGAACGAATTATTAATATAAGTATTCAATTGTTAAGAATATGTAAACGAAGGCTTTAAGCCAATAAATCTGCTGCTCTTTACGACTACTAACGTCCCAATTCTTCCTCAATAAGTTGTAATAACTGCGGCAGCTTTTCGTGATCATTATTGCAGAGTACAATCACGGTCTTGTCGGCCTCGATGTACCGAATAATTTCATTCTTGTAACCGGGATTGTCTCCGCTATGGCGAACCACTTTACCCAAGTGTGGATGCTGTTGAATCTTCCAGCCAAATCCGTAATTAGAGAGTGAATCGTTGCTCAGACGAACGGGCGAAAAGGCTTCCTGCAAGGTGGCGGGACTGACCAGTTCCGTGGTATACAAAGCCCGATCCCAGCGGAGCAAATCGTTGGTCGTCGCACTCATTCGGCCCGGCCCTTTGCGATTGCCCAGCCAGATGGCGTAGTTGAACTGAGGAAACGAATCCGCCCGAACGTATTGCTTCTTTTCCGGAACGTACAAATGACCCCAGGCCATCCGCTCCATAGCCTTTTTTTCGGGCAATGATCGAATGTCAGTATCCTTCATTCCCAGCGGTCGGTAGATACGGGAGCGGGAAAATGCGATGAAATCCTCTCCGGAAACCTTCTCCACAATACTTGCCAGGAGCATATAGCCAGTGTTGCTGTATTCGTAGCGACTACCGGGCTCAAACTGGCGTTCGGGATGGTATTGAATCAAATACGCGATATTATCCGCATTGCCTGCTACCTTACTCTTGTCCCAGTGCTGGTCCATCACTTCCTGGTAATCGGGCAACCCCGAGGTATGATTCAGCAAATGCCGGATGGTTACGCCGGGGTACGGCAAACCCGGCAAATAGTTTTCGATGGGGTCGTCATACTGTAGTTTGCCTGCTTCTTTCAGCAAAAGAATCGTCATGGCGGTGAACTGCTTGGAAAGCGAGGCGAGTTCAAAGACCGACGCTGTCGTCATGGGTTGACGGGTGTCAAAATTCTGGTACCCGAAAGCCCGATGGTACACAGGTTTCCCTTTTTCGGCGATCAGCACTACACCACTAAAATCCGGAGCCGTTTGGAAAAAGGCGTCCAGCGGTTGATCGACGCCGGCCGTTTGCATTCGTTTCTGACAAGAACTAAACAGGAAACTAAGCGACAAAAAGGTAAGCAGGATTTTCATAGGGAAGAGCGGATTCAGTTTTCCAAAGTACGCATTTTCTGGATTTCTTCCGCTAATGTGGCAACCTACTGTACTAGATTTAGTATGCGTCCACACTTCGTATTGGCTCTTTTCCCGGCGGTAAACGTACGTAATTCTGTGCTAGTTCTTCCGGGAAATGTGTTAGTCGCCCCCCGTAGCAGCCCGGTACCTTTGTCCTATCCAAACAACGCAAAAACAAGTAAGATCATGGCAAAGACTATTTTTATTACCGGAGCCTCACGTGGATTTGGCAAACTGTGGGCCGAAGCATTTTTAAAACGGGGCGACAAAGTAGCCGCCACTTCCCGTAACATCAGCGGTCTGCAGGACCTGGCCGATCAGTATGGCAGTAACTTTCTTCCTATTGCCCTCGACATTACCAATCGTGAGCAAAGCTTTGCAGCGGTCAATCAGGCCAAAGACCATTTCGGCAGCCTCGATGTAGTCATCAATAATGCGGGTTACGGGCTATTGGGTGCCGTGGAAGAGGTGAATGAAGCCGAAACCAAGGCCGTGTTTGAAGCCAACGTCTTTGGTACACTCTGGGTAACGCAAGCCGCTTTGCCCATTTTCCGGGCCCAAAATAGCGGTCATATCATTCAGCTTTCCAGCGTACTGGGCGTGTGGTCGTTGCCTACGCTGGGTATTTATAATGCGACCAAATTTGCGGTCGAAGGATTCAGCGAGGCATTGGCTAGTGAAGTACAGCCCTTTGGAATTCACGTGACGCTAGTTGAACCCAATGGGTATACGACCGATTTTGGCGGAGCTTCCGCCGTGCAAAGTCAGGGAATTCCAGCTTATCAGGCTTTGAAGGCTGGTTTGGGCCAGTTAGAAGGCCTTACTGCCGATGATTACGGCAAACCCGAAGCAACGGTGGCGGCGATTACGAAACTGGTAGACAGCGAAAATCCTCCCCTGCGACTATTCCTGGGAAAAATTGGTTACGCTAAAACGCAACGCATATATGCCGAGAAACTGGAAACTTGGAAATCCTGGAATGAAGTAGCCGTTGAAGCCCATGGCTAATCAACCCGTATAGCCTCAACGCGGGGCTATACCTTTTTCACGGCTGGTATTTATTGATTTGCTCAGGTAATCGTCAGCATTTCGGAGACTTGGCAATGTATAGTTCAGAAAAACAACTATACATTGCCAGCGAATTCTGGTTGTTTGCCTTCGGTATAGGATTTACCTCAAATTTCACACTAGCTAACTGACCATTAAAGGCATATCTTGATGCTATGAAACATTTTAAGACCCTGAGTGACTTGCACCGGGCGAATGGCTGGCCTCCGCCAGAACATCCGCTACTGAGTCTGGCGAATTGCAACCGGGATTGTCCGCTGGGCGACCGGGAGTTTACCAGCGATGCGTACCTGATTGGCTTCAAAAAGTTAAAAGCGGGAGTGATTCGGTACGGACGCACGCAGTACGATCACAGCAATGGGTCGATGATGTTCGTCAAGCCCCGGCAGATTATTGAAATGCGGGATCTGGAGCTTGAAGAAAAAGGCTTTATGATCTTTATTCACGAAGATTTTCTGAATGGACATGAGTTGCATCATACGATCCAGAAGTACGGTTTCTTTGATTACGAGGTCAACGAAGCCCTGCACCTTTCACCCAAGGAAGAAGAACTCATCTGGAGCCTGCACGAAAAGATCGGTACCGAATACACCAATAATCCGGACGAGTACAGCCGGGAAATTATGCTGAGCCACCTGGCTTCCATTCTGATGTACGCTCAGCGGTTTTATAAACGGCAGTTCATCAACCGGACGGAGCTTTCGGGAATAATGATCTCTAAATTCAACCGGGTCTTGACCCAATATCTGGAAGCGGGGACTTTGCAGGAAAAGGGGCTTCCCTCGGTCAACGCCCTGGCAGATACCCTAAACGTTTCTCCGCGTTACCTGAGTGATTTGCTCAAGCAGGAAACGGGCAAAACCGCCATGGACTTGATCCACCTCTTTCTGATTTCTGAAGCGAAAAACCGCTTGCTGGCCGAGGATCAGAACATTGCTTCCGTGGCCTATCAGTTAGGTTTCGAAAACGTTTCGTACTTCACCCGGCTTTTTAAGAAACAGGTGGGTTTGAAGCCTTTTGAGTTTAAGAAAATGAACTTGAATTAAGGGCAGTGGGCAAGCTGTAAGGGATGTCCCCCATGAGCGTACGGTCACTGTCTTATTTACCAAATTACTTTTCTACTTGACCTCTAACAAACGCAGATCCTATGTCCTTCCAAGCGTATCTTGACAATATCAAAGCCAAAACGGGTAAGTCTCCGGAAGATTTTAAGAAGCTTGCCAAAGCGAAAAACTTCATCCTAAACGGTACCCTTAATCCCGCTGTCAAAGCCACCGCTATCACGAATTGGCTGAAGGAAGAATTTGAGCTGGGACACGGCCACGCCATGGCGATTTATGCGACGTTTAAGGGGAAGACCGAGTGATCGCTTTATGAAGATTCCTACTGGGTAAGCGTACGGGTCAGATGACGGATTCTGTACCTGCGATGTCCGTACAAAAGCGGGTTCGCAAAGCGTTTTGTTCTGTATCGCTATACTGGTTTTAGACCTTCGTATCTTCTTGTCGTGTAGATGAAAGATCCAAGCGTCCGTTGAAAGGGTCGATTTTAATTCAGGCCAAGTCTATTAATCAGGCCTGGATGTGCTGAAAATGCCGTATTTTACACGATCATTTTCCCATGTAAAGCATCCTTAACCAGACCCCTTTCCCATGAACGCTTGGAGTACATTTGTGCTTTCAACTGTATTGACGGGTACGGTGTGGGCTCAGCAAACCCCTTCCCTATCGGCCCAGGATTACGCCCGGGCCGAGCGTATGCTGGCCTCCACCACACAGCAGTACATTGATCATACCGCCAGTCGACCCGTATGGTTGGTAAAAGACCGCTTCGTTTACCGCACCCTTACGCCCCAAGGCAGTGAATTCATTCTGGTCGATCCAGCCAAGGCGACGCGTTTACCAGCGTTCAATCATCAGAAAGTCGCGGAGGCGTTGTCTTCCGCCACGGGCAAAACGTATACGGCCCAACGATTGCCGTTTCAGGAAGTAACGTTCACGCCCGACGAAAAAGCGATTCTGTTTGCGTCCGGTGGTAAATCCTGGCAATACGATCTAACCAGCGGTCAGCTTACCCCCGCGAAAGAGAAGGCGAAAGCCCGCCGTAATGAGTCCCTTTCCCCCGATGGCAAAAAAGCGGCATTCATTAAAGATTACAACCTCTGGGTACGGGATCTGGCGACGAATCAGCTTACCCAGCTGACGACCGATGGCGTCAAAGATTTTGGTTACGCCACCGATAACGCGGGCTGGAAACACAGCGACCGGGCCATCCTGCTCTGGTCCCCCGATTCCAAAAAAATCGCCACCTTTCAGCAAGACGAACGCAAGGTGGGTGAAATGTACTTAGCCACCACCAACGTAGGTCATCCCACGCTGGAACAGTGGAAATATCCACTCCCCGGTGATAGTACCGTAGCAATGCTACACCGCGTCGTCATCGAGGTTGAAAATCCGAAAGTCATTCGCTTACAGGTAGCCCCGGATCCGCACCGCTCTACGCTAGGCGACGACATTTCATCCATGGGTAAACTCAGTGATGTGGCCTGGAATGACGATGCTACGCAACTGCTTTTCGTGTCCACCTCCCGCGATCACAAGCAGGAAAAAATTCGCCTGGCCGATGCAACGACGGGACAGGTTCGGGAAATTTTCCAGGAAACGTCTGCTACGCAGTTTGAGTCCGGCCACGAAGGCATCAGCTGGCGGTACTTACCCAAAACTAACGAAATCATCTGGTACTCCGAGCGGGACGACTGGGGCCATCTGTACCTCTACGATGCCACCAGCGGACAGCTCAAACAGCAGATTACCAAAGGCGAATGGCTGGTGACCGATGTACTGAGTGTGGATGAGAAAAACCGGGTCATCTATTTCATGGCCAATGGCAAAGAACCCGGCAATCCGTACTATTCGCACCTCTATAAAATCGGTCTGGATGGCAAGAAGCTGACGTTACTCACGCCCGAACGGGGTAAACACCTGACGACCCTCTCGCCTTCGGGAGCTTATTTGGTCGATACGTATTCAGAACCAGATGTACCTCCAATTATGGTACTTCGTTCAAATACGGGTAAGCTCGTAGCAACGCTGGAAAAAACGGACCTAAGCCGCCTGCAGGCAACGGGCTGGAAACCGCCCATTCCTTTCTCCGTCAAAGCACACGACGGCAAAACGGATGTGTACGGACTTCTGTACACCCCAACCAAGCTCGATTCCACGAAAAAATATCCGGTTATTGATTACATCTATCCCGGCCCTCAGGGCGGTAGTGTACGGAACTTCTCGTTTACGGCTTCGCGACGGGATAATCAAGCTCTGGCCGAGTTAGGTTTTATTGTGGTAGAACTCGAAGGTACCAGCAATCCGCTACGGTCCAAGCGTTTCCACGATATGAGCTACGGTAACATGGCCGATAACACGTTGCCCGATCAGATTGCAGCCATCAAACAGCTTGCGGCGGTGCGTACCTACATGGATACCAGCCGCGTAGGCATTTGGGGGCATTCGGGCGGTGGCTTTGCTACGGCTTGTGCGATGTTTGTATACCCCGACTTCTTTAAGGTGGGTATTTCCGAATCGGGGAATCACGACAATCGGAACTACGAAGACGACTGGGGCGAGCGGTACATTGGTTTGGAGACCAAGAACGCCAAAGGCGTTTCGAACTACGAAGCTCAGGCGAATCAGGTTCACGCCAAAAACCTCAAAGGTAAACTGATGCTGGCCCACGGCATGATGGACGACAACGTTCCACCCTACAATACTCTGCTGGTGGTGGAAGCCCTGGAAAAAGCCAACAAAGATTATGATCTGGTGATTTTTCCCAACAGCCGTCACGGCTTTGGGGCCTATACGAATTACATGATGCGGCGGCGTTGGGACTATTTCGTGCAGCATTTGCTGGGCCTGAATCCTCCCAAAGAGTACCTTATCAAAAATGGTACGGACCCCAGAAATGTAGATTAAGCGTTCGAAATTAAACAAAATACCCGCTGGATAGTCTGGCGGGTATTTTGTTTATACGTACCCCAAAGTCAGGCTAGCTTTTTGTCTAACTTATTATTTTTCAGAAGAATACCAGGGTACGTTTCTTCTTTGGACCTCTTACTATTAATGAAAATTTAAAGGCTTTAATTAAAGAAAAATATAATTATACAGACAATCGATAGGATAATTTAGCGTACTTTATAGCTTTAATCGACCGCACCTATGGAACCTATCTCCGACGATACACTCTGGCATTTGCTCCGACAGGGCGATCGTTCGGCCTTTGCTCAACTTTACGAGCGATACTATTCCATCTTGTACAGCTACGGTTATAAACTCTTCCCTCAAGTAACCTTGGTAGAAGATGCCGTTCAGGATTTGTTCATTGATCTTTGGCGAATGCGGGAGAATCTTTCAGCGGCCGATTCGGTGAAATTTTATCTGTTCAGATCGCTTCGTCGCAGTATTCATCGTTTGTCCGAAAAGGAAAAAAATCAGCTGCCTTTTACTTTTGATGCGGTAGAACCAGCAATGGAAGCCTCTTGGATCGATCACGAACAGGAAGCCCTGCTGATCCGGAGGCTGACCGCTTTGCTTCAAAATTTGCCCACCCGGCAACGGGAAGTCATTACGCTTCGGTACTACGAAAACTTCAAAACCGAAGAAATTGCTCTGATCATGGGTATTACGGAAAAAGCAGTCCGCAATACGCTTTACAAAGCCCTTACCCAACTCCGGGGCCATCTGCCCGTCATGACGGCACTGATGAGCCTAATGGCTGGTTTATTACTAGTTTTCTGGGCTTACTAAAAAAATTTCTGTTTTCGAGGGGACACTTGGCTAGCGGGCTGCTCTTGGTTATTGAACGAAGGAAAACCGATCCTGCGTTGTTCGATCCGGCCTATGCCTAGCTACGCTACCTTTACTGCTGAAGCATTTATTGAAGACGACTTTTTTCGCCAAAGTATTCAGTCGCCCACGGCTGAAACGGATGCGTTTTGGCAGGAATTTCTCCGGAATCATCCCGAACAAAAGCAGGCCATCCATTCGGCCCGTGCTTTTTTGACAGCACTCGACCAAACGCAGACGCGACCTAGTGCCGAACAGGGTGAGCGGATGTGGCAAGTCATCCAGCAGCAAACGCAACCAGAAGCGTATCCGGTGCAAATTTCTGTATCGCACCGCCGTAATTACGTGTGGTGGGCCGCTGCCGTAATTTTAGTATGTGTAAGCTTGGGCGGACTTTGGTACAGTCGTACGCAGACTCCAACTTCGGAGCAACTCAGCAATAACAGAAGTACCGAACGTTCGGCCTGGATTCATCGAATCAATACGACTCAACAGTTGATGACAGTACAACTCAACGATGGCAGTACGGTCATGCTTTCGCCCCAAAGCCAGATTCGGTATCCGCGTCGCTTTGCTTCGGAGAAGCGGGAAGTGTATTTAACGGGTGAGGGCTTCTTTAAAGTCGCTAAAAATCCGAATCAGCCGTTTTATGTATTTGCTAAAAATTTGATTACCAAAGTCGTCGGCACCAGTTTTCGGATTACAGCCCCGCCGCAAAATCAGAACGTGCAGGTAACGGTTCGTAGTGGAAAAGTAGCCGTGTACGCACTTCACAGTTCAGACCATCCGCTTTTCTTAACGGCCAATCAGCAGGTGTACTTTGATACGAGTAGTCAGCAACTGACCAAGAGCGTCGTTCGGGCACCGATGTTACTCAAATCGCCGGAGGGGACGCAATCCTTCGTATTTGAAGAAACGCCCATAGCTCAGGTCTTCCATACACTGGAGACTTCTTACGGAGTAACCATTACCTATAATACCGATCTGTTGAATCATTGCCGACTAACGGCTCCGCTGGGCAACGAACCCTTTTTTAAGAAACTGGATCTGATCTGTCAGACGCTCGGGGCTACCTACGAAGTCTGGGGGAATCAGATCATTATTACGGCCAAAGGCTGTTGAATGAACTCTCTTTATTACTCCTTGTTGAACGCTCTAAACAAAACCTAATGATGCTATTTCACTCCTGGCTTACAACCACTTAATCGGAATCCGTTCTTATTAAACTCCGACTCTGCTAAGTCCGCACTCGTTCGATTCTTGGCCCTTCCTTACCGGCAGGTGCCTGTGATCAGTATGCCTTTCTCGATAACCATTAAACCTCTATTCCGCATGAATAATCGTTGGACTCTCTTTTTGTATCAGTGCCTCAAGCGTACCGGGCTGCCTTTACTGCTGCTGGTGACTTTCGCCGGTATTTCGCTGGCTCGCAGCGGTTTGGCTCAGGAAGTACTGCATCAGCCCGTATCTTTAAACGTCGAAAACCAGGACCTGAAGGCAGTTTTGAATGAACTATCCCGGGCGGCTCGAATCAAGTTTACCTACGTACCTCAGGTGATTGCGGTTGAAAACAAAGTAACGCTGAAAGCCAAGCACGAACGCCTCGACGTGGTACTCGATCGCCTGCTTACGCCGCTGCACATTAGCTACCAGGTTTCTGGTCAGTATATTGTGCTACGGAAGCAGACGCCCCAGTCCTCTACATCCAATCCAAACCAGCCTTTTGAAACTACGGCCGACCGGACGATCACGGGAACCGTAACCGATGAAAAGGGGGAAGCCATTCCGGGCGTGAGTGTACTGCTGAAAGGTACCCAGCGGGGAACCGTAACCGATCCGCAGGGCAGCTTCCGACTGGCTGTACCAGATGAATCGGCGGTACTGCTGTTTAGCTTCGTGGGTTATAAATCGCAGGAAATTCCCGTGGGTTCTCAAACCCAACTAAGCGTACAGTTGCTCAATGACGAAACCTCCCTTTCGGAAGTAGTCGTGGTTGGGTACGGAACCGTTCGGCGGGCGGATGTGACGGCAGCCATTGCTTCTGTACCCATGAATGAGCTGAAAGACATGCCCGTTTCCAACGCAGCGACGGCCTTACAGGGCAAAATTGCGGGCGTGATCGTCCAGCAGAACAACGGAACACCTGGCAGTACGCCCGCCATCAAAGTTCGCGGCTTCGGCTCCATTTCGGCGGGTAATACGCCCCTGATCGTAGTCGATGGCAACATTGTAGATCCTAACGTGTTTAGTCTGCTCAATAGCAATGACATCGAAAGCATCGACGTACTTAAAGACGCGTCTTCGGCTGCTATCTACGGTTCAAAAGGGTCCAACGGGGTTATTCTGGTGACCACTAAAGGGGGAAAAGTTGGTAAAACCCGATTGAATCTGGACGTCTTCACGGGGGTTCAGGAAGTAACGAAAAAGCTGGACGTGTTAACCTCCCAGCAATTTGCCGAATTTGGCAAGGAAGCCTCCAACAATGCCTACCTCGACAATGTGCCCGGAGCCTCAATCAATGACCCCAATCCAGCCCGACCTTCTTCGTACTTACGCTACCGTTATCCCCGCGGTGAAATATTCCCCTGGCTCAACTTTGATGATCCGGCTGCTGTGGCGGCCTTGCCGGATTACCGCTACCAGGATCTGATTTTCCGAAAGGCCCGCATCAGCAATTACCAGCTCAGTGTGTCGGGGGGTACGGACAAAGTGCGGTATCTGGTGAGTGGCGGCTACTTGAGTCAGGACGGCATCATCAAGAAATCAAGCCTGGATCGCTATACCATTCGGGCGAATGTGGACGTCAGCGTAACGCCCAAACTAAAGGTAGGCTTAACCCTGAACCCTTCGTACAAGAGCCAGCAGGAAGTACAGTCGAACGGTCACTGGGCCGATAACGGGATCATCAACTCCGCCCTGTCAGCCATGCCCTTTGCTCCGATTTATGCAGCAGATGGCATCACCTACTCCTCGCAGACGGCCCTGGCTGCTCCTTACAACTATCCCGGAATTACCAATCCGGTGGCCAATATTAATGAGTACAATAGTCGCTATACCCAGACTAACCTGCTCGGAAATTCCTACCTGGAATACGCCTTTCTGAAGGATCTGAAGTACCGGGCCTCGGCGAACCTTACGTATTCAGGATACCGTCGCAACGCCTACCGTACCTCGCGTATTCCCCTGAATCAGCTACTGCCGCCCAACCTGGCCGTGGGTACCATTGCCTCGGATCAAAGCATCAGCTGGCTGTTCAACCAGATTGTCAACTACAACAAAACGTTCCGGGAAGTACACAGTCTGGACCTACTGGTAGGGATGGAATCAACGCGACTGAACTACGAAAACAGCGACGGTTCGGCGAGTGCCTACGCGAATGATCTGGTCGAAACGCTGAACGCCAGTGCGGGCGGAGCCACGTCTCGGGTGAGTTCTAGTGCCCGGCAGAATGCTTCGATTTCCTACTTTGCTCGCGTCAACTATAGTTACATGGGCAAGTACCTGGCCAACGTGTCGGTGCGTCGCGATGGTTCGTCCATTTTTGGTTCGCAAAATCGCTGGGGAACGTTTCCGGCGGCTTCGCTGGCCTGGCGGATCAACCAGGAAAATTTCCTCAAGAACGTCTCGCAGCTTTCGGAAGCCAAGCTTCGCCTGAGTTACGGTCTTTCTGGAAACAACGCCTTCAACAATTTCTACCCGTACGTGGCTACGCTGAACTCGGACAATTATTCCTTCAACAATAACCTGGTGAATGGGCTGGTTCCGGCTTCGCTGGCCAATACGCAGCTAGGCTGGGAGAAAAACCAGCAGTTGGACGCCGGACTGGATCTGGGTATCTTCTCGAACCGGATTTATCTGGTGGTGGACTACTACCAGCGTATCACCCGCGATCTGCTGCTTTCCGTAAACGTACCCTCCGTGTCCGGTTTTACGACGGCTACCAAGAACATCGGCAAGATGGAAAACAAGGGCTGGGAATTTGGGCTGAATACCCGGAATTTAACGGGAAGCCTGACCTGGAATACCAGTGCCAACGTTTCCTTTAACCGAAATAAAGTACTGGCTCTCGGGCCCACGGGTGACCCCATTAAAAGCTCCAGCGGCATCGGCGAAACCAACATTACGCAGATCGGGTCTCCCATTGGCAGCTTCTATGGCTACCGACAAATCGGTATCTTCAACAATCAGGCCGATCTGGACGCCTATCCCCACGATGCAACGTCCCGGCCCGGCGACGTGAAGTATGAAGATGTAAACAAGGACGGGAAAATCACGGCGGATGACCGTACCCTGATCGGCAACAACCAGCCCGACTTCATTTACAGCCTGACCAACACTTTTAGTTACAAAGGCTTTGACCTGAGTATTGCCTTGCAGGGAACGCAGGGCGGTCAGGTACTGAACCTGAGTCGGCGGTTTTTTGAAAACCTGGAAGGCAATGCGAACCAGATTACGACGGTCCTCTCCCGCTGGCGTTCACCAAATGATCCCGGTAATGGCTTGACGCCCCGGGCCAATGCCCGTACCACGGGGAATAACAACGCCGTATCCTCCCGCTGGGTGGAGGATGGTTCGTACCTCCGCATCCAAAACGTGAGTATCGGCTATCAGTTACCCAAACCCTGGCTCGACCGGATTGGTCTGGAACAGGCTCGTCTGTACGTTTCGGGTCAGAACCTGCACACCTGGACCAAGTACCTCAACTACAACCCTGAAGTGAGCAACTACGAAGGACCGCTCACGGGTGGGGTCGATTACGGCTACTACCCATTGGCTCGTACGGTTACGATCGGCCTTAACCTTGGTTTTTAACGGATCTCTCAAACCGACCTTATGAAAGCATCGCTTGTTTATACTACGCTGGCTCTTGGTTTATTAGCTACTTCCTGCCAGAATTCTTTTATCGATTTACAACCCATTTCCTCGGCTAGCACCGATAATTTTTACCGGACCGCCGAAGATTTTCGTATCGCGGTTAACGGTGCCTATGCTTCTCTGCAAATGGGTGGCATTACGGGCAACAGTTACGTATTTGGCGAGGTAGCTTCGGACAATACGGTACCGCCCGCTTCGGGTTCCGTCACGGATCAGGATGAGTTCGATCGTTTTTACATCCGTACAACCAATCCTTTCATCAATGGCCGCTGGAATGACAGTTACAACGCCATTGCCCGGTACAATACCATTCTTGATCGCATCAACGCTGTCAGTATGGACGAGTCGCTGAAGGGTCGCTACATCGCCGAGGTAAAAGCCTTACGGGCTCACGTGTACTTCAATCTGGTTCGGACGTTCGGCGATGTACCGCTGGTACTCAAATCGATGACTACGCCGGATGAAGGCTATGCCTATGGCCGTTCGCCTCGAACCGAAGTGTACGCCCAGATTGAAAAAGACCTGAGCGAAGCCGAAGGCGTATTACCCGTTTCGTACGCGGCTGCCGACCTGGGTCGGGTTACCCGGGGAGCCGCCAAAGCACTTCTGGGAAAGGTCTATCTGACGCAGCGGAAGTACGCACCAGCGGCGTCTAAACTGAAAGAAGTGATCGATTTGAATGTCTATGACCTCCTACCTTCGTATGCCGATGTGTTTAAGGTGAGTAATAAGAACAACAAAGAGTCCGTCTTCGATGTGCAGTATAAATCGGGCGGAGCCGGAGAGGGTAATCCCTGGCCCAATGACTTTGCTCCGGAAAACTCTGGTAATGCGGTCATTGCCTTTGGCGGTTCGGGAAATAACCAGCCCTCGGCCGATCTGATTGCCGCTTACGAAGCGGGTGATGTCCGGAAAGACGTATCGCTGGCGACTTCTTACGTAAACGCCAGCGGTCAGACTATTCCGGCAAACTTTGTCAAAAAGTATTACGACGTACCCGTTACCCGCGGCGATAATGGCAACAACATCCCGCTGATTCGTTACGCCGACGTTTTGTTAATGTACGCGGAGGCTCTGAACGAGGTTTCCTACCAGCCCGAAGCCCTCACCTATCTCAATCGGATTCGTACGCGGGCCGGATTAAAAGCTAAAACCACCGCTGATGTTCCCGATCAGGCGGCCTTCCGGCTGGCCATTGAACAGGAGCGACGCGTAGAACTGGCCTTTGAAGGGCACCGCTGGTTTGATTTGGTACGGACAGGACGGGCCATTTCGGTGATCAACAGTAAGAAAGATCAAATTCGACTGGTGAATACGCTGACGGAAAACAATCTCGTTTTTCCGGTTCCGCAGGCTCAGATTGACATCAATCGCGACAAAATCAAACAAAATCCGGGGTATTAATTAAATAGGCCGGGCAGTGAACCTGCCCGGCTTTCTTAGTTTTATGAGCTTACGCATTCGACTTAGTCTAGGTTTAGTACTGGTTTCTCTGATAGCCTCCGCTCAATCATCGCTGACTTCCTGCCGGGTTGAGTTGGTGGGTGATACGTTACGATTGGGGAATGCCTTCATCGAACGGCTGTATCTGTTCAATCAGGGACAGTTACGTACAGTGGCCGTCATCGACAAAGCCCGGAACAAACGCTGGAATCTGAACAGTCAGCAACCGGATTTTTCTTTCCCGAATACTACGGTTTCGGCTTCGGTTCCAGGAAGTTTTACCCGTAAAACCGTCGCGGCTACGGCTACTACACCAGCGTATGTACAGGCAGAAGTACTGACACCCCTGGGAGACTTGTGGCTCAAACGCGTCTTCCGGATTTATCCGGATTGCCCGGCCATTGCCTGCGATTATCACCTCAGGGGTCGTCTATCGGTAACCGAGCAGCGGAGCGAAACCGCGGCCTATGACCTGCGAAACATCGAATCGCAGGCGGCCCAACAGGCCGGACAGGCCCAGGCTGCTTTCCTGGATCGATTGACGCTACCGAGTCTGCACGTACAGGCTAAGGCGGTCGAGTTCTTCGATGCAACGGATCAGAATAATACCCTCGTGCAGGAGTATCCTCGCCTGGCCTATCGTCAGGAAGTACGCTTACGTGGCAACCTGCTGTTCTTCCAGGAAGTCGGTCAACCGGCGGGCTGGTTTTTTCTGAAAGAGGCTCCCGTATCCGGCGTACAATTGGCGTATCCGGGTTTTGATTTTACCCTGAAAACCAACGAAGTGAAGGTGGCTGGATTGGGTATTGCACCGCAGGATCTACGTCCCGATGCCTGGATACGGGGTTACAGCGTAGTACTCGGCATTAGTGATGGCACGGAAACCGGAGCCCTGCTGGCTCTTCGTTCGTATCAGCGTCAACTTCGGCAGTCGCCCGCGGATGAAATGATTCTGCTCAATACCTGGGGCGACCGCGGACAGGATAAAAATATTAACGAATCCTTCGTACGGCAGGAATTGAAACGAGCCGCCCGGCTGGGCATTACGCATTTTCAGCTGGACGATGGCTGGCAACAGGGCAAGAGTGCTAACTCGGCCTTCCAAGGGGGCAGTTTTACGAACATCTGGCAAAAGCCGGATTACTGGCGACCCGACCCCGCTAAATTTCCCAACGGTTTTACGTCACTCCGGCAGGATGCCGAGAAAGCCGGAATTTCCCTTTCGACTTGGTTTAATCCGAGCATAGACAGCAGCTTTAAGTACTGGGATAAAGACGCGTCGGTACTCATCGATCAGTACCGCACTTACGGCATTCACATGTGGAAGATTGATGGCGTCCGGATTGCCGACAAGCAGGCGGAACTTAATTTTCGCCACATGCTCGATACCGTCATGCAGGTTACGCAGGGAAAGGCCTTGTTTAACCTCGATGTGACCGCAGGACGGCGGTTTGGCTATCACTATTTTTACGAATACGGAAATCTGTTTCTGGAAAATCGATACACCGACTGGGCTAATTACTATCCTCACTATACGCTGCGAAATTTATGGATGCTTTCGCGGTACGTACCCCCGCAACGCCTGCAAATTGAATTTCTAAACAAGTGGCGAAACACGGATAAATACCCCAAAGACGACCCGTATAGTCCGAGTCGGTATTCCTTCGACTACCTCTTTGCACTAACCATGCCCGGACAGCCGCTGGCCTGGATGGAAGCTCGCAATTTACCCGAGGAGGCTTTTAAACTGTCAGAATTGATCGGTATTTACCGAAAACACAGTCATGACTGGCACCGGGGTGCCATCTTCCCGGTGGGCGATACGCCGACGGGTACGAGCTGGACGGGTTTTCAATCCCTGCTCGATTCGCCGAATGTGGGCTATGTACTGGTTTTCAGGGAAGATCATCCGCAAAGCCAAGGTATTTTTTCATTGATGAAGCTTTCTCCGGGGCGTTACTCGTTCACCCTACTGGCTGGCGAAGGCAAGAGTTTTCGTACGCAAGTGGGGACAGAGGCTAAAGTCGCCTTTCAGTTACCTACACCCCGTAGTTTTAGCTGGTACCGCTACGAAAAAATTCCTTAGACGTTTCAGGCAGTCATCTCGACTATACTTGAAATGATTCCCGTAAAATGGATTTCGTACCGTATGCTGCCATCTGCAAGCGGCTCTACGTACAGGCTGGCTCCGATGGATTGGCTTAGGTGTTTGATTAAAAACAAGGATAGGTTTTCGCTAAGGTTTTGTTTGGTACCCTTGTTTTCTTGCTGCGTTAATTCCTGGGAAAGTCGTTGTAATTGAGCCACTTTCAGGGGTTGAACTGGATTCGTATCCTGAATCGTAACCACCCAGACCGAGTCATTGCGGGTATCCCAAGATACCATAATCTTACCCGCTCGCTGCGATCCTTCCGGGGTTTGACGAATCAGGTATACCAATAGCGTCTGAATCAATCGCTCCGTCTGATGGGCGTCATTCATTACCGACAAATACTCCGCTCCGTTAGCCAGGAGTGTTAAACCCCGGGCCAGAGCCTGGGGTTTGGTTTTTTCGATGATGTGTTGGAGCAGGGCCGCCACATCAAAGGTTTCCGGTATTTCTTTTAAGGTTTTAAGGCGGGCCAAGTCCGTTATATCTTCGACCAGCCCATGAACATTTTCTAAATTTCGGTGCAGGATTTGTAAAATCTGTTGCCGTTGTTCAGGAGTAAGGTCCGGCTGGCTGATCAGTGCAGCCGCTCCTTCTACCATGCCTAAGCTACCGCGTAGGTCATGGGTGGTTATCCGCATCAGTTCATGACGTTCCTGTTCTAGTTGGTACAAGCGGTTGAGCGTTTGCTGGACCGCTTGCGTCTGTTGCTGTTGTGTTTCGGTCTGTTTTGCCGTAAACTGCTCAACAACCGCCCCGGTTACTTCCTCCCAAAAGGTACTCGTTTGTTCGTATACATCGTCTACGGGTGTTGCATAACGCTGCCCATACGCCCGGATGGTACACCCGGTAGCTTTTCGGATGTACGCCATTTCCCGAAGTAAGCCTCCCAGGGAATATCCCTGTTGGTAGCGTTGCGAACCGTGCTGAGCCGCTATCTTGTAAGTATCCCGGGCTATAGGTTGTTCAAGTAAACGGTCTAGTAATTCGGGGATCCGATTTTGAAATACTGTATGGGAATCGTTCCGGGAGCTAAACAGATTTGCATCGCACCAGGCCTGCCACTGCTCAAGTAAAACCCTTCGTTGAGCAATCAGATAAGCAGCCAGAGATTCCATAGTCATACCGGTTCAAAGATCATTGAATCACTGCAATATACCGGGTAATGAATGGCCGACACTACTTCTCATGCGTACCTGTGCATTTCTTACCGTAAGTCAAATCACTCGGCTGAGCTGGTGAAGCAATTTTATTACAATCTTAAAATAAAGATACGCATTAGTGTTCTAATCCTCAGGAGGTTGGCTAGAAAGATTACAGTAATATCCCCTTTCCGAAGCAGAATATAAAACATTTCCAGCCTTTTGGGGTTCAAACAGCATGTTTGAAATGCTATACGCCGACGAAAAGCCCTGAGATGAAACGAAAGGACAAACAAGTAGTATTGATTGTGGAAGACAACAAAGAGTATCAGTCCTTATTAGCGTTAGGGCACGAAAAAAGTCGCATCTCCTGCGATTATATCTTTGCAGATTCAGCGGAAAACGCTCTTTTGTACCTACATGATGAATCTCCTAATCTCATTCTGTTGGATTACGAGCTTCCCGGTATTAATGGTTTACAATTGCTGGATCAGCTCAAAAAGAGTGAATCCTGGAAGGGAATTCCCGTACTCATGTTTTCGATGCATGGTACGGACAAACTCGTGGATCGAGCTTACGCTCGCGGAGTACAGGGTTTTATGGATAAACCCGATGATTATGCGAGTGCCATCGAACTCTGGCAGGATCTGCCTACGTTCTGGCGGTCGAATGACGTAATCCGTGAATGGGACTAATTTTAACCCCGTTCGCCGTAGCGAATACTCCGGCGAACGGGAACCGACGTTACTAGGATTTCATGGGTATCCGACTCAGGATATACCGATCAATATAAAAGGTTCCAAAGGGCACTACGCAGGCTAAGAGTACTTTCCAGGTAGTAGTTTTGAATCGCCAATTCTGCTCTACGCCCACACTGAGGGTATTGATCACAAAGAGTAAAAACAAGCCGCCGTGGATAGGCCCGACGAGTTTAGATAAGGCCGGGTTTTGTCCGTAATACTTGAGAGGTACGGCGACAAACACCAAGACTAAAAGAGATACACCTTCCAGAAAGCCTAGAATCCGAAGGCGGCCAACGCTGGTACTGAGCAGATTTTGCATGGTTAATAGGGTCTAAAATAAGGACGAGTGGCCAGGGGAGAAAAGGGCCAGGGAATGGCTACGAAAATCAGTAGCAAGGCCAGCGAGAACCACACGATCTGCGTAAGGAACTTACCGTTAGCGGTGGGCTTACGTTTGGCCATGGAAGATCCTAGCGTAATACCCACAACCGCCAACAACATCAGAGCGATGTGAATAATGCTGAAAAAGAAAGGCTCGGCTAGTGCTTCCTTGCGGGAAGTACCAAAGTAATAAGATACCAAAGGGCTTTGTGTATACAGGATGATTCCGATCAGGAGTTGTACGTGGGCGATGGTCGCCGTCCAGTGGCGTACGGAATCATCGGTTTTCGTAAAAACGCGTCCGGAACGATACCCTTGAATAGCCCGAACCAACGCGTAGATCAGACTTAGCAGAACCAGCCATCGAAAAATGGAATGCAAAAAAAGTAAGGTAGGGTACATAAGGGGAGAAAAATAAATACTGATTGGTATGTTTTTAATAAAAAATTAGCGTAACGTTTGTAAGTAACTTTTCAGTTCTTTCAGATACACCAGATACGATGATCTTCCCAGAATTTTACCCAAGTTCCGTACGCCACTATAACCGGTAATGATAAAGGAGGCTACCTGAGCGGGGTTGACTTCATCGCGAATGATCTGTCGGTTTTGGCCCTGTCGCAGAGCTTCCTGAATCGCCTGATCCCATTGCTGAACGAGTCCGGCCAGTGCCTTTTGAAAAGCCGTGTTTAATACGGCCATTTCATCAATAAAGTTGACTGCTGGACAACCATACTGCACTTCGAAGAAAGGATCCTGTAATAGCAGACGATACACGACCGCATACAAATCCTCCACCGGATCCGTCGAATTTCGTAAGGCTTCAACCATCGCCTGTTGCATGGCCGGTACCATTACTTCCGCAATGACGGCTAGGCCCATTTCATCCTTATTCTTGAAATGGTAGTAAAAAGCCCCCTTCGTTACTTGTGTCGTAGCAATGATATCGTCGATGCTGGTAGCCTGGTATCCCCTTCGATACATCAGTTCAAAAGCCTTCTGCAAGATCATCAAACGAGTAGTAGCCGCTTTTGACATAAAATACCAGTTAGTATGTTTTGCAAACATACAGGTCGGCTTGCATTCTACCAAACGCTTGAGAAAAAATGGTTCAGCCTAACCTTTTCTAAGCTTGAAAATGACCCGGCCTTGTCGCTGATTTTTAAAGCGTATAGACTGGCACGTGTATTTTCTGTTTTTATGAACGAATGTCTTCCTGTACGCAGGGGTATTCGTTCCACCAAAACCGATCTTATGTATGGGTACCAACCATTTCCCTAGAGACTTTCAGGCTGATTCAATCCTAATAATTTTTGCCAATCCCTTGCATTTAGACCCTGATTATTAACGACTTAAATAGCAACTAGAATGTCTGAATAGCTCGTTTCAACGTCTGAGTAAAATCCTATCAATCGTTTACGCTGACCAGCGTGACAGCAGAGCAACTGGAAAATGCTCATTCACAAAATACCAGGAACCTTACCGTTTCATTCGTAATCTTTTCTCTGATCCACCTATTCATTTTTATTACGAAACTCCTATGGATGCTACGATGAAAGCAGCACTGAAAACGGCTCAGGGCGAATTTGAAGTGACAGAAGTTGAAACGCCTCAGCTACCCAAAGCGGATTGGGTACGGGCCCGGATTCGGGTAGCGGGCATTTGCGGTACGGATCTTCGACACTGGAAAAAAGAAGAACCGCACCTGGAATGCCGTATTATGGGGCACGAAATGGCGGGCGAAGTCGTGGAGGTTGGTCCAGAAGTGACGCACGTAAAACCGGGAGATCGAGTAGTGATTGAGACCGTACTCGGCGACGATACTTGTGAGTGGTGCCGGGTGCAACAGTATAATTTATGTCCGCATCTCTATGAAGTTCGCATGGATACGGTTTCACAGGCTTTTGCTACGTACGTAGTTGGACCGGCTAAAAAATTCTATCCGTTACCCGATCACGTCAGTTTTGAGGAAGCTACGTTACTGGATACCTTTTCCGTTTGTATGCACGCCATTCAGCTCAGTGGAATCAAAATAAACGATAAAGTTGCCATCATTGGAGCGGGTCCCATCGGCCTTGGTCAGTTACAGCTGGCTAAAGCCTGCGGAGCGGATGTGATGGTACTGGATATTGTCGACACATCGCTGGAGCTGGCTTTGGAACTGGGTGCGGATTTGGTTGTGAATACGAAAAAAGAGGATGGGTATGCCAAAGTGATGGAATTTACGAAAAACCGGGGGGTCGATATTGCCTTCGAATGTGCCGGTGGCCCTTCGATGCTCGAAACGTTACCCCAGGCCGTATCGTTTGCCCGAATCGGGGGAAAAGTAGTTATTGTGGGGGGATTCGATACCGGGAAAACGTCTATTCCACTGGAATGGCAACATATTCAGATGTCGGAAATCAAGCTGATTTGCAGTGCCAGTTACGCGTTTTGGGACATTTACTCGGAAATGCAGATGTGTCTGGATTTACTGGCCAAGGGGAAGCTCAATGCTCAGAAACTCATCACGCACCGTTTTTCGCTGGACGAGATCAATGAGGCCTTTGAAACGGCTCAGAATAAGGAAAAAACCGGAGCCGTATTCGTCGCTCTACAAATTTAAAGTCATTCCCCTGGCTGTTGCTTTAGGGACAGCAGCCAGGGTTTTACCGATGTGGGTTTCCTATCGAACGAAACCGATCGGTTGACTTTATAAGTCCGTACGGCTTCACTACCCTTTCAATCGATCGGTGATGACTTGTGTCAGCAGATCCAGATTAACGGGTTTCACCAGATGTTCGTCAAAACCGGCTTCCTGCGTACGACGTTTATCTTTCCATTGGCCGTAGCCAGTGAGTGCAATGAGTAAGATGTGCTGCCCCCAGGCTTCTTTTCTGAGTAATCGGCAGGTTTCGTACCCGTCTAACTCCGGCATACCGATGTCGAGTAAAATGACATCCGGGCGTAGCTGTTCTGCCGCCCGAATTCCTTCCAGACCGCTATTTTGAGTAAACACTTCGTAGCCCTTCAGTTCCAGTAACATGCCTAGTGTTAAGGTCGCATCGGGGTTGTCGTCGACTACCAGAATCCGGTGACGAACGCTGGTTTGAGGCTGAGGAGCCACTATGGGCTGCGGCGAAGGAACGGGCAGATTGGGTAGATAAATCGTGAAAGTGCTACCCAGCCCCAGACCTGCACTATACGCTTCGACGCGTCCTCCGTGCAGCTCGACTAACCGCCGAACCAGCGTAAGGCCCAGGCCTAAGCCACCTTCGGAACGGGCTACTGAATTGTCGACCTGTACAAATAAGTCGAAGATGGATACCAGCTGATCCGCCGCTAAACCGATTCCATCGTCTCGTACCTGTAGTAACACGGCCTGACCATACTGCTCATCCTCCTGGACGTTCAGTACTAACTCGATTTGCCCCTCCGCTTGGGTGTACCGGACGCCGTTGGTTAATAAATTGGTGAGTACCTGACTCAATCGCAGAGCATCGGCCTCTATCCGAATCGGACGGTCGGGCAGGTTCAGGTGTAACTGGCGACGTCGTTCTTCGAATTGAGGTCGGACGATTTGAGCGACCTCCGTGACCAGTTCAACCAGATCTAGCGATTCTTTCTTTAATTCAATTTTCCCCTGACTAATCCGGCTTACATCCAGCAAATCATCGACCAGTCGTACCAGATGCTCCGATTGCCGGTTCATCAGAGTCAGGGTATGTTCGTGTTGCCGATCATTCGTAGTATGCAGCGACAGAATTTGCAGGCCATTGCGAATCGTCGCCATCGGATTACGAAGTTCGTGGGCCAACATGGCCAAAAACTCATCTTTACGGCGATCCGCCTGCTGAAGTGCTTCTTCGGCCTCCTTACGCTGCGTAATGTTTAAAGCAGCTCCCGTTACAAATTGGGTAAGACCGTTTTCATCCCGCATTACTTTTCCCTTGTCCTTCAGCCAGATTACGGTACCGTCGGGACGTTGTACCCGGAAATCCAGGTTAAACTCACGCCCCTGCGAAAGGCACAACCGTACCTCTTGCTCCACCAGAGGCCGATCCTCGGGATGAATCGCGTCGATAAATGCCTGTTGCGGAATAATCTGCGTTTCGGGTGATAAGCCCAGTAATTGACTCATACTGGAATCAAGAATGTTGTCATTGGTCTCCAGCCGATATTGCCAGGTTCCTATCTCTCCCGCCGATAAGGCTAATTGCAAACGTTCCTCACTATCCCGCAGTGCCTTTTCGACCCGTACCCGTTCGACGACCTCCCAGGTACGCTCGCCTACTTCCCGAATCAACTCCCGTTCTTCGCTGGTCCAGGTACGGGGTTTAATACTACCCACCGCAAGAGCCGCAATCAGTTGCCCTCCCTTGATCAGCGGTATGCATAGGAAGGATTGAACCGCAAGGGCCACGTACGACAAATGAGCGTCCGGTAATCGATCGTTCGACCAGAACGCATGGCCCGCTTGCAATACTTCGATCAGGGGCTGTACCAGGCTAAAGGTATACGTCCCTACCAGACTAGGACCCTTTCCGCGAGTGTAATCCCGTTCGACTACTATCTGCTTCTGAGGTACATCGATTCGGACGTAGCAGGCCCGATCCGTTTGCAGTTGTTCTCCCAGTAAACGACAAGCCTCTCCCTGGATTTGAACAGGATCGATCAGCAGACGCAGCGTATCATTGAGTTTTAACAAAAAGCTCTGTCGCTCTTCACTTTTACGTAAGGTTTCTTCGGCTTTTTTACGCAGTGTAATGTCAGAGAAGAAAACCGCGAAACGTTCCGCTCCGTACCCTACGGCCCTCACCTCAAACCAACGGTCTAGGGATGAAGCAAACTGTTCGATGTGCAGGGACTCCTGCGTCCGTACGACCCGATCATATAGCGGTACCGTAGGATCCATCACGGGTAAGATTTCACTTCGCAAACGACCGACTACCTTTTCATTGGCGATACCCGTATGCCGTTCATAAGCCGGATTTACTTCCAGGAAACGAAAGTCAACGGCTTGACCATTGGCCGTACGTACAAGCTCACAGAGGGCCAGTCCTTCTTCCATAGAATCAAACAGCGTTCGTAATTTCTTTTCCGACTGCCTGGAAATGACTTCGGCTTTGGCTCGTTCGGTAGCCGCCCAAATCCGCTCGGCGGTATCTTCCAGCAAGGATAACTCGGGAGGGGTCCAGACGTGCGGTTCTGGAAAGTGAATGGCAATCATGGCCACTAGTTCGCCCTTTTTAACCAATGGAATAGTAGCCCAAGCTTTGAGATTAAGACGTTCATAAATAGCCTTTTGCTCTTCGGAAAGATGTTCTTGCTGCGTAACATCATTTCGAAAGCTCATTTGACCCGCACACCATTCTTCAATTACTTCCGGTGTAAAATCAGTAAATGGAAAGCACTGGCCCAGCAGGTCTGTTTCGCCGGGAGCCGAGTCGACTGCAATGACTTTCAGGCTTTTATCGGATAGAGCTTCCGTATACGAAACCCGGCTGGCCTGCAGGTGCTGTCTGAGTACTCGTATGGCTTCCTGCTGAATCGTTCGGGGTTCGGTCAGATCCCGAATTGCATCGCTTAATTCTAGTAAAAAGGCCTTTCGAATCTCACTGTGTCGCAGCGTCTCTTCGGCTTTTTTTTGCTCGGTAATATCCGTATAGACCAGAGCGAAATGCTCGCCTTCCGTGGCGTATACGGAAACTTTGTACCAGCAGTTGGTTTCTTTAAAATAATGTTGAAATTGGGCGGCCTGACCCGTATCTACGACCCGGCTATAGGTTTCAATCCACCAATCATCGACGGTTGGAAACAGATCCCGGCAGGTACGGCCCAGAGCCTGTTCAATGGGCATTCCAACCAGCCGCTCAAAAGCAGGATTGATTTCCAAGAATCGAAAATCAACACCTTTGCCCGTATCATCTCGGATAAGTTCCAGGATCTCAAACCCCTCTTCCATCGAATTAAAGAGCTTCTGATACTTATTCGTGGCCTGCTGGGCAGTCGCTTCCATCAATCGGAGATGATTGTATTCTATCTCTTTTTTATCACTGATGTCAATATTGATGCCCAGCCACTTTTTTACGGTACCGTCAGCGTTGTAAATCCGGGTGGCCCGTACGTTAGTCCAACGCCAACCTCCATTGGGGCGTTTTAGTCGAAATTCAGCATCGACGGGTCTATTCTTAGCAATGGCTTCTTTCCATTGTTGAAGTGCATAGGTCTGGTCATTTGGGTGAACTGCGGTAATCCAGCCTTCGCCCAACCACTCTTCCAGACTTTGACCCGTATAGGTTCGCCAACTAGGAGAGTCGCTAACGACTAATCCCTGAGCATCTGTCTCCCAGAAAGCCTGAGCGAAGGATTCAATTAAGGTCTGATAATCTTCCGCTGTGGTGGGATCTAACGAATCGGCAAAGTCAGACAGATAGGCGGTAGTCATACGCTTGGGGATTAATGGGTAAGCGGCTCGTTCGAATGATTGATTTCTCTACACTATTAGTTAGCGAAGATTTTCGAGTAAACCCGTTACTGGTAATAACATCGTTAACGGCACGGTGTTTCTACAACGTCCCTTTCTGTAGCTTGCACAAAAGAGTCGATTAATCCAGCATCACGGCGTATAGTGATCAATTTGAAAGGCTTGTACCCATAACGCTGCAAAAGGATCGGACTGTGCATTGGCTAGTAATGCAAAATTAAACTTAGCAACGTTGGAAAGATCGAGCGGCGTTTTTCCACCCGTAAATGCAGTGAAATAAAGGGTACACGTTCGAAATCGCGAAGTAGCCGGAAGCGTAATGTGGGGATGTACACCCCCATGAACGCCCGTTTGACGCAATTGCAGTACAACCGGTACATTCGCTTTGTACCGCAGTCGCAGCCACCGACTCTGGCTTAAATCCACTCGCCGGGCTTCTTCGCCCGAAGGGGTACGCGGGTCAATGGGGAACGAAAGTTCACCGTAACCTTTCACATTAAACTTGACGTAAGCACGTACTCGGCCTCGTTTTTCAATCAATGCTTGCCGCCCTTGCACAGGCTGTAGCTGTTGGGTTTGCTCGTCGTGTCCGGTTAGCCACTGCGAAAAACCGTCGAGCGTTAAAGGAGAGATCGGCTGAGCCTGTAGAGGAACCGTCTTCATCATCAAAACCAGGAAAGCAAGCAGGAAAAATCGCATGGATCGTTTCAAATAGGAATAAGTAAAACAAGCGTTTAGCTTCTGTAAGTCTATCTTCTAACAAATTTGTCAAAAATAAATTAGCGTGTATACCCTTCCGTTCGTAGTTTACCGCCAGTCCTGCTGCTTACCATAGCCGTATCATTTTTTCTACTTCTAAACCTTGATCATATGCGTTTATATTCTGGACTCTTTATTCTGTTTGCATGGCTTGGTTTCGGCTGTCATTCCCCGGAAAAATCCACTGAAACTGAAACAAAAAAAGGACGCGTTACCCTCCGGGGTAAAATCGTGGCTACTAAAAGTCCCCTTTTATATTTCCCCGTGGCAGAACACTTATACGATATTAAAGAGGATCGTTTACTAACCGAAGGGCGAGTTGATCAGGGAGGTAATTTCCAGATTCAATTTGATTTGGATGCACCAAAAGTTTTAAAAATTTTAGGTCGAAATGCGTACGTAACGCCGGGTGAAACCGTGGAATTGGCAATCACTATTCAAAAACCTTATGAGGGACTCGAACGGGTTCAATGGCAGGTAAAAGCTGACTATCCCGGCAATTATCTGTATTTTACGGATACAACCCTTGCTCCCCTACTTCCGCCATCTGGTTTTTCTGAGATGGCTGAGACCCCTTCTGTTAACGACCTCACAGCTCAAAAACAATTGCTGATTGATCAGCGAGCCAGGGCTGATTCTACCGTGGATCATTACGCGGGGCAAGCTATATCGCTCGGTTTTCAGCAATGGTTAAAAATGAAAAATAAATACGCTTATCTAAGTGCTTTACTGGATAATCTGCCGACGACGGACGAAGGTATGTTTAAACCTTATCCAGCTGAATACCTGGAAGAGTTAAAAGGTTTTCCTTGGAATTCAGATACCTCATACGCCAGTTTGCCTGATTATTATTACAGTTTACATAGGTATACTTTTCAAGCCCTTGCTCCCAAAAATCTGGATGACGCCATTGAGCTGATTGATCAAACGTATACGGGGCGTAACCGTGAGTATTTGTATTATGGGGTTATTCTTCAGCACCGCCGTACCCTTTGGGGAATTGCGGATCCTGAAGAGTTTAAACGGACGCGTAAAAACCTTTCTTACCTTTACAATCAAATCCACGACGAACGATTTACTTCTTTGTTGCACCAAATCGATAATGGAATACCCGCCGAAGTTCCTTTTACTGATTCAGTAAAAAACCTACTCGTAACGGATGTTAATGGCAAGGAATTTCGCTTGGAGGAAATCTTAAAACAGGTCAAAACGCCTTACATCTACGTAAATTTTTGGGAATCCGAGTGCAAGCCTTGTATGGATGATTTGAAATTTTATGAGGATTTTGCTAATTCTGACCTGACCTCCAAAATTACGTATCTGATGTTATCATCCGATCGGGATGACAAACATCACAAATGGGTGAATACCCATTATCGTTCAAACCTTCCCAAACAGTCTAGTTACCGGTTTAAAGGCGACGGGTATCAGGTCACCAAGCGAGCCTTTAATATTCGAATGCAACCTCGCTATACCATCGTTAGTGAACGTAACGTGCTTTTCCTAAATGTACCTGCTTTAAATCGTTATCAACGGCTAAGTAATTATCTCAAACTAGCTAGTATTTGAGGAAACACTACTAAATACAGATGGTTTTTCCATACCGTGTATAGATTTAGGTTTTCTAAGTATATTACTCAAAATGAATGAATTGAGTAGAAGATATAGCATTAGTCTTGCTGCTACCAACTCAACATTTTATTTTTGCTACTAACCTTTAGTACCCCGTCCCTTTTGATGAACGAGGTTCTAGTTATCCCACACTACAATACGGTATACGAGGTACGTTTGTCCGCATCAGTTGACTAATCTTCCAGTTAGCACTGATTAATTGCTATTACCTAACTATCCGCCATGATCGAACCAGCCATTCCTAACAATGAATCCGAACGCTTAGCGGCTTTGGAAGAGTATAAAATTATGGATTCTCTACCCGAAATGGCCTACGACGCCATTACGCGGCTAGCTTCCGAAATTTGTGGTACCCCCATTAGTCTCATTACATTACTGGATCAGTCCCGGCAATGGTTCAAATCCAAGCAGGGTCTCCAAGTCAGCGAAACCCCGCGTGAACTGGCATTCTGTTCTCATGCCATTCTTACCCCGAACGTTCCGTTCATTATCGCTGACGCCCGGGAAGATGAACGCTTTCACGATAACCCCTTAACAACTGGTGAGCCGCATGTTATTTTTTACGCGGGGATTCCACTGATTACTCCCGAAGGGTATCCCCTAGGCTCTTTGTGCGTCATTGACGAAAAGCCCAAGCAACTCAGTGAAGATCAGCTGCAAGCCCTCAAAGACCTATCCTATCAGGTAGTCATGCTGCTCGAACTTCGCCGCAAGCACTTTCAGGCCGAACGGGCCCGGGCCGAAGCCGAAGACGCCCGTCAGGCCAAAGCCCGTTTCCTCTCCACCATGAGCCACGAAATCCGTAATGCCCTCAGCCCCATCATCGGCTCAGTGGGT